>NZ_JBEZMM010000002.1:0-338117 GCF_040652715.1 Streptomyces sp. NPDC048196 | reverse complement strand
TCGCCGGCGTCCACCAGGGCCACCCGCAGTCCGGCCTGCGCGGCGTGCCAGGCGGTGGAGATGCCCAGGATGCCGCCACCGATCACCAGGAGGTCGTAGGTCGCCCGAGACAGTCGCTCACGGGTCTCGGCGCGGCCGGGGGCGGGGTACGCGCTCAGGGGCTGGTCGCTGTGCAGGCTGTTCATCCCGTCCTCAGTGCTCCTCTTCGATCCAGCCGGTGGCCCGCTCGACTGCCTTGATCCAGTGCTGGTATTCGCGCTCACGGGACGCCGCTTCCATCCGGGGGGTCCATTCGGCGGCCCGGCGCCAATTGGCGCGCAGCGCATCGGTGTCCGGCCAGAAGCCGACGGCCAGTCCGGCCGCGTACGCGGCCCCGAGGCAGGTGGTCTCAGCGATCAGCGGACGGACCACGGGCGCGTCGAGGACATCGGAAATGGTCTGCATCAACAGGTTGTTGGAGGTCATGCCGCCGTCGACCTTCAGCGCGGCCAGGGCGACGCCGGAGTCCTTGTGCATCGCTTCGACGATCTCGCGGGTTTGCCAGGCGGTGGCCTCGAGAACGGCGCGGGCGATGTGCGCCTTGGTGACGTAACGGGTCAGGCCCGCGATGACACCGCGCGCGTCGGAGCGCCAGTAGGGGGCGAACAGGCCGGAGAAGGCCGGCACGAAGTAGGCGCCGCCGTTGTCCTCGACCGTACTGGCCAGGGTCTCGATCTCGGCCGCGCTGTTGATCAGGCCCATCTGGTCGCGCATCCACTGGACGAGCGAACCGGTGACCGCGATGGAGCCCTCCAATGCGTAGACGGGCGCTTGTCGGCCGATCCGGTAGCCGACCGTGGTCAGCAGGCCGCTGTGGGAGTTGACGGGCTGGTGGCCGGTGTTCATCAGCATGAAGGTGCCGGTGCCGTACGTGGACTTGGCCTCGCCCTCGGAGAAACAGGTCTGGCCGAACAGCGCCGCCTGCTGGTCGCCGAGAGCGGCGGCGACCGGCACCCCGTACAGGACTCCGCCGGCGATGCCGTACACCTCGGCGGAGGAGCGGATCTCCGGCAGGACGGCGGCCGGGATATCCATGGAGGCGAGGATGCGCTCATCCCACTCCATGGTGTGGAGGTTCATCAGCATGGTGCGCGAGGCGTTGGTGACGTCGGTGACGTGGTGGCCGCCGTTGACGCCGCCGGTGAGGTTCCAGATCAGCCAGGAGTCCATCGTGCCGAAGAGGATCTCGCCGCGCTCGGCGCGGTCGCGCAGGCCCTCGACGTTGTCGAGCAGCCAGCGGATCTTCGGGCCGGCGAAGTACGAGGCCAGCGGCAGACCGGTCTCCCGGCGGAAGCGGTCCTGGCCGACGTTCCGGCCGAGCTCCTTGCAGAGCGCGTCGGTGCGGGTGTCCTGCCAGACGATGGCGTTGTGGACCGGCTCACCGGTGTTCTTGTCCCACAGCACAGTCGTCTCGCGCTGGTTGGTGATGCCGAGCGCCCTGAGATCGGCTCGGGTGATCCCGGCCTTGTGGAGGGCTCCGACGACGACCTCCTGGACGTCGGTCCAGATCTCGGCCGCGTCGTGCTCCACCCAGCCCGGCCTGGGGAAGATCTGTGCATGCTCTTTCTGGTCGACGGAGACGGTCCGGCCGTCCCGGTCGAAGATCATGCAGCGGCTGGAAGTGGTGCCCTGGTCGATCGCGGCGATGAACGGGCCCGCGGTGTGCGCGTCGGTCACGGTGTGTGCTCCTGGAGCGGCTCAATACGGTGCGGTGGCGGCGGGGCTCGATGTCCAGGGAAGCCAGCTGGTGCAGGAAGGCGCCGATTCAGCTCGTCGACCGGACCCGGCTAGCTCCAGTCGGAGCGACGCTGCTCCGATTCCGTCCGCCGTTCGACAATGTCGACCGCTGCACGGCAGTTTTGTCGGCCATGTGATGGACGTCAAGGGGTTGCCCGCCGGTAACTTAGAGCTGCAAAGCTGGGACGGGCGGTGATCAGCCCCGGAGGCAGGGCCGACGCGAGAGGGCGCCGGCCGTCCGCACCGCCGGTCCAGAATCAGAGTCAGAGCCTGAGGCTCGTGGCAGGGTCGCCCAGCCGTACATCCCTTGAGGTTGCGGCAACGGACGCTTCGCCTCACGAACCGTCCGCCGTCGTTGCCGGCCCTCCATGCGACCTGCCGGACGAGCAGGGGGACGGCTTCGATCTCGGTAGAGATCGGCCAGGGCGAAGGCGAAGGCTTGGATGGCCGTGGTCCGCGAGGTGCGCTCCTGACGGCGTCGACTCAGCGGGTGTCGGTAGCGGTGCTTCTACGGGCTGAGAGGCCGCCCGGTGCTCTCTTCCTGACGCCGCCTGGCAACTCCACGTCCGGCGCGGGCCCTTGAAGGCTCCGGTCCGTCCGGCATCAACCGTTGCCGCGATGCGGCCCTCGCCGTGGAGTCCACCTCAGCCTCACGGAATCCGGCATCCGCATCCCGCATCCCGCATCCCGCATCCGGAAACCCTGAACCTCCGGTCAAGGAATCCGCCCCGCAGGGCCGGAGCCAGCACCCATGCCATGGCGCGAAGAGCGGGATCGTAGCTCACGCGCGCCGCCCGGCGGCCGGATTTGAGCATCGTCGCTCAATCCGCTTCATTGCCTAGTGCAACGGTTAGCGTGGCACCGCCCACCCTCGCCCGGACGGCTGCGCCCCTCGGCAATCCGTCGCGCGCAATCCAGGAGGCACGATGAAATCTCACGCGCGAAACCCCCGGCCCACCTCGAACCGCGGCCGCCTCATAGCCGCCGCACTCGCCCTCACCTCAGTTATCGCTGCCGTGTCCGTGTGGCTGGGGCAGCGGAACAGCTCTGCCGACGAGTCCGTCTCTGCCGATCTGCCGGCCGCGAGCGCGGCCCTGGCCGGCCCTCGTGGGAACACCGGCACGGTCTCCGCGTTGGACAAGATCTTCCTCACCAAGGTCCGGCAGGCCGGCCTGTGGGAGATGCCGGCAGGGCGGCTCGCCCAGACACACGCATCGAGCGAAGCCATCAAGCGCGCCGGTATGCATCTGCTCGAAGGGCACAGCAAGCTCGACGAGCTGGCCCGTGAGGACTCCGAGGCGCTGAACGTGCCCATCCCCGACCAGGCCACCCCCGAACAACAGGGCTGGGTGGATCAGCTGAAGAACGCCCGGGGCCAAGCGTTCGACCAACTCTTCGTGGACCTGCTGCGTGCATCCCACGGCAAGATCTTCATCACCATCGGCGAGGTGCGCGCCACGACCAAGAACTCGCTGATCCGGCGACTGGCCACGCAAACCAACAACACCGTCCAGGACCATATGGACGTTCTGGAGGACACCGGACTCGTCAAGGACGCCACCCTCGACGACGTCGCCTCGACCATTCCCAAATGACCTTCCCGCACAGCATCCACGACACCGGGGGCGTTGATGAGTGATCACCAACGGCTCGGCAGGGGCGCCCAGGGGCCCCGCCTCGCACGATGTTGTCTGGATATGGGCACTCTCGCCGCCCAAGTTGGGGACAGGATCACTGGTGATGAGGACCATGGTCGCGACGAACGGGATGTCGTCGGCGACGCCGGAGAGGCCCGCGGAGGCGCTGGAGTGGCGGCCGACCGGTCAGTTCGCCCTCTGCCCTGACCGGGGCCGCTCCTGGTTCTCACGAGCCTGCTGTCACCGTTCGGCCTGCTGCTCTTCCTGCTGCTGTGGGCGGTCGTCGCGTGACGGCGCGTGGCTGACGGCACCGCCCCGATGCCGGGACGTCTTCCCCGTCTCCGTCACCGGCCGGTCGTACCGCAGGTCGTCGAAGAGCCGGGCCGACCTCCTGGCGTCCCACTTCAGTACGTTGCCCTTGGGCGTGGGGACACCGATACCGGACACGGGCACGTTGATCTGCTTGCCGTGTCCGCCCGTGACGCTCTGCACGGCGCGGAACATCGTGCTGAGATCGCGCAGGCTCATGTCCTTGTCGACGATGAGCGTGTCGAGCCCGGCCTGCACGGCCGGACCGATCTTCAGCGGGTCGAAGAGGGTGTCGGGCCGGGCGGCCTGGTGGGCGAGGGTCGACAGGAACTTCTGCTGGTTCCTCGACCGGCCCAGGTCGCCCTCCTTCTCCTGGTGCCGCTCGCGGACGAAGGCGAGCGCCTGCTTGCCGTTCAGGGTGTGACAGCCTTTGCGCAGATCGGCGCCCGACTTCTCGTCCTTGATGTCCCGGTCCAGGCACATCCGAACGCCGCCGATGGCGTCGACGATGTTCACGAACCCGGCGAAGCCGATCTCCGCATAGTGGTCGATGCGCAGCCCGGTGTTCTTCTCGACGGTGTGCACGAGCAGTTCGGGGCCGCCGTAAGAGAAGGCGGCGTTCAACTTGTCCCCCTCGGGCCGCTTGGTCTTGCCCGTCGACGTGTCGAGGCGGCCGGGCACGGTGATCCAGGAGTCGCGCGGCAGGCTGACCATGCTGGTTCCGTGGGCCCCGGTGTGCAGCAACATCATCGAGTCGGTGCGCCGCCCGCCGCCCCCACCGGCGTGCAGGTCTTTCACGTCGCCCTCGGAGAGCCCGTCGCGGCTGTCCGAGCCCACGATGAGGTAGTTGGTGCCCTCGCCGGGCGGCGGACGGTCCCCGTACGCGCCGAGGGCGACGTCACGTTGGAGCCGGGTCTCGGCCCAGCCGTACGTGCCGCCCGCCGCGACGACCACAACGGCCAGCAGGACGAGCGCCGCCCGCCGCAGCCTCCTGCGCTTCTTCGGCTGCCGGGCGTGGGCGCGCCGGGGCCCGTAGCGCGAGCTGGGGCGTTCGGCGAACCGCTCACGCGCGGCAGCGTCCTCCCGGTCCGCGTACGGACCCTGGCCGGCGTACGGACCCGGATCGGCGTACGGACCCGGATCGGTGCAGAGACCTGGATCGGCGTACAGCTCCGGCTCGACGTACGGTCCCCGGCCGCCCCCCGGCTCCGGGCGCCACAGTTCGCCCGTCACCCGCACCGGCCCCCGGCGCACGGGACGGCTCCCGGCGTCACCGTACCGGCCCTGCTCCCCCGTGGGTGTGGTGCGTCCGGCCCGCTGGTCAAGCGGGTCTGTCATGGTCAACTCCCTCGGTCATGTCCCAGGTCGGACTCGCGCGGCCGCCCGCCGGTTCCCCTCCCGTCCCCTCCGTTCCCTCACCGCGACGACAGGCTCCGCCGCGGGGGCAGTTCCTCGACGGGATCTCCGGACGTCCCTGCGGACGGTGCTTCCAGCAGATACGGGTCGGCGGTTCCGGTGCGCTTCATGCTGTGCCACTTCAGGCGGGTGCCGAGCAGCGCCGTGGTCACGGAGTGGATGACCACCAGGTACATCAACTGCCGGTAGAGGAACTGCTGGAGCGGCAGCACCCACAGCACGCGCAGCCGTTCGCGGTCGAGCCGCAGCGCGTACGCGGCGGTGACCAACTGGACGGCGAGGAACCCGAACCAGACGAGGGCAGCCTCCACGGGGTCGCGGAACAGCGCCCCGAAAAGGGCGAACAGGTCCACGACCGGTGCGCACAGCGGCAGCACGATCTGGAACAGCGTGACGTAGAGCAGCACGCGTCGGCCGAAGCGTCCGGCGGGGCCGACCTCCACCGCCGCGTGACGGTGCTTCCACATCGACTGGAGGGTGCCGTAGCACCAGCGGTAGCGCTGGCGCCACAACTGCCGGACCGTGCTGGGCACTTCGGTCCACGCCACCGCCGACTCCTCGTAGACCACGCGCCAGCCGGCCCGCCAGAGCGCCATCGTGAGGTCGGTGTCCTCGGCCAGGGTCTCGTCGCTGACGCCGCCGATGCCCATCAGCGCGTCCCTGCGGAAGGCGCCGATCGCCCCCGGCACCGTCGGCATGCACTCCAGGACCTCGAACATCCGCCGGTCGAGATTGAAGCCGAGGACGTACTCCAGGTGCTGCCATTTGCCCAGCAGGCGGCGCCGGTTGCCGACCTTGGTGTTGCCGCTGACCGCACCGACCGCCGGGTGGGCGAGCGGCTGGATCAGCCGGGCCAGCGCCGCGGGTTCGAAGATGGTGTCCGCATCGACCATGACGACGATGTCGTGCCGGGCGTGTGCCAGGCCGGTGTTGAGGGCACTGGGCTTGCCGCCGTTGGGCTGCCGGATCACCGTCACCCGCGGGTCGTCGATGTCCTCGGCAATGTCGGCGGTGGCATCGGTCGAGCCGTCGTCGATCACGATGATCTGCAGATGCGGGTGGGTGGAAGCGAGCAGCGAGTACACGGTGGAGGCGATGCCGGCCTCCTCGTTGTACGCGGGCACCAGGACCGTCACCGGGTCCCGCACCGCGCGCAGCCGTGGTGCGCCGGGCCGGTACCGGTGCAGCCTGCGCACGTGGAGCCGGGCGAACACCGCGAACAGGAGCATCCGCAGGACGCCGAGCGCACCCGTGAGGGTCAGCGTCCACACCATCACGGTGAGGAAGGCGTGCCCGAGCCGCTGCGACCAGATCAGGCCCGCACCCTTTATCTCCTGGGCGGCTGGGACCTCGTCGAGGAAAGAAAGACGTCCCAGCCCGCCGCTGACGGTGGTGAACCGCTTCACACTGCGGTCCCGCAGAAGATCCTCCGCCTCGTGGTAGCCCAGGTCGGTCTGGCTGTGCTGCGTCACCACCCCCCGCCACGGCTTGCGGTCCTTGTGATCGGAAGCGACCACCAGATACCCCTGGGCCGCCGCGCGCTTCGCGGCCGTCCACTCGGCGCCGCACAGCGTGTCCGCTGCCGTGGTGTGCGGCAGCCGCAGCAGGGTGGTGTTGAGGCCGGCCGCACCCGCGAGAGCGCTCTGGGTGAGCGACAGCTCAAGCCGCGCGCGCAGCGGAGAGGCGACACCGAGGTCGCCGCCGCTGTAGGTGTACGAGCCGATCTCGTGCCCCTCTCGGAGAATCCGCCGCATCAACTCCGGGTAGCGGGCCGCGTCCTTCCCGTAGACGAAGAAGGTCGCCCGCGCATGGTGCCTGCGCAGCAGATCGAGCAGACGCGGCGTCCACACCGGGTCGAACCCGCCGTCGAAGGTGAGCGCGACGGTCCCCGGCGGCATGGCCGCGGTGGCGACCCCCTGCGGGCCGAACCGCAGCAGCGGCTTCCCGTCGTCCGCCTCGCGCGGGATCGGCCTGGTGCACGGCGGCTTGGTGCGGGCGGCGTCGACCTGGTGGGTCGTCCAGCCCTCGAAGAGGAGGGTGACGGCGACCACCAGGAGGACCAACAGGAGGACCAGCCAGTGTCCGCGCGGCGGGCGCCGAACAGCGGAGTGCCGGCTCACTGCTTCGGACCTCCGGCCGACGGGGTGGATCTGCCGGCCGGCGGGCGGCGGTGGTCGTCGCGGTCCGCGTGGGCCCTGGCCGGCGGCCGGTGTGCCTCGGCTCGGGCCGGTGCGCCGTGGCCGACTTGCGACGTGCCGGTGCCCGGGCCGGAAGGCACCGGTCCGTTCATACTCGGCGGGTGCGTGCCGACGGGCTGCCGGAGTCCGCTGATCAGCGTGCCGACGAACAGCAGATACCCGACGCAGGCGCATCCCACGGCCAGCGCCACGCCTTGCAGCGCCCGCCTGCGCCAGCTCGACTGGCTGATGAACACGGGGAGTTGGGGGGCGGCTGCCTGGGGGCGCCGTGCCGCCGGGGTCACACGAGGCGCCGTTGCCGACACCGCGTCCCGGTGCGGCATGCGCTGTGTCATGTCCCGCCCTGTGTGCTGCGCCGTGTACGGCTCCCTGCGGGCAGGGGGTACGGACGACAATCGCCCGTCGTGCGGTGTGCTGGCTATGTGGGGGATGCCCTGCACTGGTGCTCCTGATCTGCGGCCGCGCACGCGCGACTCTTTGTGTGTGGGGGGTACGGACCCGGGGGTCCGCTGTACTGCCCGTGAGACGTCGGAGCCGCATCCCGGTGCCCGGCGCGTACGGACACTTCCCGTACGTGCGCATGCCATGCGCCGTTCCCGGGTGGGGCCAGGAAGACCACGTACGCATGTGCCCTCACAAGGGCCGGGAGGCCAGGGTGCAGCCCTCAGCCATCACGCAGCCCCCGACCCTACTCGCGCACCCGGGTGGCACGGCAACAGGCCGTCCTGGCCTTCACCTCACGATGAACGACACCTACCACGTCGAGATCACGATCACACTCGACGTCGCGACGCGCTCCATCCGTGCCTGGCGCCTGATCTCCACCGCGTCTCCCTTCCCCACGCTGAACAAGGAACTTCGACACCGCGGCGGCCTGCCCCGACCGCGGCCTCCCGAGCTCCCGAAAGGGACGCGCTGACGGCTCGTCAAGGGGTTGCTGACGGTCACAGGCGTGAGCAATCTCAACTCGCCAGGCGCCTTCTCGGCGTTTGCCCCCGGTACGGGTGAAGCCGAAGACGCTCCCGAGTGCCCACCCGCGCCGTGTGCCCACCCGCGCCGCACCCCGACTCCGCCCTGGACTGGCTACAGTTCTTCGGCGACTTCAAGGAGCGGTTCAAGGCATCGACCGCCGACCCCGGACTCATCGACTGGCTCAGCACCTGCAGGCTCACTCATGGGCCGGCCCCTCCCCCACCTCTCCCCCGAGCAGCGGACCGCACTCCTCCCCACGTTCCAAGCCCAGCAGCCGAAGCTGAGGGAACTTCTCCCCCAGGCAAACGTAGTCGCGGCGGCGAACCGACCGCCTCCACGACCACCCGCCCATTACGCTGCCGACCCCAGCCGGTAAGTCCCGTAACTGCCGTTCGCCGTCTGTGCCGGCGGACTCTTGGATGCGTCGCCTGACGGTTTGAGCGGCAGCACGCGGCAGGAGGCTCAGCCTTGCGGCTCCTGCGGCTTGACGTCGAGATCGCGCAGACCTTGGCCCGTGAGCTCGGTGCGGGCCTCCGTGCGATGGCCACGGGCGATGTAGTCCCGCACGATCGCCTCGATCGCGTCCTGGGGCGAGCCGATCCCCGCCAGGACCATCACTTCCACCACGAGTTCGGCGTCGAGACTGATACTGACCTTGGCCACCGTGCCCCCTCATCGCGTCGCAGTCGCACTCCGGCTGCTCATGGTTCCGTAGCATGCGCTCAGGATTGGATCTCAGGAAGGCCCCGAGTAGATGATCTCGCGGTGGCTGGTCCGATCACGGCTTCGGGACCGTCCTGGGAAGCCCCGTTGACTGGGCTGAGCCGGCGTCATTTCGGTCGGCTGATCACCGCGCTGCGGGGTGGAAGGCGCGGACCCGGCCCGCGAGGGCCGGCCATGGATGGGTCGACCCCGACCGACTCCGCGCATTTTTCGAGGAGTACCTCGCGCTTCTCTAACGTACTCGGCCCCGGAGCGAAGGAATGCGTCCGAGGCGCGGACCGTGCTCGTCCGGCTGCTCGGAATCCCCGAGACGGCCCCCGACCAGGCTGTCGTTCCGATCGACCAGCGGGTCCCAGAGAATCCCGCCCAATCAGGCCCTCAACAGACTCTGCGCGAAGTCGAACACCCGGTCCGGGTCGTAGTCGTGTGCGACGGAACGCAGACGCGGCAGGTTCGGACCGTAGTAGCACGTCGCCCAGTCAGGCAGTGCCGGGTCGATGTAGTTCACATACCCCCCGTCGATACCGAGATCCGCCAGACCCGCCACGACCTCGCCGACGCTGCGCGTCACCTCGTCTTCGGACGCAGCCGTGGCAGTCGCATAGATCTGTGCCGTGGCAAACGCGGAACGGTGCGGAAAAGCGGACTGCTGCACACCGAGATCGGCCACCGCGCCACCCAGGGCGTCCAGGATGAGCGACATCCGGGCGGTTGAGCGGCTGGGTGATCTCCGATCCGAAGAGCTGGCCGTCCAGGTTGGCAGCGGCGTCGCTTCTGGAGCCCGCGTGCATGGCCGCGGGCACCGCTCCTCCACCGAGGAAAGCGCCGAACATGCCGATGCGTTTCGTGCTCATGGCTCGGGTCGGACCGTGGGGGAGCTGCTTGTCTTCCACGTCCGGTTGTGGCCGCGGGCGATCTCGGTCAGCTGGTTGATGATGAAGTGGGTGTCCGCCGCCTGGATGGCGATGGTGTGGGACGAGTGGGACCGGGCGGCATGGTGTTCACCTCATGCCGCCCGTCGGGGAACACCACATCGCTGGAGTCGTGGGTGTGGTCGATGGTGACGACCAAGTAGCCGCGGCTGGCCGGGTCCTGAACAAGTGCAGTTCCCTGGCCCCGGCTCCCGTGCAGCCCGGGCGAGTACAGCAGCACCGGCCGTTTGCCGGCCCGGTGGTCGACCGGGGCACCGGTGTGGCCGGCAGTGGGGGGCAGGGTCACCCCGCCCGGCAGCACTTGCTGGCTGTTCGAGGGGAGAGCGGCGGGACAGTGACTGGTGTACGTGGCCGGGTACCCGAGCGAGACCATCAACTCGCGTTGCTGTCCGGGCACCCACGGATCCATGCGTGATGAGTCGCAGGTGGAGGCCGACCGTGCCGACGCGGTGGCGCCCGGTCGGGGCGGGCAGCGTCAGTTGGCCCGGGGCTTGCGCCGCATCCAAGGATGCCGCCGTGTTCATGGGTCGGTCGGTGCTCCTTTCGGCGGCGACGGCCGGTGCGACCCCGGCACCCGGAACGACGGCCAGTGTCCCTGTGGTGCCGGCGGCCCGGGCGCGTAAATGACTGTGACGCCTTCGCTGCGTGCTTGCCCATGGGCAGCCCTTCTCCTTGACGGTGAACAACGCCTGGTGGGCGAGTGGTTGGCGCTCATCGTAATAGGTGGTTTGCCGTGGACGGGCCAACTACCTTGTTTATACGGAGAGTTCTTATTACTGCACAGTTGGCGGACCGAATCTCGATTCCGAGCATGCTGTCGGAGGTCAGCAGCCGCGGCAGTCCGTCGAGAAGCAGACAACCGGCTGATGACTGTCAGTATCGAGCCGTCATACGCGCCGCGACGTCGCAAATTACGCAAACGCGTCCAGGCTCCTGCAATACGTTGGGCCGCCGCAGGCCCTTGCAACCTATGCGCACCGGCGATTTTTCCCCGCTACTTACCGGTAGATCAACGGAGTTGACGTCGCGTTATTTGAACGGCCCGTGAAGATGCTGTACTAATTCTCCTGCGCATTCCGAGTGCGACGGCCAGGGAGGTGCCGCCGACGTTCGCTGCTGCTCATGTACATGCGCAGCATCGACTATGCGCAGCGAAATTAATCGGTAACTGAGCGCACAGGCAAAAGTCCCGACAGGTAGGTCCAGACCGCACTTCGCGAAACGCGCACCGGCCCGTTCCGTACGGGCTGCGCCGGTGAGGACTCGGCGTGCGCCAGCACCTACCGACCTCCCCCTGGCCTGGGCAACACATTCCCCCACACCTCGAAAGAGTCCCGCTATGCGTCTTCCTCGCTTCAAAATTCTGTGGAGAACATTAACGGTGATCGCGTTGTCCGCGATCACGGCCGGGTTTCTGCTTAGCGGTGGCAAAGCCAAGGCCGGTTCCGTAACCGGCACCGTGACGGGCGGCCAGGGCAGCTACCGCAGCATCAACGAACGGTCCTCGTCCAGCCTTTCCGCCCGCATCATCGGCCAGGCCACAGTCGGCAGCAAGATCTCGATGTCCTGCCGCGTCCAGGGCGAGGCCGTGGAGAACGATCCTCGCTGGATCTGGTCGGACTCCGGATCCTTCTACATAGCAAATGCGTTCATCAAAGGAAACACCGACAACCTGCCGGTCTGCTCGTCCCGGCGCCCCAAGTCCAGCCGGCGCACGGCCCTCACCATAGACATGCAGAAGCAGGTTCAGGACCAGTGGTGCTGGGATGCCAGCGGTCTGACCATCGCCAAGTACTGGGGTTACAACCAGTACAGCCAGCAGGACTTCTGCCGGCTTGCGGCCAGGAACAGCTACCTCAGCTGCGACAACCAGCCCGCCACGCTCGACGACGTGGCCAACGGCCTGGCCAACATCGGCCTGGGCAACACGGGATACGGCCTCGACCGCAATGCCTCCTTCTCAGAGGTGGGCAAGGAGATCGACGGCAAACGCCCCTTCGCCGTGCGTATCGGATGGAATTCCGGCGGCGGCCACATGAACGTCATTTACGGCTATGACCCGTCATCCCAAATGATCGCGGTCGGTGACCCTTGGCAGACCACGCAGACCTACACCTGGTGGAATTACAGCGACTACGTCAACAACTCGACGTTCCAATGGACCCATTCCCGCATCGGGATACACAAGTAAGGCGGGCAGCAATGCGCAGCAAGACGATTTATCTCCGACGAAGTGCTACTCGTCTCGCCCTTTCCCTCGGCGCGGTGGCGACCCTGCTCTCCACCGCCTTATGCGGCCAGGCTCAGGCGGCTGATAGCCCGAGCGGCATTCCCAACTATGAGGGCGCACGGCAGGTGCTCCATTCCCGGCAAGTGCACGCCACCGTCTCCCGATTCCTCGGCACAACGGCGGCCGCCGGGGCCGACGGCGGCTCGGGGGCGGGGGCGCCGATGACGCCTGGGGCACCTGACGACCAGCAGGCGTTGAGTTTGAAGGACCCGGTCGCGCTGTACGAGCTCGCACCCGAGTTCGTCACCGGGAAGGCGAAGCCCACCGCGAGCAACGTGGCACGCCTGTCGTACCTGGCCTCCCGGGCGAACGACGCCAACGGGCATAAGGCCACGGTTCTGCTCTCCGCCCCGGCCAAGGGCGGTGCTGCCGGCGGAAGTTGGCACCTGTCGGGTGTGCGCGACGGCGACAGCGACGTCACCTACGGCAAACAGGCCACGGGCCGCTCGAAGGTCTTCAACGAGCCGCAGATCCACGCCTGGTACCGCCTGAAGAACGACATCGTCGAACCGCTCAACCGGGAAGCGTCCTCCGGGCTGGGAGGCAAGCGGGCGGTGACGCTCGCCGCCTACCAGAAGCTGGTACACGACCGCTACGCGGACAAGCTGCCGGGATCCGCGTATGACCGCAAGGGACTGGCCGGCGGATTCGGTCCGGCGTCCACGCCGTCCTCTTCCTCCTCGGCTCCCCTGCAATTCGGCTCGGGAGTGGTGGCAGTCGCACTTGCCGGCGGCGCCATCGCAGTACGGCTCCGCAACCGTAAGCGGTCGCCAGGCGAGCCGACGGGCTGACGGGCCTATGACCTGGGTGCTCGGTTTGCGAAACCCAGCCAAACTCCATTAAGAGGATTCAGGCGCCGGATTCCCATCAACGGAGTCCGGCGCCCCTCCCACGAAAAACCGGTCCCTGTAGGGCACTTCACCGACTCCATGGTGACGGCCGTTGGAAGGACCCCAACGACTGGTTGGAGCCCCTCCCGGCGTCCCTGCTCAGCGGCGAACCCGGAAACCCTGGCCGTCGGAACCCACCGAGCACTGCCCTGCGACGCCACCGTCCACCCCGTGACTGCCGTGCGCGGCGATTACGGCCCCTACGTATCTCACGAGCAACGACGCGCTCGTGCCGCAGCACTCACCGACGCGGTGCTCGCCGCTGCCCGCAGCCGATCCTCAAAAAGGTGAACTGACCAGATGAAACTCGGTTTCCACACCGCATGCCTGCCCGGCCTGCCGCTCGACGAGATCGCCGCCTGGGCCGCTGAACACGACTACCAGGCGCTGGAGGTGGGCACCTGGCCCCTCACCGGCTCCCGCGACTTCGAGGCCACCCACCTCGATGTGGCGCGCTTCGGCGAGGCTGACGCCGACCGCGTGCGTGCGCTCTTCGACCGGCATGGCCTCGAACTGTCGGCCTTCGCGTACTACGAGAACAACCTGCACCCTGACGAGTACCACCGCGACGAGATACCGCCCACATGCGCCACGCCATCGATGCCGCGTCACTGCTCGGCGTCCCGTACGTCGGCACCTTCGTCGGCCGCGATCCCGGCCGCTCGGTCAGGGAGAACATCGCTCTGGCGGAGAAGGTGCTGCCGCCGCTCGTGGACTACGCCGGCCAACGCGGCGTCAAGATCATCATTGGCAACTGTCTGATGGAGGAGTGGCACCCGGACGGCTACCCGGGCAATCTCGCCTACTCCCCCGAGCTGTGGGAATGGATGTTCTCGCTTGGCCTCTACCTGAACTTCGACCCCTCGCACCTCATCTGGCAGGGTATCGACCCCGTCGCAGCGCTCCGCCCGTACGTCGACTGCATCCCGCACGCGCAGGCCAAGGACACCCAGCTCGACCCGGTCCGCCGCAACCGCCACGGCGTCTTCGGCAAGAGCATCGAGCGCGACACCCCCTGGGACAATAGCTTGTGGCCGCACCGTATCCCCGGACTCAGCGACATCGACCCGCGACGCATCGCCGACAGCATCGAGTGGGACGACCCGTGGGGCAACAGCTGGTGGCGGCACCGCCTCCCCGGCCTGGGCCACATCGACTGGCGACGCATCGTCGACACCCTCTACGAGGGCGGCTTCACCGGCGTTCTCTCCGTCGAACACGACGACCCGGTCTGGAGCGGCGATGAGCAGAAAGTCAAAGACGGCCTGCGCATCGCCCAGCGCACCCTGCGCCCACTCATCCTCACCTGACACTCCGCCGACCCTCCGCCGGCATCCCCTCCCGACCGTACTGGCTGGTGTTCGCCTCGTTCGCGGATGGTCTCGATTCACGCCGCGTTGGCCCGCTCCACGATCCGGCGCAGATTCAGGTCCTCGACATGCTCAGCCATGACGCCCTCGCGTGGGCGCAGTCGCTCTCAGCGCGGGCCGACGCAGGCCCGGCGGCAGATATCGGCCAGTTGGTGGCGCCGTCCCAGGCCAGGCGGCTGATCGTGAGGGGATCGCGACCCAGACGACAGGGTCAGGAGTGCTGGACCAGGGTCTGTTGCGCAAGCGGTTCTTGATGTGACGCCCTCGTGGGCATCTCAGCACTCAAGCCCTTGTGCACAGGTGGCCGAGAGGCTGCTGGTGCTGGCGTACGGCGCCGAGGACCGGCAAACGGATCATTGGGTCGCAGCGCGGAAGACGTACGCCGTCATCGGGGCGCTCACCGGCCCCTCCCCCAGCCGGGCCGTCATCTCCTCGATGACGGTTGCCCGGACAGCTGGTTCGTCGCCACGCTCCTCAAGAGCTGCGCGCACCGGTGTCCCGGTGAGATACCCGGTGACAAGGTCGGCGGTCGACGCGGCCCGGCCCTGAAGCGTCAGCTCCTGCTCCTTCTCGACAACGAACCCGGCGGCCACCAGATCAGCGACCACGACAGCGGGATCGGCGTAGCCATGTGCAACCGTCGGGAAGAACCGCGGTGGGTCGACCGGAAAAGCCCGCTCCAGCCCTGCCTGCAGCGCGACTTCGAGGGCGTGTGTCCCGAGCGGGCCCCACGTGTTGAACAAGAACCGGCCGCCCGAGGCCAATACCCGCCGGACCTCGGTGAAGGCCGCGACCCGGCCGGAAAAGAACATCACGCCGAACTGGCAGACCACTAGGTCGAAGCCTCCGTCCGGGAACGGCAGCCGCTGCGCATCAGCCTGCCGCCACACCGCGCCCGGCGCCCGGGCCGACCCGAAAGCGACCATGGCCTCGTTCAGGTCGGTAGCCGTCACTTCGGCCGACGGCGCCGTCGCAAGCAGCTTGGATGTCAACACACCTGTCCCCGCAGCCAGTTCGAGGATACGCCGCGGGTGGAGTGCCGCCGCCTTGGTGGCCAGATCCTCGGCAAAAGGCCGGAAGACCACCGGCACGAGATACCGCTCATAGGCCGCCGGCATGGACTCGGACCACCGCTGGTCGGCATTGATTCCCGTCACCCGCACGACGGTAGCGCCGCGCTCGGTGACCCCTGCCCCGCCGCGCCGCCATGCACCCTGGAGCTGGTCCGCTTCTGATGTGGCCGGCCCCTGCCCTCGTAGGCGGGCGTCCAGGCGTTCACGAAAACGGTGACCGCCCACCTGGAAGGAGCCTCTTGGCCCTGTGCTTCTGGCCTCGACCAGAAGCACAAGGCCGGTACCGACCCGCGTGGTCCTCGAACAGCGGCGAGTGGGCAGCCACCAACAGGGAGGGGTGACCCTGCCCGACGAAGCGGTCTGGTCCACGCTTCTCCCCGCGGATGGCAGGTGGTGCCACCGATCGCAGGGATGAGCGTCCGAACGGGTGAGCCACGTGAATTTCTGTCACGTAGCCAGATCCCCCGGCCAGGCCGCATCCGTACGGTGGGCGACGTACTGGATCTTCCAGGTGGAAGGGCACGCCATGGGCGCGGACAACAATGTCGGAACCATCCGGTCGATCTACACGGCCTTCGAACAGGGTGACGTGCCCGCCATCCTGGATACTCTGAGCGAGGACATCGACTGGGCTACGGAAACCAGTTCGATCGCAGCGCCTTGGTACGGAGTGCGTCACGGCAAGGACGAAGTGGCCTCATTCTTCGAGCAATTCGACTCGACCATGGAGGTGGAGGAGTTCACCCCCGTCACGTTCGCGGTGAGCGACTCCGATGTGCTGACCGTGGTACGCATGCGTGCGCACAACCGCGCCACAGGCAAGATGGTGGCAATGAACCTGCATCACCAGTTCACTTTCCGCAATGGCAAGATCACATACCACCGCAGCGCCGAGGACACCGCACAGGTCGAGGCCGCCTTCAAGGAATGAGCCGAACACCCGCCATCAGCGATCCACCATGGCCTACCGCTTTCCATCCTTGTAGGAATCTCTGAGCTCCGGGCGGAAGGCGTCAGTTCGCCAAGCGGCGACGAGTCGGTGAGGCGCCCGAGCTCTCAAGGACCCGACCATCCTTTGATGAGGGAAGTCCGCGTGATCGCCATGTAGGAGTTGGGACGCAGCGACAGTTCGGTGAGCGGCGGGTCGTCGATGAGCCAGGGCCGCCGGCTGGATGCGCTTTCCGGTGTACGGGACCCGGCAGCGGCTCGCTTGCCCAGCAGTCGTAGCCAGCTCTTCGGCCCCATGTCGTGCGGTCGTGCGGCCCGGCGCTGCCCAGCCGCACGACCGCACGGCCGCGGCCAGCTGACCTGCACGGCGTTGCGGCCCGGCAGGGCGCACGCGACGCTGCAGCGCCGAAGTCGAGCCGGCCTTCCCCGAGCAGCACCGGCTCGCCATCCAGGACCACGGGCTCCTCCCCCACCTCAGAGCCCGCTGCGGCAATCTCCGGAAAGGCGGCCGTAAGATCCGCACTGCGGCGAGACGACAGCATCGCCTGGCCAGCGCCGGCGAGGATGATCGTGCGTAAGCCATCCTCCTCCAGATTTCCTGATGCCTCATGAGACATCAGGCACCGACGCGACCCGGCAGCGTGAACCAATTGGGGAGGCGCAATGCTCAAGCGCGCACACTGCGAATCGTCGAGGAAGCGCGAAAAGCGGGACGGCACGCTGCGGCTGATCATCTTCGTGAGAGCGGCCACCTGCACCGCACTCACCCTCCGTGGTGACGCCGGGCTCGCCCATCTGCTGCAGCGGTGCTGAGGCCGATCCAGATTTTTCGGAGTTCGGCGATCTGCCGATGTCGAGAACGTGCCACCGGCTCCGTCCCAGGGACATCAGCGGCCACCACCGGCCGCACGAAGAAGAAGGAGAAACCAGCATGGCGATTCAGCGCATGGACAACGTCGGCATCGTCGTCGAGGACATCGATGCCGCCATCGCGTTCTTCGTGGAACTCGGTATGGAGCTGGAAGGCAGGGCCGAGGTCGAGGGCCTCTTCGCCGACCAGTGCACCGGACTCGACGGCGTCCGCTGTGACATCGCGATGGTCCGGACCCCGGACGGCCACAGCCGGATCGAGCTGGCGAAGTACCGCAGTCCCGAGGTAATCAGCACTGGGCCGCGCAACCGGCCGCACAACATTGTGGGCACGCACCGCGTCATGTTCGCCGTCGACGACATCAAGGACACCGTTGCCCGCCTGCGACCTCACGGCGCCGAACTCGTCGGCGAGATCGCCCGGTTCGAGAACAGCTACCTGCTCTGCTACCTCCGCGGCCCGGAGGGCATCATCGTCGGACTGGCCGAGCAACTGCGCTGAGAAGGAGAAACCGAAACATCCACCTAACGAGATCACCGAATTCTGAACCACCCGATCAGCCAGGAGCTGCTGGCCCGTGACCCGTGACGTGACCCGCCTGGCCCACGTCGCCAAGGACGGACCCCGCGCGGCATTGCAGGGTGCCACCGGCTCGTCGCGTACGACCGTAACGCTCCACACACCGCCCACGTTGCGGGGGATGATCTCCCTGCACATGGAACCGATCGTGCCGCCCTCGCGGGATTTGGCGAAGGGGAACTCGTCACAGGAATCGTCCCGGACACTGGGGTCCTCCACGAAGGGCCTCGGGGGAGCCTCGCAGCTGTAGTAGCGCCTCTTGTCGTCGGCGTCACGCGTGAGCGGCTTCTTCTCGGTGCCGAGCCTGCCGTTGGTCAGGTGGTTCTGCGCCCACTCGTAGGCCACCGCGGCGACCCCGTAGAGGGACTTGCTGATGGTCACCTGGGCCAGGCGCCCCGTGACGATGCCGCCGGGGTACAGGCCGACCTGTCCGTCACAGCGCAGCGAGGGACCCGCCCAGTTCTGCGGGCTGGTGACGGGGTTCGCTCCGGTGCTCACCACCTCGGACTGGTAGGAGATCTGTGTGCGCTGACTGAGGCCGCCGACCGGACGGGGGAGTCGTAGGACAGCGTCCCGGTGTGGTCCTCCTCGCCGTGGGGCAGCTCGATGTACCCGCCACCCCAGGCGGGCGGGCCCGCGATGCACTGGGTGCAGTCCGATCGAAGGGACACTTTCATCGCGGGAATGGTGGGTGACATCGCGCCGGCGAGGACGGAGATGCTCTCCTGTCACCGCGTACTTGTGGGGCTCGGCTCGGACGCGGCCACGCCCGTGAGATCGGCGGTGCCGATCACCTGGCCGTCGGGGCTGACGAGCGCGTACACGATGTTGTGCCGCACGCAGTACGCGTGACGGGTGGAGACGACATCCACCGGTTCGGAGGAGGCGCACAGGGCCCCGTGCCGTCCCGAGGGGCGGCCGTGACGTGGGCGCGGATGCGGGCCAGGTCCTGGGCGGAAATGGGGCCCTGTTGGGTGCAGGTCCACGCCGCGCCGTGGCGTGCGGGCCCGGAGCCGGGGGCGGTGGCCGTGCACGTGCCGTGGCCCTTGGAAGCCGCCCGGCCGGCCGTCGACGGTGCGGCGGCGGCCGGTGAGGTGCCCAGGGCGAGGAGGCTGCGGTCAGGGCGAGTGCGGCCAGTGCCGCGAGCAGGTGTCTGGCGCGTTTCAAAGGGTGCCTCCCCCTGTCCGGTGGCGTACGCGTTCACCGAGGATCGAACCGGCGCGGCAACGGTCTGCGCCAGGGGCGGAATCGGCCCCTCATGATCGTTCGTGGCCGGTTCGGGTCTCACGCCACCAACCCTGTGGCCGCTACATTCACCCCCCGACAGGACACATATACGAAGAGGGGGAAATAGACAACGATGCGCCCTATAGGACCTGTTAGTCGCGTCGGCAGATCACTCATGGCGGTGACCGCTACGGCGGTCGCCACCATGAGTCTTGCCGTCTCCCCGGCTGCTGCAACGCCCACCACCACGACGGCGCAGACGCCCGCGCCCGGCGGCACCTGTACGGCGGCCGACCTCGGTACACGCCACCCGTACATCAAGACCAGCGAAGTGTCTCCGACGATCACCCACTTCAAGGGCTGGTACGTCACCGAGGGCACGACCGGCAACCAGAGCGTCACCACCAGCACCCAGACCACCATCTCGGTGTCCGTCGGCCTCAACGGCAACGTCCAGGGCAGTTTCGCCGTCGAGACCCTCGGCACCGTCGGCGCGACGCTGGGCCTGAACGTACAGGTCAACTACTCCTCCACCAGCAGCGCGTCGAGTACGGTCACGTGGAACTTCAACCAGCCCGGCTACTACGGCGTCTACAAGGGCACCAAGAAGGTCACCGGTACGTACGGGGGCCTCAACTGCAACCGCGTCCAACAGGGCGATGGCAGCTGGGCGTTGAAGTGGATCCAGGGGCCCGGCAGCGGCAGCTTCACCACCTACACCACCCTTGAGGAAGGCGCGGTGCGCTGCCAGGACAAGGTGCCCGCAGGAAGCATCATGGCCAAGGCGCAAGAACTCCTCGACTGCGGCTCGGCCACCGCGAAGGCCAAGCACCCGGCGGGTGCGGTGGCGCCGACGGCGAAGCAGAAGCGGGACCGCCTCGCACAGCCCCCGGCTCCCACCGGCGGCACGTCCGCCGAACAGCACAAGGCCACCGGGCAGATCGCGCGGGCCGATCTCAACTGCGAGCCCGGCGCCTACAAGATCGCCGTGCCTGACAAACCCCTGTCCTGGGGCGCGCCGCTCTTGGCAGCCGACGGTGTCCGTCTGCGGCCCTCGACGATCTTCAGCGCCCACCTGGACAACTGGCGCCTGTGCAACGTGACGGAGAACAACGGGGTCCTTGAGGCGTCCCTGTGGAACTGGGGCAACGGCGGGTGCGCGACCATCGCCGCGGAGAACGCGGCCACCGAACAGGCGGTCGTGCAGACGGCCCCCTGCACGGAGGACGACCTCCAACGGTTCTACATCTACCGCGACGTACCCGGCAGCTCGAAGATCGGTGTGCAGAACAAGTACACCGGCTCCATGATGGGCCACGACCGGTACGCGGACGGGGAGTTCATACGCCAGTACTCCAGCGGAAGGCAGGACGGTACGGGTACGTACACCCTGATCGGAGTCTGACGGCCCACACCCCGTGAGCGGCCCCGCACGTGAACCCGGGCCTCCCGGTTTCGTACGGGGCCCTTCGCGTGACTCCGAGTCCGGCCTTGGGGACCAGTGGAGCAGCCTCGGCGGCTCTGGCGCGGGC
This sequence comes from Streptomyces sp. NPDC048196, assembly GCF_040652715.1. Taxonomy (NCBI): domain Bacteria; kingdom Bacillati; phylum Actinomycetota; class Actinomycetes; order Kitasatosporales; family Streptomycetaceae; genus Streptomyces; species Streptomyces sp. NPDC048196. Next base: position 317,374 of record NZ_JBEZMM010000002.1, on the reverse strand, counting down.
CGTGTGGACCTTGTGCTGTGCCTGGGCGAGGGTGAGGGCCTGGCCTGTGGTGTGCCGGACGGAGGCGCCGCTGTAGATGCGGGTGAGGGCTGGTGCGTCGTCGGGGCCCAGGGAGCAGGGGGTGCAGGGGGGTCACCATGTGGCGGTCAGCTCCTTTGCGGTGGGCCGGTCGGCGGGGTCGGATGCCAGGCACGCGGTGACGGCGTCCTCGAACTCAAGGAACGGCCTTGGCGGCACGTTGCGCAGCGCGAGCTGGTGGCCGACTAAGAGGGCCAGGCGAAAGTCCTGCTTGCACAGGGCCTGTCAGACGTCGAGCTTGCGCTGCTTGGCCGGCCACTTCCCGACGTCCATGTCGGGGACCGTGTAGCCGGATGTTGCTCACCGTGTTGGGGCCACCATTGGCGGGCCCAAGCACGGTGTCGAGGACTCGGGTGATCTCATCACGCCTGTTTCACCCGTCTTCTGCCGCTGCGCCCGGCGTCTTCTCGCCAGGCAGCGGCGTGTCCGAGATCTGACCCAGGTGGTAGGTCCGCCGATCCTTGACGCTCGGAGACAGCAGCACAGCCTCGCCGGCAGAGTCAGTGTCGAGGGTGACGACGTTCATAGCCGCCTCAAGCACTTGAGTATCCCCGGCTACGGCAGCTCGGAGTTCAACAGCGCGGAGGCCCCTGCGCTCGCGGGTGTCTGTCTCGCGTCGCGCTTGAAGGGCGCATCCGGTCAAGTTCGTCGCGCGGGCGTAGGTGTTGCACTTCGGCGAGTCGGCTGCCCCTGACGTCATCCGAGTACCGCCCGCAGCGCGGTGCGGAAGGCCGTCCCCTCAACCGGCACCTGCCCCACCTGCCAGCAGACCGTGCCATAGCAGACCTACGACACCGCCTGACAAAGCCCTACTGGTCGGTCATGTACACACGTTGCGGGAGGTGGCCCTGGTTCCCCACGCGTACCAGGTGCTGACTGGCGCCGGACGGCGCCGTCTGGTCCACATGGCCAGTCCTTGATGTCTGCGCTGGCCCGGCGCTCCGCCGCCAGTAGCGGAATGTGCGCCGACATGCCTATGTCCGACGACACAAGTGGCGACGGGTGAGCCCGTCAACTGAACATTCGGGGAGCCGATCCGGGCTGACCTACGGGAGCTTGTAGTCGTAGTAGTCGTGAGGTCCGGTCAAGACGGCCTGGAAGTAGAGCGGCTCGCCGTCGGTGTCGAGCGGGACGTCATGACCGGCTACACGGGTAAAGCCCATGGAGAGTCGCGGCACGAAGGCGTAGAGAGTTTCGTCCAGCACGGTCAGGCCCATCCCCTCCAACTGCTTCAGGAGTTCGCGGGCGGGAGTTCGGAAGACATCGATTCCACGGAGACGCACGGTGATCTCTTCGGGGCCGGGGCGCGGGATCCACATCTCCGCTGCCGTGAGGGTCTTCCCGTCTTCGATGTGGAAGACGATCTCGAACTGCGGATGCAGGGCAAGCACCTTCATGTAGTGAACCGGGTCGGCGGACCCGTCGTCCTGCACCTTGACCTCACCCAGTTCCGCGGCAGCTGCGCGTACGGTGTCGGCGGCTGTCCCGAGGGGGAAACCGGTGATGCCGTTCGGGGGGTCCAGTTCGAAGTCCATGCGGCTCATTTTAGGAGACAGGTTCGGATCTTCCAGCCGTTGTCCGACAGGTACTTCTGGAAGCCCTTGTTGTGCGGCAAGTGGTCGACCATTTCCTTGATCGCGGCGTCGTACTTCGTGCCGTGCACGCGTCGGATCTCGTCGATGTCCTTCTTCATGGCTTCGTCGAATTTTCCTTGGGCAATGAGTGCTCGCTGGTCTGCGCGCCACTGGTCGGATGCCCGGCCGGAACCGGTGCTGATGAAGTTGCGGTGGTCGTCGTACTCCATCCGAATCGCGGGCCCGGCTCCGTAGCCCAGCTGAGTCCCTCCGATCCCCACGTACGCAGCCCTCGCCGGCACGTGGTTGCGCTCGTAGCTGTTGGTGTCACTGCCGTCCGTCCAGTTGCTGGGCCTGAGGCTGTAGTGGGAACCGCCCCATCCCTGGGGTTGGCGTTTGGCCAGGCCCCATGGGTCGATCCAGAAAAAGGGGTTGGGCACGTATGAGTGCGGATTGGGACCGCCGTCCAGGCCTAGCGGGTCGGAGCTGAGGTACCGGCCGGTGGCGGGGTCGTAATAGCGGAAGTAGTTGTACTCGAGATCCGACTCGTCATCGTGGTACTGGCCGGGCCGTCCCAGCGGACAGACACGCTTCCTGCGGCCCGTTCCTCGAATCGCTTCTCCCCACGTGTCGGTGTGGCTGGACCAGGCGATTCGGCCGTCGGGGGTGACCAGTTCGCTGGGAGTGTCGGACAGGTCGGTGACGATCGCGTAGAAACGCTCATCGATCAGGCTCTGGTCCATTGTCCGGTCCGGGCGCCAGGTGCGCTCGGTCTGGGACAGCGGTGTCCAGGTGCCCGGCTCCCAGTCCCAGGTCAGAGTGCGGCAGCTGCCGTCGGCCAGCACGCTGTACTGCTCGATCAGTTGTGTGCCGTCCCAGACGAAGACGGTTTCCTCCCCTACTGACGGCACTCCGTCCCGCTCGCCCAGTCGCTGTTTGCTGAGCCGACGGCCCAGCGGGTCGTAGGTGTACGTCCACGATCCGCGGCGAGGGGTATCGACGCGGACGAGCTGGTCCTCGGCGTTCCAGGTGTACCGCCATTCCCGGCGCTGACCGGAGAGGGTGCGCACCAGCATGCGGACGAGGCGGCCCCGGTCGTCGTAGGCGTAGGAGGTGCGGCCCGCGGAGCGCAGGAGCGTGCCGCTGTAGGCGCGGTCGCCGGTGGAGGCGTTGTCCGGCATGCGAGTGTCGTGGGCGTGGGTGATGTTGCCGAGGGGGTCGTAGGCGTAACTCTCGTTCCAGGACTCGGCGCTGACGCGTGTGATGCGTCCTGCCGGGGTCAGTTCGAAGTTCCGTCGGCCGCGCAGGCGGTCGGTGACGAGGGTCGGCATGCCGTCCGCGCGGTAGCCGTAGGTACGTTCCTGGGTGTTGGTGTACGCGCCCTCACCGTCTCCCCCGGTCAGGTCACGGGCCCAGATCGCCTGGGTGGCCAGCCGGTCGCAGGCGTCCCAGGACTGTGTCACCACTGCCCCGCCGAAGTGGCGGGAGGTCTCCCGGCCGCCCGCGTCGTAGGCGAAGGCCAGCTGACCGAACAGGTTGGTGAGGCTGGTCGGTTGGTTGTTGGCGTCGTAGGTCCACGTCGAGACCAGTCCGGTGGGAGTCGTGCGGCTGGTGCGGCGGCCCAGGGCGTCGTAGGTGTAGGAAGTCGTACGCCCGTCGACGGTTTCGCTCAGAATGCGCCCGGTGACGTCGTGGCTGTACTCCAGGACGCTGCCGCGACCGGCCACCCGCTTGAGGAGGCCAGCGTCGTCGTAGGTCAGTGCGGTGGCGGTGCCGTCGTGGTTGGCGTGCTCGGTCAGCCGGCCGAGTAGGTCGTAGGTGCAGGCAGTGGTGCGGCCGGCGGCATCGATGGTTTCCAGCAGCTGGTCGGCGCCGTCGAGCCGATAGGTGAAGCTGCGGTTGTTGAAGTCCGTCTCGCCGACCAGGTGCCCGGCTTCGTCGTAGCGGTATTGCCAGGATGCACCGTTCATGGTGACTGCGAGCAGCTGCAGCTCGGTGTCGTAGGTGAAGCGTTGTACTTCTCCGTCGGGCAGGGTCTTGCCGGCCAGTTTTCCGAAGGGGCCGATATCGAATCGAGTCACCGCTCCGGCTCGATCTCGGTGCTCGACGACGAAGCCTTCAGGGTCGTGGACCCATGTCTCGACCGCGCCGTCGGGATGGACGCGCCGGGTGATCTCGCCTTCGGTGCGGTACTCGAAACGGTTGGTGAAGCCAAGTGAGTTGGTGGCAGCGATGACGCGGCCGAAGGCGTCGTAGGTGGCCTGGACGGTCTGGCCCGCGGCGTCGGTGATCGCGGTGATGAGCCCGGCCGAGTTGGTCGTCGTGTGTCGCGTCTGACCGAGGGGGTCGGTGACCGAGACCAAACGTCCTTGGTCGTCGTACTGCCGTGAGGTCCGGGCGCCGGACGCGTCGGTTGTGGTCAGGACGTTGCCGCGAGTGTCATACGCGAACGTAGCCAGGACGGTGTCGCCGCGCCGTACTGCGGTCAGCTGACGGAGTTCGGTGTAGTCGAGCTCGATGGCGCTGCCGTCGGGCTCGGTGATGCGGATGGGGTTGCCGTGCGCGTCGAGGTCGAAGCGGGTGGTTCTGTTGAGCTCATCGGTGCGGGCGATGACCCGGCCGGCCTCGTCGTAGTCGGTCCGCGTCGTGTTGCCGAGCGGATCGACGGTCTTGGTCACGTGCTGCTGTTCGTCGTAGTGGTATTCGGTTGCGTGTCCGAGGCTGTCGGTGACCGTCGTGATCCGCCCTGCCGTGTCGTAGCGGAAGCGGGCCGAGAGGTGTCCCCCTTCCCCGTTCCCTCGGACGACCCGGCCCTCTTCGTCGTAGACGTAGGAGTAGCACCTGCCGTTACGGTCGGTGCAGGTGGTGATCCGGTCCGCGTCGTCGTACTCGTACTCGTAAGGAAGCCCCGAGGAATTGACGACCCCGGCCAGTTGGCCGCCTGGGTAGTACTCGTAGCCGACGACCATGGTGCCCAGTCCTGTGCCCGCGCCGTCCAGGAGCCGCAGGCCCTCGATTCGCAGACCGGCCGCGGTATGGATCGTGTCGACGGCTATGCGGTAGCCGCCGGCGTGGCGCACCTCGGTGGGCGTTCCCGTTTCGTCACGTTCGAAGGTGATGCGGTGGTCGTTGCGGTCGGTGAGTTCGGTGATCGCGCGAATGGTGCGGCCCGGGCCGGCGACGGTTCCGGACGGCGCGAAGTGCCGCGTCCAGCCCCTGTCCGGATCCTCGATACGTATGGTGTCGCTCTGCTGATCCCAGGTCAGCGGCCAGCGGGCACCGGCCTCGGGATAGACGTGCTCGCCCGCGTGGGTGGGCAAGGGGTAGTGCAGGATCTGGGCGTCATCCCCGGCGTAGTGGATGCCCTTGGTGTCGATCTCGACGCGCTGGTCGAGGGTGGAGGACCAACCAGGGCCGAACAGCCGCCCACCGGCATAGCCGGAGGCATAAGCGCGGCGTAGGACCAGGGGGAGCAGGCCGGGGAGTTCAAGGTCCTTTTCGTTGGTGATCATCTGGCCGGAGACCACGTCCACCGGGTCGCCGGCGGTGTGGCACCCGATATTGCCGTTCGAAGGCTGGCCTCCCTTGCTGGGACCGGCCAGGGACGGATCGCTTTTCCCTGGCCGACCACCCCCGGCCCCCTTGCCGCCGCCATTCAGGGAGGTGTGGGGGCCCTTGGGGTCGTTCTTGCCACCCTTGCCCAAACCGTTGAAGTGGTCGGAAAGTCCCTTGTCGTTCTCATGGTGATTGCCGGCGACCTTCTTCAGCCGGGTGCCCGCACCGTGGTACAGGTCCTCGACCGCTTTGCCCGCGTCCTTGCCGAGGGTCTTGCCCAGCTTCTCAGCGGCGTGTTCCAGCGCCTTGACGATCGGATTGCTCATTCGAAGCTCGCCCCCGCAGCCTTCGTCTGGAATTCCGCGGCATGCGACGCCACCGTCCGCGCATGCTCGTGCAGCTTCTCCGCGCGCGCGTGCAGCGCCTCCGGATGGATGGAGAAACTCTCCCCCGCACGCCCCCCGGCCCCACCGGCGGAGACCCCGAGCGCGGACTCGGCGGCCTGGAAGACCAGACCGCCGACGGCCTTGCTCACCGTCTCCACCAAGGGATTGACGGCCGCCTCGATGACCTGGCCGATGATGTACTGCTCCAGCTGCTGCACCAGGTAATCCATCAGCTTCTCGGCTGCCTCGATCACCAGGGCTTCGGCCGCCTCCGCGATCCCGAGCGTGGCGACCGCGGCGGCCTGGTCGGCGATGAACGTGATGGCCAGCACGGTCAGTTCGGCGATCGCCTCCAGCTTCATCGCCACGATCGTGTTTGCCGCGATGTCCAACGCATCGGCCACCACATGGCAGGCGTTGACCAGCTCCGTCATGTGACTGTCGGACATCTGGCCCCACTTGGCCAGCAACGCCTCGTACGACGCGCCCTGATACACGTCCTGCAACTGCTTGACCGTGGCAGTGGAGTCCTTGTGGGTGTCATCCACCTTCTGCGCGAAATCCCGCACGTGGGACGCGAATTCGCGGACCTTGTCCTCGTCGATGTTTGGCCAGTTCACCCCGATGAACTGAAGGAACGACACCACCTGGCCAGGCAACTCGATCGCCATACTGTCCCCCCGTCGCGACCCTGACAGCACATCAGACGACGTTCAAGTAAGAGCAATGACGGGACAAACAGGTGTCCTCGGAACCGTCATCAGTACGTACGGCAGCCAGGTCCCTCGCGCGTCGGCTGACCTGCCTCGCGTCCTGGAGGTGGCGCAGCTGCTCGGCCGTGAGATCGAGGGCCTCCAGTCCGTGCGGATCCCTCAGGGCCCGCAGCGCCGTCAGGTCGATCGCCTCCCGGCGTCCGGCCTCCGGCTCGCCAGTAGTCCTCCGCTTCCAGGTTCGAGTGCCCCACCCCTCGTGGCAGGGGTGGGGCACTCGTTCACCGCTCACTCGCCCGCTGGGCACTGCCGCAGCAGATCGCGTTCAACGCCCGGGTGATTGGCAGGGCACGTCGAGCTTGCTCAGGTCGGTCCATTCGTGGGTACCGGTCGAGTTGACGATGACCAGCCGGTCGAGGCCGAACGCGCCGTTCTCCATGCACAGGTTCTGCCGGGCCTGCGCGTAGTTCTTGTGCCGCAGGACCCGTTCCAGGTCGGCTTTGCCGTAGAAGAACCCCTGGCCCACCGACGGCTCCAAGTTGATCTGCACGACCCGCTCGAAGCCGGGCGGGGCCTTCTCGGGGCCCCGCTTGCCCTGCTGCGCTTTTCCCTTCTTGTTCTCGCCGTTGAGCTGCCTGGTGGCTTCGGCTATCCGCGGCCACAGCTTCTTCCACGCCTCGATGGTCTTGACCTGGACGGCCCGCCGGATCTCCTGCCCGTCGCGACTGCTGGTGAAGATGTAGTCGGTCTTGTACGTCTGCCCGTCGCCGGCCTTGTATCCGCCGTCGAACCACACGCGCGCTTTCGGATCGGTCTTCAGCAGGTGCGCGACCTGCTGAAGCACGCGGGCGCCGCCGATCTCGTCGGTGGTGGAAAGGCTGTCGGCCAGGTCCTGCGGGTTCGCCAGACGCCCCGAGGCGGCGATGGTCATCAGCAACGGCAGCTGCCCGCGGGAATTCGCCGCGCGCAGCGCCTCGACGGCCTTCTCATTGGTCTGTGTGTCGGCAGGCTCGGCGTTCTTCGTCATCAGGTCCAGAAGGTTCGCCGCGAGGGGTTCCAGCGGGGTGGCGACGAACACGTCACCGGGCTCCAGCTCCCGCGCGTGCAGGCGCTGCGCCACCTTGGGGTCGGGCCCGTACACGGCGGTCGAGTACACCCACGAGTAGTCGGTGTGCCGTACCGTCTTACCCGTTCCCGCCGCCACGTTGGGCCGGATGCCGCTGACCCCCTTGGACTGCCCCGGAGCCAGCGTGCCCAGCGGATGAACCCGCTCGGACGTTCCGGGAAAGGCCACGTGCAAGGTGGCGTCGCCGGGCTCGTCCCCGGTGTTGGTGACCGTGAACGAGTACGAGCACGGGTTGGAGCTGCACAGGTAGGGGCTGTTGAAGGTGGTGGTGAACACCGGCCCCTGCGAGGCCGCTACCTTCTCGGCGGACGTCAGCGGGGGCACCGCAGTGCCCTGCGCTTCGGCCGCGTCCGCGCGTGCGGCGGCCACCTCCTTGTCGGTGGCTGGTTCGGGCTTGGCCACCAGGTAGGGGTTGTAGTAGCCGTCGCCGTCGCCGTACGCCGCCAGGCGGACCGCTGAGCCGGTCGTACGCGGCCAGGCGGCCGTACGGACCGGGCTGGCGTCAGCCGGGTTGGCCCCGATCGCGAAGAGCGTGTGAGGGGCGGCGTCCGCGAGGATGACCATCCGGCCCCCCGCGGAGTACGACGTGACCTTGCGGCCCTGCATGCTTCCGGCGTCTTCGGTGACCACCGAGGGATCGGAGGTCACTGTCCGTACCAGGGAGGCCAGCGACTTCGGGTTCAGCGAGCCGGCATTGATGCCGAAGCTGTCGAGCATGTAGTAGCCGTCGCGTTTGACCGGCGCGACCCAGTGCCCGCTACTGGACACGTCTCCCCCGTAGTGAGGGTTCTGCTGCGCCCAGAACTCCTTGTCGCCCTTGAGGTAGAGCTGGCTGCCCGACCACGCCATGGCGGCCTGCCCGGTCACGGGCATCCGCAGCGTGCCGGTCGCCTTCCCGTCGGCGGTGACGGTCAGATCGGCCTCGGTCTGCGGCTTTCCGCTCCCCGGCCCGTACACGGCCCGCAGGTGCAGTCCCGGTAGTTTCTGGAGCTCTTTGGCGGCTGCCGCGCCGCGGGCCGGTGCGTCAGCCGTGCGGGTTTCGCCGCTCGTTCCGCCGGTCCCCGTACTGGAGCCGTCGGGGCCGTCGGGGCTGTTGGGCCAGAGCAGGCCGGCGGTCACGATGATCGCGGCGCCCAGCGCCAGGCTCCCGTACAGACGCCGCCTGCCCGGTCTACCGGCCGGTGCCACGGTGGGCGGGTAAGCCGGAGGCGCGGGGAACAGGGGCGGTGCAGCACCACCCCCTGGCCCTCCTGGCGGGTCGGCCTCGTCGCCGCTGCCCAGCTGGTGATCGTCCACACTTCCCCCTTCGTCGCCAGGCAGTCAACTGTGCCCGACATCGGCCATACGGCGCACCCCAACTCGCCTTTTGCAAGCGCGACTTGGCCGTCGTGCGCGTTCTGACCGACAACGGCTCCTGCTACAAGTCCAAGCTGTTCACCCAGGCCCTGACCGCTGCCGGCAACGCCCACAAACGCATCCGGCCCTACCGCCCACAGACCAACCGCGAGGTCGAACGCCTCAACGCACCCTGCTCGACGAATGGCCCTGCATCCAGCTCCACACCAGCAACACTGGCCACGTTCAAGTTTGTCGGCAGCCCTTGTGCATGAATTCCGTCAGCAGTCGGTGATCACTCCGCCGGGAGATGTTCGCGCGTTTTGATGGGATCGCCGTGCCATCACTGCGGCGTGTGATCAATTCGCTGTGCCTTGGCAGCAGCATCCGTAAGGTTCCTGCATGACGGTTGAGAGTGAGCGGGCCGTGCAGGCAGCCATCGACGGGGAGATGGAGCTTCTCGATCCCGCGGTGCGTGCTTCCCCAGCCCGTGCCCTGGAGCTTTTGGACCCGGAGTTCACCGAGATCGGGGCTTCCGGACGTGGGTGGGACGTGGAGTCATCCTCACGGTGACGAGCGGCGGCTCGGAGTCGCCGGTCAAGGTCAAGGTCAAGGTCAGCGAAGTGTCCGGCGTCGTACTTGCTCCGGGCGTCGTTCACCTGACCTACTTCGCCGACAACCAGGGCCGTCGGGCATGGCGGGCGCTTGCGCTCACCAGCACCCGAGCCCGGACCGAACACGCAGGAGCGGGCTGATCAACCGCTTCCATGCCTGGCGGAGTGCCTCGCCGTGATCGAGAGGCTGGGAACGGGCGAGCCAGTCTCGTCGGGTGGTGACTCGCCCTGCCGGCCTCAGCCCACCGCCCTCTTCACGAGCTCGCTGATGCGCTGTTCGTCAGCTGCGGTCAGCTCCTTCAGGGCGTAGGCGGTCGGCCACATGGCGCCGTCGTCGAGTGCCGCCTGGTCGCTGAAGCCGAGCGTGGCGTACCTCGACTTGAACTTCTGTGCGCTTTGGAAGTGGCAGAGCACCTTGCCGTCCTTCGCGTAGGCGGGCATCCCGTACCAGAGCTTGGGCGTGAGGGTGGGAGCGGCGGTGGTGATGATGTCGTGGATCCGCTCGGCCAGGACGCGGTCGGCCTCCGACATCTCGGCGATCTTCGCGAGCACGTCCCGCTCCGCTGCCGCCTCCTTCTCCTTCCTCGACGCACCGCGCCGCGCCGCCGCCTTCTTCTGCTCCTGCGCGTGGTCCTTCATCGCGGCCCGCTCTTCGGCGGTGAATCCGTTGTACTGCTCGGCGGTCGTGTCGGAGGTCTGGGTGGACGACTTCGTGGACTGCATGGCGGGGTTCCTCTCGTACAGGGTGGGGGGTGTGCGATGGGGGTGGGACGGGGCGGTAGTGCCAAGAGCTGACGAATCAGGACGGCGTAGGAGTGAGCGAGGCGGATGCGAGGGAGATGGTGGGTGCGATGCTGATGGTGGATGTGGTGGAAGCCGTGATTGTTTCGATGGCCATCACGCTAGAGGCTGCTTGGCGGCCGGAGCTTCTCGATTCCTGACGGGTGTTGTCTCTTGATTCGCCATACCGACAGGCGTCGCCTCGACTGTCATCGCAGAGGTCGCATCGTGGGCTACGCGGGCTACACGGGCTTCATGGGTTGCATCCACAGGGTCGGCATGGCGGGCCGCGTTCGTCGCCTGGCGACGGAAGGCCCCGGGCGGCATGCCGACCAGGTCGGTGAAGCGGGTGGTGAACGTGCTCAGCGACGCGCAGCCGACCCCGAAGCAGACCTCGGTGACGTCAAGGTCGCCCCGCCGCAGCAGCGTCTTCGCGCGCTCGATGCGACGCGTCATCAGGTACGCGTAAGGCGACTGGCTGTAGGCGGCCCGGAATTGCCGGCTGAGGTGGCCGGCGGACATGTTCACCTCGCGGGCCAACGCCTCCACGTTCAACGGCTGCGCGTATTGCCCATCGATCCGGTCACGGACACGGCGCAGTCGCGTCAGATCAGCCAGACGCTGCGCTTGGACGCGCGCACGCCCCCACTCGGGCAGGCACATGAGACAACTCCCCCTTTTTTTGTCGTTTGCCGTTTGTCGACGTTTGCGTGAGTCGGCCGACACGGCCGCATCGATACCCGCACGGCTCAGCGCAGTTCACGGGTGCGGACAAGGTTGCCGTAGGGTCGCGGAAGGCGCAGACGCGGATTCCGTACGGCTGCTCGGTCGGCTGGTGTGCGACCTCGATGTCACTGGCATGCGCGTTCTCGGACGCGGCGTGGAGGTTTGCGATGCCGCGGTCATCGTCCGGTGGCGCCGGAAGGATCGACCGGTCGGGCAGACCGGCCGGGCCAAAGCTGATCAGCGCCTCCTGCCGGTCCGACGTCGGCGGCGGACTTCGAAGCCGAGGGCGTCGCGGTAGATGGCGAGCGAGGGACCCGGGTCGTCCTGTGGAAGAGAACTCGTGTGAAGGGGGAGGTCCATGACCAGAAGGTTAGAGGCGGCTGTGTGACCGTGCTTCTTGATTCCTGATCGCTGTGGAAACGCTCGAACCATCACCGCATGCCACGCCGAGGCGCATGTTTTCCCCGCATACGGCGCGCCCTGTCAGACCGTCAGCCACCCACGGAGAGGGGGAGGGCGGCAGAAAGGGAAGCAGGGATGGGGGAGGCAGGGAGGGGCTGCTCCGCCCCTGGGCCGCTCTATCGTGGCGAGCGCTGGGAAAAGCTGTCGCAGCGGCGTTGTGTCTGCCTGCTGGCCCAGGGCGCCGTACCGGGTGATTGATCGCTACGCGGCCGTCGACGGATTCCGTTGGTTGGCCGATAAGGGGGTCGAGTTCGGCGTAGGCGGCGCCGGCCTCCTCGGTGAACCACATGTGGTCGTGCCGGCCGGCAGCAATGGCGATGGGCCGGCTGTCTGGGGTGGGAGTGGGGTATTCGCGCAGGCGGCCGTTGGTGTCAATACGACCGACGCGGCTGCCTGTCAGCTCAGTGAAGAACATGGCGCAGCGGGGCCCTCGCGCCAGGTAGATGGGCTGGCTGTCTGGGACGAGGGGATGCACGGTCCAGGTGTGGGTGCGGGAATCGAAACCTCCGATGGTTCCGTTCTCCTTGCCCGTCCACCACACGGTGTGCCAGTCGCGTCCGATGCGCAGCCCGTGCGGCCCGGCGCCGGGATAAGGGAGGGGGTAGCGGGCGATGCGCTTGCCGGTGCGGTCCAGCTCCACCAGGGCGTTGGTGAATTCCTCGGTGACCCAGACATGGCCACGCCAGTCCCTGTCGATGCCGCGGGGTCCGCTGTTGCTTGGGAAGGCGGTGATTGCGACCACGCGGCCGGTCGTGGTCACGCGGAGGAAGCGGTTCTCGAGTTGTTGGGAGACCCATAGGTTGCCGTCCGGCCCGATGACCAACTCACGTGTGCTGCCCAGCCAGGGTGGGGCATCCGGTACTCGTGCACGCTGCCCACCGGTGGAGCAGTGCGATCCATGGGCGAGGCTGCCACTCCAGGCACGTCGGGGGTCAGCACCAGGGCCGCTACGCCCAAAGCGGCTCTTGCGCCCGTCGACGACGCCATGGTCGTCTTCGACGGTCCGAGGAATCTGCATCGACTGCATCGACGGATCACGATTGTGGAGCCAGTCACCGCCGGCTACCTTTGCCGTCTACGAGGGGCCAGTCAACACGGCCGCCTTGGCCCTCTACGGCGGGCAAGGCACACGGCGCACACACCACACCCCTCCCACCACGGCGTCGTGGGCCGGTATGACGATCACCGCGATGACCGGCGGGGAATCTTCTGCTCACACAGAGAGCCTGCCCCGCTCGTGTGCACGAGGGGCGCACGAGGGGGCACGAGGGCTGCCCGATGCTTGCACGGTGGTTGCGCGCCGAGCCGGGCTCACCCACGAGCCGCAAGCTCAGGCTCAGCTCGTCGGGCCGTGGATGCGGCGGTGGGTCAGCGCCCACCAGACCTCCGCCAGGTCGGCCGGATCGCGCAGGCTGGTTCCGGTGATCTCCTCGAAGCGTCGGAGCCGGTTGCGCAGCGTGTTGGGGTGGACGTACAGGGCGCGCGCGGCGGCCTCCAGCCGCATGCCCTGCCGTAGGTAGGCGGCGACGGCCTCCTCCAACTGGACGCCGTCCTCGCCCCGTTCGGCCAGCGGCGCCAGACGGAGCCGGACCAGTTGTTCGCCCACATCCGGCAGGGCAACGACTGTGGCCCGAAGCCCCAGTTCCTCGTGGGTGAACGCCCCCACCAGCCCGGAGCCCACCGCTGCGCGCAAGGCCTGGGTGGCCCGGACGAACTCCGTGGCCAGCCTGGACGCGGGCGCAGGTGCCCCCAGTCCCACCACCAGAGTGCGGCACAGACCCTCGGGACGCGCCGCCAGCAGCCCCGCCACCTCCCCGTCCACCGTCGTGACCAGGGGCCGGCCCGAGGTGTCACGGGCGAGCCAGGGGCGCAGAAGATCGACGATGCGGGCCAGGGTGCCGTCGGCGGAGTCGGGGTGCCCGGGCCCGGGCCAGGACGGGGCCGGGAGCCGGGGGCAGGCCGGGCCGTCGGGCCCGGAAGGGGCAGGCAGTCGGGCCCGGAACGCGAGGTGCAGTGCGCTGCGGTCGAAGGCGCTGTCCAGTTCCCCGTCCAGCTCCCCGCCCAACTCTCCGTACCGCTGCCCGTCCTGCGGCCGGCCGTCGGCGCCGGTGTTGGCCCACCGCGCCTCGCCGAGCAGCAGCGCGCGGACCATTGCCGCCCGCCGGCGATCGGTCATCGATCTTCGCTGGAGGTCGGTGCGGCAACTGCGGACGATGCGCAAGGTGGTCGCCGCTGTCCAGGCGCGGAGTATCTCGGCGATCGGCAGGAGGTCTTCGGCGGTGCCTTGCCGGGCCGCCATCTCCTCGCCGAACCGCCGCCAAACGATGTCCGAGCCGATTCGGTAGGCCGAGATGATGTCCTCGACGGGCACAGAGCGCGCCAGCGCCGTCACTTCGGCCAGGTGCCCGGCCGGGAGGTCGTACGCCGGGGGGTTGGAGCCCGGCAGGTCGTACGCCGGGAGGCCGGAACCCGGAAAGTTGGCGCCTGGGAGGTCGTGGGCCGGGTGGTCGTGGGCCGGGCCGCTGCCGTGTACCGCGCGCTGGAGGGGCCGGTGTCCCTGGCCGGACCAGTGCTGCACCAGCGACAGGCCGTTGCGCAGTGCGACCGTCACCCGCGGCCGGAGCTGGTCGGCCGAGAGTGCCGCGTAGGAGGGGAGTTGGGCCCGCAAGGCGTGGATGACCTCGTTGGTCAGGGCGTCGATTGCGGTGTGCAGTGCGGCAACGGCCCTGGGCACCCTTGTGGAAGTCTCCACCCGTCCCCTCCCGACTCGGTGTATTTCCCCATGGCGAAAGCGATCATTCGTCGCCATGCTACGAGGAAGCCGCCCGAACCCCTACAGACGTTCGATCTGCGGACGACTTCTGTGCCGTCGTCAGGATCCCTCGGGGACCGGTAGGCGGCGCACTTTTCCCAACACCCCCCGCACCTTCAAGGATTTCCATGGCCGTTTCCTGGCGCCGTATCGCGGTGCCCGCCGCCGCGGTCGGCGTACTCGTCCCCGCCGCCCTCGGCACCCATGCCCTGCTCACCGATTCCAACGACCCCGGCACACCCCCGACCGGCATACGCGCCGCCGGGACCGCCGACCCGGACGCCGCCGCGGACGACGGTGCCGCAGCCGCCGGCCCGCAGGGCGCCGTCGTCGCCAAGCCGTCCAACGCGCCCGCCGGATCCGGCCGTTCGGTCTCGGTACAGCTGGCGTCCTACGACGCCCAGCGCAAGCAGGCCGTGCTCAAGCCGTCCGCCGGCAAGAGCGTGCGCACCGGCGACGTCATCGCCGCCGCGCCCAACCGGCACGCCCCCTCGGGAGCGCTGTTCAAGGTAGGCAAGGTCACCGGCTCCCACGACGGCGAGGTCCAGGTCACCACCGTCCCGGCCACCCTCCCGGAGTTGCTCGGCGACCAGAAGGTGGACCGGCGCGCGGCGCTGCGGCCCGGCGAACTGACCGTCAAGCCGCTCTCGTCCGGCGTCAGCGTGCGCAACCCCTCCCCCGGCACCGGCGGCCCGGCCACCCCGTCCGACGGTGCGAGCACGCCTTCCGGCGAGCCCAGCACGCCCACCGACAACAGCCCGGACGCATCGGCCTCTCCAAGCCCGTCGGCCACCGCCTCCGACTCCGCCTCCGCCTCCCGAACGCCGCGCAGCGGGCTCACCGGCGCCGGCGCGGCCGCCAACGCCCCGGACGAGGCGCTGTCGCCCGAGGCGCGGAAGAAGCTCACCACGCTGCACCTGGGTATCAATGTGCCGCTGCCCAAGGGCGTTGAAGCCACCGGCAAGTCCCCCGCCCGTCTCTCCGGCGAGGTGGCGTTCCGGCCGGAGCTGATCTTCCAGTACAACAAGCGCGGCGGGATGAACCTGCTGCCGGAGCGCGCGGCCATCGGGCTCGGCGGCTCCTACAGCTACGGCTGGCAGGTGCACGGCAAGGTGCGCGGCACCGCCGACACCGGACAGGTCTCGGTGCCGCTGGCCGCTGTCACCGGCCGGCACGTCTTCTGGGTCGGCCCGGTCCCCGTCGTGGTCAGCACCGAGGTCACCTTCACCTACCGCTTCACCGCCGGCGGTCGCATCGTCCTCGACGCCGACCAGCGCACCACCGGCTCCTTCGCCGTCGGCGCGAAGTACGACCGAGGTCACGGCTGGCAGCCGCTGAACGAAGCGCACCAGCAGACCAAGGGCGGCACGCCCCACGTCGAGGGCGCGGCCACCGCGACGGCCCGCGTCGGCGCACACGCCCAGGTGTTCCTCTACGACACCGCAGGTGTTGGCGGCGATCTGTCCGTCCACCTCACCGGACGGGCCGCAGCCGCCACCGGCGCCGGCCACGGCGCACCGGCATGGGCACTCAGCGCGGGCTACGACCTGAAGACCCAGCTGATGCTGCAACTGAAGGTCTTCGGCATCCAGATCGTCGACCTCAGGACCACGCCGTTCGCCCTGCACGATGAACGCAAGCTCTTCGGCCACGGAAAGCTGCCGCCGGCCTGAGCCACTACCCGGCCCACCACGCCCGGCCCAGCCCAGCCCCAGTCCACACGACTCCTGCCCGCAACCGGGGCGGTATCGACGGTCAACGGGCTGGGCTGGTGCGTCGGTTCGTAGCCCCACCGGCACCTCCCCAGCCCACACTCCAAGGCCTTTCAGTGGAACGTCTTGGCGCCGAGCGGGTGCTGCTGGTCGAAGCCCGGGAGGATCAGGAATGTGGCGCTGGCGGTGGTGGTGGTGAATCGCAGCAGTGCGTCGGAATCATCCATCCGCGCAAGGGTGTGGGTGAAGGTGCGGATGTCGTTCTGGAAGCTGATGAAGAGCAGGCCGGGGGTGGGCTCGTCGGTGCTGTAGGAGCGGCGGAGCATGAGGCCGACGCCGACCACGTTGGGGTTGGCCCGGCGGATGTGGGCGTCGGCCGGGACGAGGTAGCGCCCGTCCGGTGTTTTGGCGCCGAGGTTCGGGTCCCCGGCTGCGGTCCCGCCGGAGAGGGGCACCCCGGTGGCTCTGCGCCGGCCGAAGGCCGCCTCCTGGTCGGCGACGGAGAGCGCGGCGAACCGCGGCAGGTCGAGTTCCATGCGCCGCACTACGGCGATCGTGCCGCCGACGACGGGAGCCGGCCCGGCCAGCCACAGATGGCGTTGGTGTTCGGCCGCCGTGCGCGGGCCCACGATGCCGTCGATGAAACCGAGCAGGTTTCGTGGCGCGGAGATGTCCTTGTCCACGGCGACGTTCGGACCCCGGCGTGCGGACTGCCGCCAACGTTCACGTATCCGGCGGCCGGCCTGCTGCAGAAGCGCGGCGGCCACGACCGGTAACAGCAAGGGGTCGCTGGCGCAGACCTGTACCAATAAATCCCCGCCGCGTGCCTGCGGGGCGATCTGCTCGCGGGAGAAGCGGGGGAGGTCTGCCGCGCCGGGCAGGGCGGGATCGGCCATGCGAACCAGTCGTGGGCCCACCCCGATCGTCACGGTCAGATCGCCCGGCGCCAGGCCCAGCAGTCGTGGATCGGTCCCCGCGGTGAGCGTGCGAACGGCCTGGCCGAGTTCGGCCAGCAGCGGGCCGACGGCCACGGCGTCGCCGAGGTCGGCCACCACCGCCAGGAGGTTCGGCTGGACCGGTTGCGGGAGCGTGATGCCTGCCTGATGGCGGCCGGTTGGCGGCACCTGCGTAGTCGACGCGGACACCTGTGGAGTTGACGCGGGTGAAGGGTGCCGGCCCGGCTTCGGTGCAGGGGAATCGCACCCGACGGTGAGCCCGGCGGCCGCCGCGGCCCCGGTGGCACCGATGAACGCGCGGCGTGATGGAGAGGAGTCAGCTCGGCTCACGGTGTGGAGAATGCCATAGACCTTCCCTCGCAGGGCGAGTTCGTCGAATGCCATATCCCATTTGGCGAAGGCGAGTTGGTTGGCCTCCGGGCAGGGAGGGCTTCATGCCAGGATGAGGCCATGCCTCGTCTCCGTCTTCGCATGATGGCCGCGTTACTGAGCACTCTGACAGGCGCACTGGCGGGCTGCGGGCCCAACGATGACGCATCCGGTCACGGCCGGCGACCACCCGGCGCGCACGTGACGATCACAGTTCCTGCTGATGCCCCGACGATCTCGGACGCGGTGGCTCTCGCCCACCCCGGTGACCTGGTACTGGTCTCATCGGGCGTGTACCACGAGTCGGTGAAGGTCTCCACACCTCGTGTCACTCTTCGTGGTGCGTCCCGGGACAAGGTCGTCATCGACGGGCGCTTGCAGCAACCCAACGGCATCGTCGTCACCGCGCCCGGGGTGGCCGTCCAGAACCTGACCGTAAAGAACAACACCCAAAACGGCGTCCTGATCACCGGTTCGGCGAAAGCAGCCGCCGGACTACCGGGGCAAAGCGGCGGCTACGACACCGGCGGTGAGCCTGTCACCTTCCTGAAGTCGTTCCTGGTCTCCTACGTGACCGCGACCCGCAACGGGCTGTACGGCATCTACGCGTTCTCCGCGCAGAACGGCGTCATCGAGCACTCGTACACCTCGGGCGGGGCCGACTCAGGGATCTACGTCGGACAGTGCAAGCCCTGCCACATCGTGGTGCGGAACAACGTCGCCGAACTCAACGCGATCGGTTACGAAGGCACCAACGCCAGCGGCGACATGTACGTGATCGGCAACCGCCTGGTCGGCAACCGGGTCGGCCTGACCACCAACTCCGACCACCAGGAGAAGCTGCTCCCCCAGCAGGGCGCCATCATCGCGGGCAACCTGATCGCTGCCAACCAGCAGACGGCCACCCCGGCGCAGGCCGACGGCGGATGGGGCACCGGCATCGGCATCGACGGCGGCAGCGCCAACCAGTTCCTCCGCAACCGCATCACCGACAACCGCAACGCCGGCCTGGTCATCACCGCAACCGCCGACCTGCCGGCGATCGGCAACCAGATCGTGGACAACACGTTCACCGGCAACGGCATCGACATCGGCTGGACGTTCCCCACCGCCACGCGGGGACGAGGCAACTGCCTGCGCGGCAACGACCTGCGCACCACCGTACCCGCCCGCCTCGCCACAACCGCGTCCTGCCCGCTTCCGGCCCACTCACCCTCGCCGGCCGGCAGGTGGGCGATGCCGACGGCACCCGGCGGCATCCCGTTCACCGAGGTCGCAGCGCCCGGTCCACAGCCGCAGTTCCCCCACGCCACCACTACCGGCGCAACCGTCGTCCCGGCCGCTCCGACCCTGCCGAAGACGGCAGGCATCCCACTGCCGTCGGCGTCCCTGCTGGCCGCCAACGCGCGAGTCCAGACACCCTGAACAGCGGCTACCGCGTCGGCGTGACTCCAGGTACCGGCCTGACCGGAACGTACTTCTGGGTGTCGAAATCGATGACCACCGGCTGCGACTGGGAACCCACACTCACACGGACCCGGTACATGGTGCCGTCCGAGCCGACCCAGTAACGCACGTTGCCCGCCGTGGCGGAGCGGTCGCGGGAAGACGGCCCGGTCATGACGTCCACCCGATGCCCGTCCACCTGGTCCGCTCCCCACCAGGCGGCGCCGTTCTGCGGCAGCAGTTCGGCGTTGTCCGGACGGTCACTTCCGAGACCGAGCGCGATGGCCAGCGAACTGTCCAGCGCGCTGCCGGACAACTGCAGCGGACGGCTGTACCAGCCCGAGCGGGGCGGCGAGGAGGGTGCGTGCGCCGGGGCGTTGCCCATGGGGTGAACGAACACCGAGGTGGCGCTCCACTCGATCAGCCCGTCGCTGGAGGTGTCGCGCCCGGTGCCGTGCACCACGCCATAACCGACCTTGTTCTGGTAGTCGACGGACCCGGTGACCTTCAGCCCACCGGCGGTGCCAGGCACAGTGATCGTCACCGCGCGGCCGTGCGCCTGGAAGTTACGAAACCGGGTGATCGCCAGCCGGTTCGCCTCATCCGATGTCAGTGCGCGCGGACCGCTGGAGCCGGAGCCGTCGCCGACGAGGAGGACTGCGGCCACCGTGACGGCCGCTGTGCCGAGGACGGCTGCTGCCCAGCGTGGCCGCAGCCATCGGCGCCGGCCGGCCGCGCGGCCCGGTAGAGCTCGCTGGATTCGCTGATTTCGCTGATTTCGCTGGATTCTCCCGCTCCGCACGCGGCTCGACACTGACACTCTTCCGCTTCACCCTCTCCACCACCACACTGCCCGGCCGCCGCGCCGTCGCGGCGACACTCGGCAGTCCAGTGAGGCACGACGCCAAGGCCGGCCCTTGTGGGCCGGCCGGACGGTGATCTGCCCGACCGCACCATGGTCCGGACCGCGGGCAGGCAGATCACTGTTGTTGTGCGGTTCGTTCAGTGATTCCGGGCGCGACGCTTCCGGCTCATGACCGTGACGACCAGGCCCGCACCCACCAACAGGCCGACCAGCGCGATCATCCCTGACAGCCCGGTCATACCGGTGTGCGCCAGCGAGCCCGCGCTCCCACCGTCCGGGCCCGGCTTGTTGGCAGGCGGCGCGGGCGACGGCGGCGTAGAGGCCGGTGGCGAGGACGGCGGTGAACTCGGGCTCGGCGTCGGAGTCGGCGTTGGGGTCGGTGTTGGGCTCGGGGTCGGGGTTGCCTTGGGGATGTACACCCCGGCGTCAATCGTGTGATCGACCCCGCCCGGCTTGTCCGGCGCCGTGACGGGCGCGTAGCCGTTGCACATCCGCCCGGTGGTCGGCGGGATCACATTGGAGTCATGCGCACGATTGGCACCGGCCCGCGGGAGCGTGAACCGCAGCTCACTCGCCGGGGGTTGGCTGGGCACCTTGCCGGTGTCCGCGGTACACACGTCGAACTGCACCGTGTATGTGGCACCGGGCGTGAGCTGGTACGCGGCACCGACACCACCGAAATAGTACTCGCCGGCGGCATCGGTCTTGGTCGTGGCGACCTGCTTGCCGTCCGCATCCAGCAGGTGGATCGTGGCCCCCGGCAGCAGCACTTCCGCCGGGTCCTGGATGCCGTTGTGGTCACCGTCGAACCACACGAGGTTACCGATCTGGATCGGCGCGTTCGCCGCCGCGTACGCGATGTCACCGAGCCCGCCGGCCTTGCCGAACCCGCCTTGTTCCCGGCTGACGAACTGGAACCCGTTGGCGGTCGGGTTGTTGCCCGGGCCCTGACCGGTCGTGATGTCGTGGTACCCGGTCCCTGAGGTCGCGACGTTGACGACCGGGTCGAACTCCGTGCTGACGACCCACTGCTGCTGCGGGATATAGGCCACCGACCCCAACGCGGTCTCCTGGTGCGCGTTGGCGTAAGAGTCGCCCGGGAAGTATTCGACGACATCGGCGGCCTGGCCGCCACTGTTGGCGGGGGTGGCGTGGTTGGGGCAGTTCCCGGTGCCTTCCCACTGGTATTCACCGGTGGGAGTGGCGCAGACCATGGTGATGTCACCACCGGACATGCCGTTTTCCCCCGTGTCGTTCCCCGGGCGGGGGTCCAGTCCTCCCCAACTGAGCACGTCCATGAACCGGTCGCGGAAACCCAGGATCATCGAGCCGTCGCGGGCGAAGGCCAGGGAGGCCAACTCCGGCTGCGGATCGATGAAGACGCCGCCCGACTTCCGGTCGTCCCAGGTGTCCAGGCTGGTGTTCCACGGGTTCCAGTGGGTGGCCTTGTCACCGGAGCCGAAGACGCTGCCGCGCTTGTCGGTGAGCGAGTGGGTCAGCACCGTGCTGAACCGCTTGCCGTCGTAGGTGTAGACGACGGCTTTCAGGTCCGCGCGCTGCTGCGTGCTCTCCGCGTTGCACACGCCGCCGACGTACAGCGTGTTGTTGTGGGTGGCGAGCCCGAATGGCCGCCAGTCGCCGGGGCTCGCGCACCCCGGGTCCGGGATCCGCACCGTCGCCTTGGGCTCCGAGGCGGTGGCCCCTGTCGCGTGGAAACTCACCAGGCTGCGGGTGCGCAGGTTCACCGCGTACAGCGTGGAGCCGTCCTCCGACAGGGCCAGGCCACCGATGCTCTCCTTGCCCGGGGCGTCGGTGAACCCGGGGTCCTTGTTCATGTTGGCGGCATCGTGCGGCGTCACCGCAGCGCCCGGCACCCGCGCGAACAGCTCCGGCGCACCCGAGCCGCTGACCGGCACCGTATAGATCGCGCCACCGCCCTTCGGCCCGTAAGGGGCGTAGCGGCGGGCGAACGCGCTCTGGAACAGCCGGCTGCGGTACTTGTCGTACGCCAACCCGAACGTCGTGCCCACCTGGGCCTGGGTGGCCAGCGTGGCCGGACACGACACATCGGTAGGACATGTGCCTCGGACCTTCGTCCCGAACGCCACCAATGCCCGGGTGTCGGTTCCGTTGGCGCCGTTGTGGACCGGTACGAAATACCGGGAGTCCGGCAGCGTGTAGTCGGCCGGGTCCCACACCCCTGTCACCACCGAGGCGTTCTTCCCGTCCGACACATCCACGAACGAGGTGAAGCTGTCGAAGTGGTTGTCCGCCGTCGACGCAGGCGCCGCCCGCAGATAGCCGCTGTACGGCGCCGGGACGCTGACGTCGACGCGGTATCGGCCGCCGCTCAGCACGGTCGACCGCGACACCACGACCTTTCCCGTGGCGTCCGTGACGCCGGTGACCTCGTGCCCAGCGGGGTCGGAGATCTCCACCTTCATGCCCCGCTGCGGCACGTCCATCGTCGCGTTGATCACGCCGGTGCCGAAGAAGTCGCGCAGCACCTCGACCGTCAACGTGCCGTCGGCGGCCGAAGCGTCGGCAGGCGAAGCCGTCGCCCCGACGGCGCCGCCTGCCACTAACAGAACGGATAACCCCATGCGCGCCAGCGGCCCTGCAACCCTGCAGGCCGACCGGCGAGAGTCTCTGCCGACTCGATTCACGGCATCACACTCCACACTTCTCTTGTCAGGAAAACGAAGCGCCCGCTTCGCGCTGCACGTCCACTTCATGGACCCAGGAGCGGAAGCCTGTCGCGAACACCACGGAAAAGGAAAAGGGCCCACTGCTGTTGCGTGGGCCGCCTTGTGGTGATCTTTCAGCGATATTACCGATGAGTCGTAAGTGCCGGAGGCCAGAAAAAACGAACGCGCGTTCAGGGCCCCGGGCGGCATCGCCGTTCATTGAGTATTTTTGCAGCTCAATCACGGTATCCGCCCCCCGTCAACCTCACCGACCGCCCTCGCGAGCAGCGCGCGATATTCTATGCGCTGAAGTATCGCCGCCACCACCAGAACCCTGGAATCCAACAGGACCCGCGATAGTCCCCAAGTGCCCAGAGAATCGCGCACGGAAGAATATGCGGAAGCGACGTCATGTGCCCCGTGGTGTGGCCGTTTTGAGGGCCCGCGGCCAGCGCGTGATCTTCGCCCACACAACCCCCGATGATCACGCAGTGGCTGTTCCTATTTGGCTTCCGTGCTGTCCCGGGGCCGACGAGGCGATCGACTGGTTGCCACGTCGCTGCGAACGAGTCACGCAGCACCCTTTGCGCAACCGGGAGTTGGAACGCTTCGGTGTGCCCGTACCGCTGGCCGCAGTTGGCGCATCGGATGCCGGCGGTGCTGACGGTGCTGACGGTGCTGACGGTGCTGAGGGCGACGGTGGAGGGTGCCGCCGCAGTGGCAGGCGACGGGGATACGGCGTTCAACGCGTACACAATGATCTCGTCCTCCCTCTCTGTGATTCCGGCACACCGTCAGCACTCGGAATGACTCGTCCAAGGGCTGTCCCGCAATTCCCGGCAGGCGCACCGCGACAGCTACGACACCTCGCCGCGTTCCCCGATCGCCCGAATACGCTGACTACGAGCACCACCTTCCGCCTTGCCGTGCACCGGATCTGATGCCACACGCTGACCCACAGGAATTACAGGACGGCGGCCCTTGAGTTCGGCGTGATCAGGCCATTGCTCGTGGAACAACCCCGTCCGCCGGTACCGGCAGCCGATGATGAGCGGCCGGCGGGACGAACCCGTCGCGACGAAGGGGGCTCCTCCATGAGACCAGGCCGCAGCAGAGCCATGGCCGCCACCGCACTCACACTGGGAGCGCTGCTCACCACAGCGCTTCCGGCGACCGCCGTGGAAGGCCCCGGCCCGGCCTCCCGCTGCACCCCTGCCCTTCATGTCCTCGACCGGCTGCCGGGCACCGGCACCGGGGCCTGGGGCAGCGAGAGCGTCAACGACTTCGGCTCCGGCGGCCTGTCCGTCGGGCAGTCCGCGAGGCTGCCCGCCTACTGGACGGGAAGCACCGTGCACCGCGTCCCACTCCCGTCCGGGTACGACAGCGGCTCGGTCGCCGCCGTCAACCGCCGCGGCCTGATGGTGGGCAGCATCCGGGGCCCGGTGGGTGTCGCCGCCTTCAGCTACCGGGCCGGTGCCTCGGCTGTCCGCATCCTCCCCGGCGGCACCTATGCCGCCGACGTCAACGACCTCGGGATCGTCGCGGGCGGCAACGACAGTTCGGACATCGCCTATCTCTGGACCGGCGCCACCATCACCCGGACCCTCACCGTCAAACCCGGGCACACCCGCGTACACATACGCGGCATCAACTCCCGTGGCACTGTGATCGGATACTCCTGGTACTGGGACGGCGCGAGCGAGGTGAGCGGCAGCGTCGGGCTGGTCTGGCCCGGTGGCACCACAGGTCCGGGACGGGATCTCAAGCCCATCGAGATCAACACCGACACGGACTGGTATCCGTCCGCCATCGACAACCACGGACGCGTCGTCGGTGCACGCACCTACGCCCACCAGGACCTGGCTGCCGAGACCTACTGGGACGCCCCCTACACCAAGGACGGCGTCCAGATCCCGGGGCTCCCCGCTCACGAGGGCAAGGGCTGGCTCAACGACATCAGCCCCCGCAGCGGCGTCGCCGTCGGCACCGCGATGTTCCCGTACGGGATCCCACCGACCACCCCCATCGACCAGGCCCAGATCTGGCCGGGCTCCGGCCCCGTTCGAGCCCTCCCCAGCCTCGCCCCCGACGGCCCGGCCGGCGCCGAAGCCATCAATGACGAGGCCAAGGTCGGAGGTTGGGCCTACGACGGCGATCCATACGACGGCGCCGGCGCCCCGCACCCCGTGATCTGGACCTGCGCTCTGGGCTAAGGGCCGTCCTGCAATCCCCGGTGGATCAGCGCGCGGCGTCAGATGCCGTGCAACGCATGGCGGAGGAGTGTCGTCATACTGGGCGTATTCGGGCGGCGACCCGACAACGCGGCCAGGCGCCGCAGCGTCGTCGCGCGCCCGCCAGGGATTACGGGACAACCCTTAATAACGGGTGATCGCGGTGGGCCCGGAGGTGGTCCCGATCGCGATGTGCGGCCGGTGCCGGGGCTCGGCCCAGGCCAGGATCCGGCGCATTCCATCCGTGGGCACGGACACACAACCGGCCGTCGCCGACCGCCCGTTGACGTGCAGAAAGATGCCCGCGCCCCGGCCGCGTACCGGCTTGTGGTAGTTGAAGCCGATGACGAGCGCGTGCGCGTACTGGGTGCCGTAGTCGGCGAGGTGCTCTGACTCGGCGGCGCGGCAGTCGGCGGGCAGTGGCTCGGCCCAGCGGTTGTAGGCACGCGAGCGATTGTCCTGGCACCACCAGGAGTTCCGGTTCACCCGGCGGTACGGCATCGAGGTCCCGCTCGGCGCGGCCTTGATCCCGAAGCCGTAGGGAAGGTCGTACAGACCGGCGGGAGTGGTGTCCGTGCCCTGTCTGCGCTTGCCGCCCTCGACAAGCCCCTTCGCCCCGAACCGGGCGGGCGCGCTGCCGGCCACGACCCATTTGCCGCCCCGCCGGTCCCACCAGGTCAGCGTCCCCGTCGTGGCGCCGGGTCGGGGCGCGACGGCAGTGATCAGCTGGCTGCCTCCGCCGGTGTCGACCAGCCTGTCCGGCAGCGGCGGACCGCTGACGTCCGAGGTCAAGGTCAACAGGACGGCACAGAGCACGACACCGGCAGGTACGACGGCCACGGCAACCCCCGAAGGGAGAGGGACGGTTGCTCAGAAGTTACTGGGAGCGAGCGGGAGAGGCAGGCTGGACAGGCCGTCGATGTTGTGTGCGGTGTGGTCCGTCGTGGTGAAGTGCGCGCTCAGCGAGGCGTCCTTCTCACGCGAGAAGTGCTTGGGTGTGCAGGGCCCGATCTTCGTCGTACGACATGAAGGGCCCCGTATTTGCAGGGGTCACAGGCGCGAGTGCGGCCGTGGCCACGATGATCGCGCACCGCCTGTGCAGGGCCGGAACGATGCCCCGGGAGAGGGCGAGCAGTGGCCCGGGCGGTGGCGGCCAGTGATGGCATGCCATTGCGGCCAGTGGCGGCATGCCGTTGCGTCTAAGGATCGGGGGGCGTTGGAAGCGACTGGCGACCAGTCAAGGCACGTCGCCCGTCACCAACGTGTCGGGACAGCACAGCCAGCGCCTACTGGGGAAGATCGGCACGCGTCTTACTGGTCGATCGCGAACCGGTAAACCGTCGACTCTCGCGCCCGGAAACCGAGGCGCTCATACAACCGGTTCGCTGCCGCACGATCCGGACGGGAGGTCAGATCCACCGTCCGGGCACCCCTCTCCCGAGCGATCCGCAGGGCCTTCTGGGTGAGGAGCCCCGCTACTCCGCGCCCTCGCGCCTGCCTGTCGACGACCACGTCTTCGACGCGGGCCCGCAAGCCGGACGGCAAAGGCAACAGCACCAGGGTCAGAGTGCCGACGATTGCGTCGGGTGTCCGGGCAACGAGCACGGTGTTGGCATCGCAGGTCACCATTCGGTCGACGACTTCATGGTCAAGGGGCTTGGCAGTCGACGACAGCTGCGGCAGCAGCCGACTGAAGGCGTCGACGAGTTCCTGGCTCGTTTCCCGGATGATCTCTACACGGACGTCCATGCCGGGAGGGTATCCGGCGCCCAGGGCCCATAGAGCGCAACGGCCTCGTCAGACGGCCTTGACGACGATGCCGGCGCCTTCGAGCGCGGTGACCTCGTCGGCGGGGGCTGTGGTGTCGGTGACGAGAGTGTGCAGGAGTGTGGCGGGGCCGACGTATGCGAAGGCGGTGTGGCCGAGCTTGCTGCCGTCGGCTGCGACGAGGATGCGGCGCGCGGAGGCGACGCCGGCCTTCTTCACTGCCGCGTCGTCGAGGTCGTAGGCGGTCAGGCCGTCGGCTGCACTCAGGCCACAGCAGCCCATGACGGCAGTGTCGAAGCGCAGCGCCGCCAGGGAGGCGAGGGTGAGGGGGCCGGTGAGCGCACCCTCGGCGGCCCGCGGCTGCCCGCCGGATACCAGCAGCGTTGCCGGTCCCGGACCCCCGTCGAGTACCTGGATGGCCTGCAACGACAAGGGCATCACAGTGACCGGCCGTCGGCGCAGCAGGTGGGCGATCTCCAGGCAGGTGGTGCCGCTGTCGAGGAGGACGGTCTCGCCGTCGGCGATGAGCGAGGACACCTCTGCCGCGATGCGGCGCTTGGCATCGACGGACTCGTGAGCACGCAGCGCGAAGGGCGGCTCCTCACCCCGCAGCAGCAAGGTGCGCGCCCCACCACGGACGCGTTCGAGGACGCCTTGTGCGGACAGTACGTCGAGGTCGCGCCGGATGGTCATCTCGGAGGCGCCGGTGAGTTCGGCGAGTTCCTGGACCGTGATCCTTCCGGACTCTCTGACGGCCTGCACGATCAACCCGTGGCGGTCTGCGTTGCTCATACCGCGATTGAACACCCCTCGAAACGAACAATCAATGTGTGCGAAGTTACAGTGTTCAACCATGTTGGATGTTCATTACGGTGGCTCTCATGAATCATTCGCTTCGAGCTGCCCGAGTGGCGACCTTTGTCTACTTCATCCTGTGCGGCACCACGATGGGCACCTGGGTGGTGCACATCCCCGCCATCGAGGAGCGGGTCGGCATCAGCCACGCGACGCTCGGCGGACTCCTGGTGCTGCTGGGCGTGGGGGCCTTCCTCGGCATGCAGGCGGCCGGGCGTCTGACCGACCGGCTCGGCGCTCGCCTCGTCGTCCCCGCCACCGGTGTGCTGTGCAGCGCGGCCCTGGCGCTGCCCGGTCTTCCTCGCGACCCGTGGACACTGGCAGGTGCCCTGCTGGTCTTCGGATTCTGCAACGGCTGCCTGGACGTGAGCATGAACGCCCACGCCGTACACGTGGAAAAGGCATACGGCCGCCCCGTCATGTCGGCCTTCCACGCCACGTTCTCGGTCGGCGGTGTCCTCGCCTCGCTCGTCGGAGCAGCCACGGCGAGCGCCGGCCTGAGCCCGGCCGCAGGCATGGCCGCCATGGGAGCCCTGGGCATCGTGATCGCCCTGGTGTCGGCAGGCGCCCTGCTGGCGGCCGCACCCACCGCTGCCGACACGGACTCGATGGAGGAGGCCGAGCCAGCACCGGCCGCCGAGCGCCGCAGAAGCAGCGGGCGCATCTGGCTTCTCGCCGCCCTGGCTCTGATGGTCATGCTGTGCGAAGGAGCCGCCAACGACTGGAGCGCGCTGCACCTCAAGGACATCCTCGGTGCGCCCGCGAGCACCGCCGCCTTCGCGTATGGCACCTTCGCGGCAACCATGACGATCGGCCGGCTGCTCGCCGACCGCCTCGTCGCCCGGTTCGGGTCCATGGCAATCCTGCGCCACGGCGCCACCGCGGCCGCCGTCGGCATCACGATCGTCGCCCTCTCCCCGTCGATGTGGGCCGCGTTCGCAGGCTGGGCGCTGTTCGGTCTCGGGCTGTCCGGCTGTGTCCCGCAGTTGTTCAGTGCAGCAGGGCACGCCGACCCCTCCGCCGCCGGGGTCAACGTCTCCCGCGTCGCCGGGCTCGGCTACGTCGGCATGCTCGCCGGCCCCGCCGCCATCGGCTGGCTGACCCACCTCGTCGCCCTGAACCACGCCTTCGTACTGCTGACCCTGCTGTGCGCGATCACCGCAGTGGCCGCCGGGACCCTGCGCACCGAACCCGACCGCACACCCGAGAGGGCAACAAGCAGCCGCTGAACACCCCTCTGAGCAACCCTCGGAACCCGGAGGCACCCACCACCATGTCCACCGACCGGAACATCGTGCTGTTCGACCTCTTCGGGGTCATCGCCCGCCACCAACGCCCGGGCGCCCTGGAGAAGATGGCCGCCCGCTGCCACGCACCCACCGACGCCTTCACCACGGCCTACTGGGCCTGCCGCCCGCCCTACGACGCCGGCCAGCAGTCTGCGCCCGAGTACTGGACCGCCGTACTGCGACGACTGTCCCGGTCCGTCGACGCCGACACGATCGAGGAACTGCGTCTCACCGACATCGACAGTTGGTCACGCGTCGACGACCGAATGGTCGCCTACGTCCAGTCACTGCGTGACGTCGCCGAGGTCGCCTTGCTGTCCAACATCCCTGCCGACCACGCGGACACCTTCCTCATCGCACAGCCATGGCTGCACAATCTGAACCACGTTGCCTTCTCCGGGAAGATCAAAGTGGCGAAGCCGGCCCCAGCGGCCTTCCATCACTGCGTAGTCGCCATGCGGGCCACCCCGACCGATTTCCTCTTCGTCGACGACCGCGAAGAGAACGTACGCGCCGCGCAGGCCACCGGTATGAACGCACACCTCTTCACCGACCGCGACGAGCTGGCAGCCGTCATCGACACCTGGTTGCCGACTCGACACTCCACGGGGAAATGACACCCGACCTGAGACGTCGTGAAAGATCGCGCCAGAGGCGAATTCCCTGCTGAATTCCTGGATATACCGCACTATGCACTTAGCGCTATGACCGGAAACGGCGCCCGACGCACGCGGAGGCTTTCCGGACCGGAGCAGGCCACGGTCCGTTGATACCGCGCGGACCGTTGAGGCCGCGCGGACCGTTGAGGCCGCGCGGACCGTTGTCAGTGGTGCCGGTGACGGGAGCAGCATGAACATTGTCCTTGAGATTTTGCATGAGGCGGCTGACGGGGGTTGGGGGGTGGGGTGGGGGTGTTTGGGCGGTGGGTACCGCAACTGTCCAGCTCCGCCAAAGGTTTCTCCGGCGCATCACGTGACTACTGGTACGCAGCCGCAGTTGCTGTGATCGGTGGCCCGGCTGCGAGGCCGGCTTCGCGCGCCACACAGGCCCTGACCAGAGCGACGCTTAGCGCGGGCGGTGGACGCCGATGTGCCGTTTCGGCCGCTGGATTTGCCCAGCCCACCCTGACGCGGGCGGTGCACGGCCGACGGTACGCGTACCCCTTGCGAAAGCTCACGGGCCGGCGTATGCCGTCAACTACCCCGACTTGCGTGGAGTCCCGGCCTGCGCTGCGATGGAAGAGATTGCCTACGCCTCTGAATGACTAACGAGCTTTCCATTTCAGCTCAATCCGCAACGCCAGAAGGACGGAAGTCATGCCCCAGGGAAACCTGACAGTCCAGGAACTCAAGGAACAGTTCATCCCACTCATAGAGCAGGTCGGGGAGGAGAGGGCCGAAGAATACCAGCTGTACTACACGGAGGGCGGCTCACCTCAGCTGCTTTATCAGGACGGCGCCGCGGACGGGCAGTGGCGCCTGATGGCGAAGCATGAAAGTGGGGATCCTGGCCTCCGCCTCGGCAACCTCATGCGAGATCAAATAGAAGCCGACCCTGCCCCCAACACCCCGGTCCGCGCGGGCAACGACGAGTCTCATCTGTGGCCCATCGACCATGTGGAACTGGCGCCGGCGGGTCAAGACGGCTTTTACCTCGTCTTGA
Source organism: Streptomyces sp. NPDC048196 (assembly GCF_040652715.1). Classification (NCBI taxonomy): domain Bacteria; kingdom Bacillati; phylum Actinomycetota; class Actinomycetes; order Kitasatosporales; family Streptomycetaceae; genus Streptomyces; species Streptomyces sp. NPDC048196. The sequence continues at coordinate 287,377 of NZ_JBEZMM010000002.1, read as the reverse complement.
ACGAGAACGGCTGACCGCGCGAGGCCATCTCGTCGCCGACCGCCCCGGCGGTAGCCGCGCCCCCCAGGGGTTTGTGGGACTGTCCCTGCGACCCTCGGCTCCCTCCCCCCTGCCAGCCTCTTCGCCAGACGGCAACGTCAGGCGCGGTCGCCCGCCCCGGGTCGCTCGCCCTTCCCGAACAGGTCCTGCTGGCCGTCAGGCACACAACGTCGTCATCCCGCCAGCGGCCAACACCGTCCTCGGAGCGCGGGTTCGTGCCCAGAGCAATGACCTCATCAACAAGATCAAGACGACGTGTCATTGATCTGCAAAGCCCTTGGTACTTCAGCCGCAGTTATGAGGTTCGATGTCCGCCGCGGCGGTAGAGCTGAGGCGGGCTCGGTGTCGGTAGCGTCGTCGCCAGCGTGACCCGCGCCGGATGTGCTCGGTTTCGTGTCGGGCGGCGTGGTCGATCCTGCCCGGCAGGCAACGGGGCAACGGATCTCGTTGATGCTCAGTCGGATCAGGTCGCCTCGATGCCCCCTTTCACCGGTGGTGGCCCGCAGTCCGACTGGACGGGCTCGTGCTTCAGGACGCAGGCGCCCCGCCGTTCCGCGGAGGAGGTACGTTCGGCCCATGACGTACTTCACGGAATCCCTGGTGGCCCGGTGAGCGGGTGGTGGACCTACCTGGAGGATCGGACCCGCCGGGAGGTCGATGAGAACGTGCTGTGCGACCGCCCGATCATGGCGATCAAGGTTGTGTTGGAAGCACTGCGCCCTCTGGAAGTGAGTCTGCGCGAGGCGGAGCAAGTGGTGCACGAGCGCTACGAAATGTTCGGAGACCGCGTGCGGCGCGCGGAGCCCGATCCGCTGGACGTGTCCTCACTTGCCACCCGTGCTGGCGCCCACCCTGGCCGTGTGGTCGCGATCGAGGCTCTCTGGGAGGGCGACACCCTTCACGACTGGTTCGTGCTCCTGGTCGCGGTCCTGGACGACCCGGCTGGTGAACCGCATCTGGCGACCGTCTACCACCGCCGCGGCGGGCCTCCGCCGGGTGTCGCTGCAGACAAGGCAGGGCGGGCCTTGGCCCAGTACCTCGGCGTGCCGTTTCACTTCCCTTCCCCGGACGTCCCGGACGACGAAGCGCCACGTTGGAAGACAGGCCAGCGTCTGCCTGAAACCCCGTGACTGAGAGGTGCACATAGATCTCGAATGAGCCCGGGATCAAGCTTGGGCGCCGCGCCAGGTGCCTCTCCTTCTCGTGAACAGCGGTCCCGGGCCAGTCCGAGGACGAAGCCCGCACCAGCATCCCGATTCACATTGGGGCACCCCCCTGCGACGAGCACCAGCGCGTGCTCTCCGCGCACAGAGGTGAGCCGCCAACGGGAACCCCCGGAATCGCTCGCGTTCGGGATGTCCACGTTCGGGGTGTCTGCGTTCGGCGTGTCTGTGTTTGGCGTGTCTGTGTTCCCGCTTCGAGGCGGGCGCCGTGCGGCTCATCGTCGCCGCCGAGGCACCGGCACGGTCGTCGCAGCGGCGCCCCCTCCAGCACGAGGTGGAGCACCGCAGGGGCAACCCTCGGGGACCGGGTCGGTAGGTCAGCGCTTCGGCGGTGGCTTGATCAGGTAGAGCCGGCGGGCCAGGTCCAGCGCGGTCAGCATGACGTTGGCGCCGTTCCAGCGGTACAGGTGCTGCTGCCCCCACACGGAGCGGTTGCCGCCGCTCGGGTCGGCGGCGTGCGCGTCCACGACGACCTCGGACCGATCGTTCCAGTCATGGATCTCCGCCTCGTGCTCGCCCACTGTCCAGTCCTGCCCACCCCGGATGTGCTGGGCGATCAGCCCGGGAATCAGCTGGAATCGCGCCCCTTCGGCCAGGGCCACAGCCAGTCTCTCGACACCGTCCTGCAGTCTGTGGTTGCTCGTGCCGGGGTCGTTGTCGAACAGTTGGCGTACGGCATCCCTCAGGAGACCTCGGCCGACTTGGATGGTGGGGAGGTCTCGATAGGTGACGGGGAAGGGGAAGCGTGACCTTTGGGCGCCCTCGTACACCGTGTCCGGGACCATGTCGCGACCGCCCTCGGTGAACGTGTACACGATCTGGCGGCCGTCCCCGCGACGCACGTAGAAGCCCAGCAGATAGTTGTCGGACCGGCGGAAGAGTCCTCGGACCGTGCTGCCCTGGATGTCGTCGCGCTCGGCGAGCCGTCCGATGTTGATCGACTGGAAGGCCTCGGGGTCGGGGTTCCGGATCAGACGGCCGGACCCGGGCTGCCGGGCCGCCTCGTCCCCCAGCATCGCGCTGCGGATGTTCCCGACCGTGTGCGTGTAGAGGTTGGCGTACTCCTCGTCGCTGCCTGCCATCCTCTGCTGCGGCTGGGCCTGCGACTGTGGCCGGGCCTGTGGCTTGGCCCCCGGGCTGTTCTGGGCGACCGCGCTGCCCACACCGAGCGTGCCCGCCAGCACGGAGACCACCACCGTCGCGCTGGTCAATCGACGCCGCAGCGACCGGTGTTCAGCTCCTCGCGTCATCTCTTCTCGGCCTCCCATGTCAGGCCCAGAACTCGAACTCGGCACGCAGATTGCCCTTGGTGACCCGGCCCCCATCGCTCCAGTAGAGGGCCTTGTACTCCTCGCCCTTGTTCAGGTGCAGGCCGATCATGGTCGAGCCGTAGGCGCCGCAGTGGGCGTTGCCGCAGACCCAGTCCCACGTGATGCGGTTGCCTTTGCTGTCGATGATCTCGATCCAGTCCCAGCCGTCGTACGGATCCCGCCCCGAGGGCGTCATCCATGTCACGTTGATGCCGGTGAGGTGGGACTGGTACCACCAGCCGCGGTATTGCGCCGGCGACACCTCGCTGATCAGGTAGTCGGCGTTGAGCACGGGGTACGCCGCCCCGCGTGCGCCGGAGCCCTCGCCCCGGTCCTTCGGCGGCTGCCAGTGCTTACGCGCCGAGTCAGTCGCAGGGGCCGCCTGCACAGCGGCCTTCGTCGACTTGCCCGAATCCTCCTGCGGCGCCGCGGAAGCCGTCCCCAGCGCCACCACGGACACACCCGCGAGCACCCCGGCCATCACCGCGGCCCGCCGCCGAGGCGCGTTCACCCCGGCGTATAAGGAAGAAACCTTTCCTGTGCCTCGCGTACGGAACAACATGCCTACTCCACCTTGCCGTTGATCGCTGATTGATGCCCCGGAAACGCTAGGGAGTGGCGTTCAACGTTGCTTTGACGATCGCTCAACGCGAGCCTGCCTCCATTGCATGCAAGGCATGACGATGGCGTCGCAGAACTCCGCCTCTACGTCCTCCCGGGTGTTCGGTCGCCCGGCGTGCCCGATGGGTCGTACGGCCGACCGGCCGGAAAGCCCGACCCACCAGGCACTGCCTAGCGCCGCGTCAGGCGACGTTCGACTGCCGGGGCGTCGACTCAGCGGCCACCTTCCATGGCAGGGCAGGCCAGGCCAGGCCAGGCCAGGCCAGGCCAGGGCAAGACAGAGATGGGGAGCCCGAGGCGGTTCAGTGCGAGCTGTGTGTGCTGTGCGTGCTGTGCGTGCTGTGCGTTCTCTGCGTTCAAGAGAGCGCGGGAGACTTGCCGAGTTTCTTCGCAGTGGCGGCACGCCGGGCGAACACCCGGTCCTGGGAGTCCCTCATCTCCCGGAGGGCCGCCTTCCGCTCCCGCTGTGCGAGCCGGTCCAGATACAGGTGGCCGTGAAGGTGGTCGGTCTCGTGCTGCAGACACCGGGCGAAGTAACCCCTGCCCTCGATCACCAGCGGGTTGCCGTCCTTGTCGCGGCCGCGGACGACGGCACGGTCGAGGCGGGGGACCACACGGTAGGGTCCAGGGACGGACAGACAGCCTTCGGCTTCCTCCACCAGGCGACGGTGTTCGGCGGGTACCTCGTCCAAAACCGGGTTGGCGATGTGCCCCACATGACGGACACCCCACTCATCGGTGATGTCCCAGACGAACAACTGCAGGTCCACGTCGACCTGGTTGGCGGCGAGCCCGGCGCCCTGCGCAACGTGGTTGGTGGCGAACATGTCATCGATCAGCTTCGCCAGCTCCGGCGTGCCGAACTCAGTCACCTCCCGGCACCGGCGACGGAGTACGTCCTCCCCGACCACGGTGATCCGACGCACCCCGCCCCGCTCCACCTCCGGAGCGAGCCGCGGATAGGACTCGACGGGCACCCCTTGCACACGCACCCGGTGGTCCTGTGCGGGGTCACCTAACCCAACAGCCATGAACCCTCAACGCCTTCCGTGAGTGCCGAAGCCACCCGGACCGAATTGCCGGCCCTCCCGACGGCTTGCCAAGTCCTTTGCAAAGTAGCACTCTTTGCAAAGTGAGCGAAGAAATCCGTCGAACCGCACCCGCAACTCCCCTGCTGGACCGAGCCCGCCTGCTCCTCCCCGACCATCCCGTACGCGTCGCCCTGCTGGACCTGCTCGCCGAAACCGGCACCCTCACCTCCACCGAGGCCGCCGCCCGCCTCGGACACAGCTCTGGGCTCTGTTCGTTCCACCTGCGCCAGCTCGCCCGGTACGGACTGATCGAAGAAGCGCCGCACCAAGGCGGCCGAGCACGACCGTGGCGGCTGCGGTGGGAATCCACCCACCAAACCGACCAGGAAGAGCCGGAAGAGCCGGTAGAGCCGGTAGAGCCGGAAGAGTTCACCACCCTTGCCCGCGGGCTGGAGGACGAGAGCTACCAGCACTGGCTGGCTCACCGGGACCAGGCACCGGCCGAGTGGCAGCAGGACGAGTCGTTCAGCGCCGTGCTCCATCTCACCCCGGCGGAGATGGCTGAACTCGCCACGTCCATCCTTCGACTGCTCGCCGGCTACCGCGACCGGGATCGCCGCCCCACTGCGCGCCCTCGAAACGCCGTGGCCGTAGCTGCGATCACGCGACTGTTCCCACTGCTCGTCGAAGGATCCGTGTCACCAAAGCCCCCGCTGCACCCCGGCGTTGATGAATCCACCAGGTGACTCCACCAGGAAACTCCACCGGTTGTTGAAAGGAGCGGAAGGCGACCTTCCTTGGTCCCGGGTGGCAGGCGCAGGCGCGGTGCCGGGTGGCAGGCGTAGGCGCGGTCCCAGGGGACAGGCGCAGGCGCGGTCCCGGATGGCAGGCACAGGCGCGGTGCCGGGTGGCAAGCGTAGGAGCGGTGCCAAGGGACGGGCGCAGGCGCGTCAGCCCATGACGAACTCGGATTCAGTCGGAACAGCAGCCACTCTTCGCACCCGTGGTGTCCAGGCGGCAGAAGCACGACGCCTCGACGGGGACATCCGCGAGTGCGGTGGCCACGGTGAGTTGCTGGGCGACGATGGCGGCCTCTCCGGTCCTGCCGAGCCGCACCAGGCATTCGTGGAAGCCGTGGAGTGCCCAGACGTTTCCCGGATGCTGCGAGGACCTGGGCAGGGTGTTGTCGAGTCCGAGGTCGGCCCGGTAGACGGCCTCGGCCTCTTCGACCCGGCCCTGTTCGAGCAGGAGCGCCCCGTAGGCGTGGCGGGTCGGCTGCATCCAGCCCCACGGTTCGTCATAGGGCAGGTTGTCGTCGAGTTCGATGGAGCGCTCCAGGGCGGAAAACGCCACGTCGTACGCGCCGTTGCGGTATGCGAGCTCGCCGTCGAGCATGGCGGAGGCGATCGCCAGAATGTCCCGGCACGTGTTGTTGAACAGCATCCGCGTCTGGGGCACCCGCCCGGCCGCGTGGCGGAACAGTGCTCGTTCGGCCTCGGCCTCGGCGGTCGCCCCCCTGGCGGAGTACGCCACCCCGCGTGCGTAGTGCAGCATCGCCGAGGTGACGCAGTACAGCTCCGGGTCGGAGGGCATCGGCAACGCGAGGATCTCCGCCCACCGGCCGAAACGGATCAGCACATGGACCCGCATCGCGAGGAAGCCCTCCAGCCAGTCGGCCATGGGCGGGCTCTCCACGCGCAGCAGTTCCTCGGGGATGGACTGCTCAAGCTGCGCGGCCGTCTCCAGCGCCGTCCTGGACTGGCCGAGGAACATCGCACCGTAGATCTTGAAGTGATAGTTGTGCGAGCGGTACAGCGTGTAGAAGTTCATCGCACCGGCTCGGCTCAGGTACCTCTCGTCGGCCCTGATCGCATCGCTGTTGCCCGACACGACCTGGCGGTAGTCCCCGCACAGCACGTCCAGATGTGAGGGCATGTGGTGCAGGTGGCCCGCATCCGGGACCAGTCCCCGCAGGCGGTCGGCGATGGAAAGAGCCTGCTCCGGCGTCGGCGACATCTCCATCAGGTGGATGTACATGTGCAGTACGCCCGGGTGGTCGATGCCGCTCCCGGTCAGCAACGCACGGTCGAGGACGGCCTTCGCCTCCAGCGTGCGCGCGCCCACGGCGGGCTCGCCCGTGCGCAGGTCCCACAGCTGCCACGGGGTGAGGTTCATCAACGCGTCCGCGTACAGGGTGGCGACGTCCAGGTCGTCGGGAGCGAGTTCGTATGCGGCGCGCATGGCCTCGGCATAGGGCGCGTTCCAGTCGGAACAGTCCGTCGCGGGGCGCGAGTCCGGGTAGCGCTTGCGCAGTGCCTCAATGAGCGCGTGCTCGGTCGGGGTGGCCCCGTCGCACAGTGCATGGGCTTGCTCGACGGCGGTGTGCGCCCGTTCCACCGAGCGTTGCAGATCGGCGTCGTCGAAGAACTCCCAGGGCTTGTTGTAGTTGGGGCCCAGGGCGTACGCCATGCCCCAGTACGCCATTGCGCAGCCCGGATCAGCTGCCGCCGCCGACTCGAAGCAGGTGACCGCCTCCTCGTGGTTGAAGGCGTAGCTCCACGCCAGGCCACGGTCGAACCAGAGCTGGGCTTCCGGCGAAGGTGTCGATACGCGCCGGGTGACGGTCCCGAGGTCGAAGTAGTCCATGAGATCTCCTGCCGAGGATGGCGACTCGTCGCCAGTCCGCCTCCCCCGCGCACAGGTGCCGATCAAGGCTTAGCGGTCGGCCTCCACTTTCGATGAACAGCACAGGCCCGCAGCCGCATCTTCCTGCTCACAGCCGGCGCAGACAGTCACCCCCGGTCCCTTTTCCGTGATCTACGGCGGCCCCGCACCACACGCGAGACAGGGCTATCTCCACCCCTTCGTCGACTTCGTCGACACACCTCGTCAGCGAGGCCCACGCTTGCGCTGGGCCACGTCAGCGTCGTGACCATGTCCACCGGACGGACCCGGGTGCCCGGACGAGCCCACACCGCCGCTGCACTGTCTCGACGAGGTGCGCCGGCTCCTGGCCAGTCGCTCCCGGGGAGCTCATTTCGACTGTAACCCGGGTTGACCAGCTCCTCGATACGGTTCGATCCTCGATACGGTTCGAAGGCCCTGCCGAGGACCGGCCCCCGGGCGCATTCGGCCACCGGCTCAGGCGATCCAACTCCGGTGATCCAGCTCCGGCGATCCGGCTCCGGCGATGCCGTAGGTCGACTGCGCCCGGCCTCGGAGGTCACCCCCTTGCCAGTACCCCTCCCAAGGCGCCCAAGAGGCACAGTCGAGCCGTCCGGGGCGGGTAGCGAAAGGTGACCGCCGCGGGAGCTACCCACCCATGGAGCTACTCCCCCTCCGACGCGACCGTCCCAGCGATCGTTGTGCCTGAGCGCCTAGCAACCCTGCGGTCGGCGGATCTCGCCCGTGCCCAGTGTGATCACGGTCCGAGGCTGCATGGGCCCCTCGCCGCGTCGGGAGAGCAGGACCACCTCCTCGACCACCGCCGCCAGCGCGCCGAGCCGAGCAGCACATTCGGCAGCCAGGCGCTTCGGGTCCTGGGTACGTCCGAGGGACAAATGCGGGGTGAAGCGACCCTCGCGCCCCCGGCACAGTGGGAACCGCAGCGCCAGCTCCCGGTGCAGATGAGTCCACGGCGCCGGATCCGCCGCAGCCGGATCGAGCCACAACGTCGCGTAGTGCCGGTGCCGGAAGTACCGCACTCCGGCCAGGCGCGCCGTGAACGCCGTGCTCTGCGCTGCCCCGGCGGAGAGCAACGGCACGGCCGGCGCGAACGCCTCCTCCGGCACGAACCCGAACAGCAGATTCACATGCGGCGGCCACCGCCGTACCTGCGGATCGTGCTCCCAGCGGATCTCCTGAATCACCGGCCAGAGCTTCGGCGGCGGCAGCCATGCCACCGCTGTCCGGGCCGTCGGCGCCACTTCAAGCACATCCACCGGCTCGGCCCCGCCGTAAACCGGATTCCCATCCACACGGCCATGGTCCCAAATCGGGCGCGGACCACCATCCGGAGCTTCTACGACGTGCCGCGCGCCAGGCATGATTGGTCAATCGGCACCGCCCATCGCCGAGCCCGCCCCGCCCCGCCCCTGAGGATCACGGCACACTCTGCCGACCGGGTCGGGAGGTGGCCCGCCGCTGCCGAAGTCGACGTGCACGAGAACGGGAGGCAGGCGGGGGCCCGGGCCGGTGAGTTGGCCGGTCCGCGACTCTTGATCGCTGCCCAGCGTGCTGATTGGCTGGCCGCATGACTGAGCTCGGACCCGTCGCCTGGCCACCTGCCCCGATCAGGACCGAGAGGCTCGTGCTCCGTGAGCCCGAGGCCCGGGACCGTGCGACGGTCATCGAGCTCTTGACCTCGCCAGAGGTGGGCACCTACCTCGGTGGCCCTCAACCGCGTGACGAGCTCGAGCGCACGATGCCCCAGACACCCAGCCGGCGCCCTGGCCTCTTCATCGTCGATTTCGGCGGAGCGATGATCGGCCAGATCACGCTCACCAGAGAAACGGGGCACCTTCGTCAGGCCGCCGGAAAAGCCGAGCTCGGCTACCTGTTCCTGCCACAGGCGTGGGGCTTCGGGTACGCCACCGAGGCGTGCGCAGCGGCACTTGACTGGTTCGCGGGCGCGCTTCCCGGCGAACCAGTGGTGCTGGCCACCCAGACCGCCAACGTCCGCTCGCTGCGCCTCGCGACCAAGCTGGGTTTCACTGAGGTGGAGCGGTTCGAGGCCTACGGCGCCGAGCAGTGGTTCGGCGAGTGGTCCCCGGTCACAACATCCGTCTGATTGCTTGAAGAGCGCGATGGCCGGTGAGCCAGGAGCGCGCGGGCCGAGGAAACGGCTTTGCGCCCCGTGTCATCGACGTGGATGCTGGCGCGCCGGAGGTACTGAAGATGAGCAACGTTGTGTTGAAGCTGTCGGCCCGTGACTTGGTGCATGCGGACTTGGCGTCCTGCGGGTGGGCAGGCTCGGACCATCACCTGGCTGGCGTCGCCCAGCAGTTGGAACGTGCCCGGATCGGTGAGGTCGACTACCTTGCGGTCTGCCCTGCAACCAACATCCCTGTGGCGAAGGGCGGCATCGACTACCAAGTCAAAGCAGGCGTCGGCACTTTGTGGCAGCTGGCAGTCCACCCCGCATTGCAATCATGTGGGATCGGCACGTTCCTTGTCGAAGCCGCAGAACTGAGGATCAGGAACCGCGGTCTGCGGCAGGCCGAGCTGGCTGTGGAGGAAAACAACCCCCGCGCACGCGCCCTGTACGAACGACTGGGATATGTCGCGTACGACCGTCAGCCGGACGCGTGGGACGAGCAAGCCCCTGATGGATCGTTGCGCCGCTACGAAACCATGTGCACCTTGATGCGGAAGGAACTCTCGTAGGCCCCGTCCTCAGACCCGGCTGGAAGTCGTGGGTGCGGAGCGGCTCCTCCGCACCCAGTTCGCAGGCAGATAGCTGACCAGGACGCCGTAGGACCGGTCCGCGCCCCCTCGCCCAGCGGCGGACGGGTCAACGCGAGGCGGGGGCACAGATCATCGAGGACCTCGTCGGGCCCGCGAGGACCATCGGACCGGATTTTGGCGGTAGCAGGCTGAGGGCTGCATTCGGCGCAGGCGTCCATGCAGTCGTCCAACGGTGACGAGCTGTTAGGGATGCCGTTCCTGGGCTGGTGCTCTTGGGCTGGTGCCGTTGGGCTGGCGCTCTTGGACTGGTGTTCTCTCGCTTGGCAGTCAGGAAGGCTGGACTTGGTCGAAGAGGGCGAGGGCTCCGGCGGGGTCCGGGCTCACCAGGCGGTCCAGGCCGGCCATCGTGATCTCCGCCCACCTGCCGGCCCGTTCCCACATCTGTTCCTCGAAGGCGCGGACTGCCTCGTCCAGATCTCCAGGGCCGGCGGCGATGGACTCGGCGAGTTCGGCACCTTCCAGCATCGCGAGGTTCGCGCCCACCCCCAATGGGGGCATCAGGTGGGCGGCGTCGCCCAGTAGCGTCACCCCGGGCACGTGGGTCCACGTGTGGGACACGGGCAGGACGTAGAAGGGGCGGTGGACGAAAGCGGTGCCGTGGCGGAGGAGGTCGAGGACCGGAGCGGCCCAGCCGTCGAACAGAGCCAGCAGGCTCGATCGCACGGCCTCGACCTCGGCCAGGTCCAGGTTCGTGTGCCAGTCCAGCGGCGCGCGGAACTTGGCGTACACCTTGACGTGGCCGCCGCTGTTGCGCTGGGCGACGAGGGAGCGGTTCACACCGTACGCAGCCACGGAACCATCACCGATCAACCGGGCGAGTTCGGGGTGGCGGATGTCGACGTCGTCGAGGGAGGTCTCGACCGAGGTGACGCCGGTGTAGTGCGGCGTCACCGACGAGACCGCAGGGCGGACCCGTGACCAGGCGCCGTCCGCGCCGACTACGAGGGCGAATGTCTCCTGTGTCGCTGCGTCATCCAACCCAGTCGACGCCGACAACGCCACTGGCATCGCCCCGGCACACCAGCGTGAGCGGAGGATCTGTCTATGCCGCTCCTCCGCAGTCGCTGGGCCGGTGCGGACTTCCACGACGACAGGCAGCGCCACCGCCCCAGCTCCCACAAGGCCTATGCCAGAAGCCACTTGGACAGAGAAAACGCAACTTCGACATGGCCCGCAGAGGAAGCTACCTTCACCTGGTCTTCGGCGGTCGCCCACGGTCGCGCGGGGGTTCCTTCAGGCTGAGCCACCCGCGACGGGATGAGTTGGTCACGCCCCACGAACCCTCGCCCCGTGCGTAAGCCACCGAACCGGGTCCACACCAGGCACCCCCAACCAGGGAGAGACGCATGCCCCATCTTGCTCTGTACACATTCGGCGTCCTGAAGTCACCTCTCGCCGATCCCGCACCTCTCACCCGCGAGTTCTACGACATTGGTGAGGCCGTCTACCGGAAGATCAGTCAGCAGCCCGGATACCTCGCTCATGCTGAAGCGGCAGACGTTGACCGGGGCGCGCTCTTCGAGGCGGACTGGGGTGCATGGGGAGAGTTCGCCGTACCCACCTGGTACGGCAAGGGCCGTACGGCGGAAACCACCGCCCTGGCCACGACCCTCTCACTCTGGACCGACCTGCGCCCCGCCTTCGACGCCGTCTACACCGGCCTGCACCGTGCGGCGCTGAACAGGCGTTACGACTGGTTCGAGAAGACAGAACACCCGAGTTACGTGTTCTGGTGGGTCTCCGACGGCGTGATACCCACCTGGCAGGACGGGGTTTCCAGGCTGGAGCACCTCCACGACCAGGGCTCCACGCCGCACGCCTTCACCTTCCACCACTCGTTCGCCCCGGACGGAGCTCCGGCCAGGACCAAAGGCATCGGACCGAAGAGCGACCAGGTTCGCTGAGAAGGAGTTGAACGACTGGATTCGCTGTCAACGCCTCCGTTGAATGACGGCGAACAGCGGCGAGCCTCACTGGCTCGTGTCCGTCGGCCTGTTTCGTCTCGACTGGCAACGAAGAGCCTGCGACTGGGCATCAACTGCGCTCTCCGCAGCTGCGGACCCGGTTCAACAGGCTGCTGTCGGGAAACGCGGCGAGGGCCGCGCCGCGGTCCGGCCCGGAACGGTCCGGACCGGAACGACGGACATCCCCTTGGCTTCCATCGTCAAAAGTCACGCCCACGCCCGTGCCGGCGGGCAGCCCGGCGCCCTGACGCTTCACCCACCTCGCCGGTAGGCCGGTGGCTTGGTCATGCGATTATGCGATCGACTCTCGATCGACCGTTGCACAATCAACTGATCAGGCACCCGAGCGATCGAGCCGTCGGGCATCGGGTATGGGGCATCGGGCATCGGGCATCGAGCGAGAACGGGAGTGCGGTGTGAACGGGGCTGGGGAGCAGGACGGGTCGTCCGTGTCCGACGAGGAGTGGGAGCGGTTCCTCCGTGAATCGGTGAAGGGTGTGGCTGGGGCACCCGTGGAGCCGTCGGCGCGCGCCCGTGAGGTGGAGCGGCGGCTGCGGGAGCGCTCCGGGCAGCCGGAGGGCTGGCGTTCGTACTCACCGGCCCGGCCGCGGCGCAGGACAGGCTGGTACGTGACCGGGCTGGTGGCGGCCGTGGTCCTCCTGGTGGTGGGGCTCTTCCCGCAGGAGGTCGTCGGCTGGTTCGGTGGCGACGACGGCGGGCAGGAAGGGGCTCCGTTGGCCGCCGAGTCAAAACGCCCGCGGGAAGCGCCCGGCGCCGAGCCACATCTGCGTCCCACCCTCGCCGAACCCTTCCGGGGTTCGCCTGCCGCCCGCTGGGCCGACGGAGCGGCAGGAATCACGGTGCCACCGGCCAAGGCGACCGGCTGGATGGACGCCGGCGAGGTCGAGCGGGCACTGCGGCAGAGTCGGGACTTCCTGGTGGCCGCGGGGCTCGACTCCCGCGTGCTGCGCGGCGAGCGGCCCACGAAGGCGATCGCGCTGTTGAACCCGCACCAGAAGGACGTCCAGGAGTATCTCCGTACCTCCCTGTCGTCGACGGCGCCCACTGCCAAGACCAACCCGCTGCTGTTGTTCAGCCGCTTCCGGCCGGAGCAGGCCCGGCTGGTCGGTGACGTGGTCAAGACGCGCGGTCGGCTCACGTATCGGGAAGGGAAGCGGGGAGCGGTCCAGGTGACGGCGGACGTCACCTTTGTGTACCCGGTCACCCCGGCGGGCGACGGCGGGCGGAACGCCGAGGTCGTCCGTACGATCGTGCGGCGCGAGGTGGTGATGAACTGGGACGACCCGGCCAAGGTCATCACCGAGCCGGGCACGATGTCCCTCGTCTCGTACGCGCTCGACATGACCAACGGCGGCTGCTCCGACCCGACCGGCTACTTCGTGCCGCCCTTCGGCACGTCCGACGAGCAATCCGCCGACGAGGCCCACCAGGTCGATCCGTACGACCGCAGCAAGCCGATCGATACGAGCAACGGCGCGACGTCCGACGGCAAGGGCAAGGGCTGCTCGACCGCAACTCGTTCCTAGTGCCTGCCGTCGATATCAGGCTCACCTCAGGCGTGATGTAAGGGTGACGGCTGCTTCGTAGGGCTCGGCGGTCTCGTCGTAGCGGGTGGCCACGCCCTGCCACTGCCTGAGGCGGTGGGCAGGGTCCTCTGGACGTGAGGGCCCTGCCCACGCAAGCTCAGTCCTGGCAGCCGCAGCCTGATGTCGTCTTGACCTCGGGGGTGGTCAGGACCAGGCAACAGAGGTTCGCCGGAGGTGCAGCAGGCGTTGACGCCGCGGTCGGCAGGCTGTTCGGGGGTGAGGGTGTCTTCGGCGATGGCGTCGAAGACACCGGCCCGGCCGCCGGGCTTGAGGACGCGGAAGGTCTCGGCGAAGACTGCGGGCTTTACACAGAGCTCGGAGGCCAACCGGCGTTGACGAGGATCAGGTGGTGGCCAACAGCAGACTCTCTCCGCTTGACGGGCGAAGGCCGTCGGACCGGTCGGCGAAGTAGCGCTCGGCGAGCGCAGCCCCCGGTACGTGCCTGGCGTCTTTGAAGCCAGCTTCGCGCGCCAGTGCCAGCATCTCCTGCGGGGTGTAGAAGCTGATGAACGGCGTTCCGGACGCTCGCGCGCCTTCCTCGCTCGCCCGGAGGCCGCGGCGGTCGGCTTCGTCGACAAGTTCGGTCGGCAGCAGGAAGGTCATGGCGAGTGTGGAGCTGGGCGCAAGCCCGGCAATCTGGCGCAGGGTGGCAGCGGTGGCGTCCTTGGTGAGGTACATGGTGACGCCGGTGGAGACGATGACCGCTGGTCGGCCGGGGTCGAAGCCGGCATCGAAGAGCTGCTCGGACCAGGACGCGCCGGCTTCGAAGTCGACCGGTACCAGGTGCAGCCAGTCAGGGATGTCGTAGCCGAGTTCGACCAGGCGGTGGCGCTTCCAGGCCTGTGTGCCGGGCTGGTCGACCTCGAAGATCCGCAGGCGGGAGGCGAGCTCCGGCTTGCGTTGGGCGAAGGTGTCCAGGCCGGCCCCCAGAACGACGTACTGGGTCACGCCCCGGTCGGCCTGCTCAGCGATCAGGTCCTCGATGAAACGAGCGCGGGCGACGATGGCTGCCCGGAACCCGCTGGTGGCCTGCGGGTCCATGTCCGGGCGGTCGCGCCAGTCATCGCTGGGGGCCACCAGCTGCAGGCCGATCTCGTCCTCGACCACATGCGGGGGCGGGTCGACATGGAGGTGCAACGCCCGCCAGAGGGCGGTTCGCACTGCGGTGTTGTCCGGTGCCTCTATCTGCTCGTGCGCCATGGTGTTCCCCCTTCGTCGCAGTCAGTTCTTGGCGGGAGCCTGAAGGCTCCACAGACGCCCGTCGGGGTCGCGGACGGTCATCTCCTGGGTCCCGTAATGGGTGTCCTCGAACGGCGTGACCACCTCGACGACAGGGTCGGGACGGAACGCGTCTGCGGTCGGCGCTTTCAGCACGATCCGCGTCTGAGGCTCTTGGTCCTCGGGAACCTCGGCGATGAACACGTAGGGACCATCGCCGTTGCGTAGCTGGCCGGAGCTGTGGTCCGTCGCGAACTCCAGCGTGTACCCCAGCTCCTGGAAGAATTTTGCCGCCTTGCCCCAGTTGTGCGTCGTCAGGAACACGGCTTCGATTCCTTCGGTCGTCATGTCAGGTCTCCTCCTTGGGTGAATGCGGTTGGTTCCCGTGGTCATCGTCGAGGTAGGCGCGCAGCGCTTCGGCGACGAGCGCCGACAACGACATGCCCGACTCGATCGCGCGGTACTTGACCTGCTTGATCAGCCCCATCGGCAGGTACACGTTGAACTGCTTGACTCCCTCATCACTCACAAGCAGATGCTAGCATCCTAGCAAGCTAGATGACCATGTGTACCGATACACCGATACGGCAAAGCAACCCCCGGGCCGGTTCAGCACAACCAGCAGTTCTCCTCGTCGGCCACTGTCCAGTTGCCGAATCCTTCGCCGGTACCGGAGTTGAGCTCGACGGTCGGTCGTTCAGTGGTTGCAGACATGGCGTCAGCGTAGGAAGCAGGCACTGCGCGGGTCTTTCATCAGCTGCCGCAAAATGCGAGTGCCCTTTGGACGGCTGCCAAGCCCGTGGGACAGCCCCCGATCTTCCTCGGCGCGAGCGCGCCTGGACGGTCAGGGCGCGGCCACGGAGTTCCCGTTGGCCGCAACGCCGCCACGGGTCGCCGTGAAAACGACGACGGTGTTGGCGGTGACGATGACTGCGATGGCCAACCAGGAGGCAGCGTCCAGGTGCTGGCCCAGAACGATGAGGCCGATCAGCGCGGCAAAGACGGGATTGACGCTCATGAAGACGCCGAAGAAGTGCGGCGGCACCCGGCGCAGCGCCAGCAGGTCTGACACGAACGGTACGGCCGAGGAGAGAACTCCGGCTGCCAGCGCGCAGACCAACGCTTCCGTTGTCGGCGAATGATGCCAGAGCACCCACGCGCCCACGGGCAGGTACAGGGCACCGGAGACGAGCGCTGCGGCGGCCGAGCCTTCCAGGCCGGGCAGGCGGGTGCCAACGATGCGGTTGCACAGGATGTAGCAGCCCCAGCAGATCGCGGCCAACAAGGCGAAGCCGATGCCCAGGTAGTCGGTCGACGGTGTGGGGCGTGCGAGTACGACCACCGCTCCCCCGGCGGCGAGGGCGGCGACGAGGTCGAGTCGGCGTCGTGAGCCGGTGAGGACCACGGTCAGGGGGCCCAGGAATTCGAGCGTGACGGCCAGTCCGAGGCCGATCCGTTCGATGGCCGTGTACAGCGACAGGTTCATGCCTGCGAACACCAGCGCCAGGCCCAGTACCGGACGCCACTGCGCCGCGGTGAAGCTGCGGAGCCGCGGTCGGCCGGCCGCCCCGAGCACGGCGGCGGCCACCCACTGGCGCACGGCCACCACACCTGCCGGCCCGATCACGGGGAAGGCGAGCGCGGCGAGAGCCGCTCCGGACTGGTTGGACAGCCCGCTGCCCAGCATCAGCGCGATTCCGCCCCATCGGTTCACTCGTTGGCCGGAACCATGCACATCGGCAGGGTGCGAGGAGACGAGAGTGGCGTCGAGGGAGGCAGGGGAGGGCGCAGATTTCATGCCTCAACAATGAGTCCGCGGCCTACATACATGAAGTGCAATCTCTACGCGATCCATACGGCGTGCGTATGGATGGCGCAGGTGTGGCGATCGGCCTGCTCCCCTGCCTACGGGGACGCTCTGGGAGGCAGCAGCCCAGGAGCGCCGCGACACTCAGCCCGAGAGCCAGCTCGAACCTGCCTCGCGTTCCGCAGTGCCATGGCGGGGGGCGACGGGGTGTCTGGGATCTTCTGGGCACCCGTCGGCAATGGAAGGGCAATGCCAGACGGCTCGAAACGCGGGGTGCCCCAACACCCTGGGCTCGTGCGCCTCAGGCGGTCGCGTAGAGGCGGGTCACGGCGTCGATCAGGTCGCCGAGCCCATGGGGACGGTGGTCACGCCACCAGGCGAGCGCGACAGGAATGCGCGGGCCGTCCTTGATGCGGCGATAGGTCACGCCAGGACGCGCGTGATGGTGGGCCGTGGCCTCGGCGGTGGTCCCCACCCCGCGTCCGGCGGCGATGATGTCGAGCCAGCCGTCGACGTCGGTGGACTGGATGAACCGCGGCTGATGGTCGGTGCCTGTCCACAGCTCACCGCTGGTGGTTCCGACCCGGGGATCGATGACCACGGTGCGGTCCGCGATCTCGGCCATGCTCACCTGGCGGCGGCGCGACCACTGCGGATCGTCCGAAGCGAAGGCGACCAACCGGCGTTCCAATCCCACCACGAGGGAGTCGAACCGCTTCTCGTCGACTGCGCGTCGCACGATCGCCACATCGCACAGGCCCTCGGCCAGGCCCGCGGTCGGCGAGTTGTGCCGGACGAGCTCCAACGCCGTTTCGGTGTGCCCTTGTGCCCATTCTCGTTGCAGGCGCGTGGTGTGCTGCCCCAGGGCCGCCCACGCGTACCCCAGCCGCAGGACACCGTGGCGCGAGGCGAGGAATTCGGTGAACCTCGCGGCCTCGGCCAGCACCCGGCGGGCTTGTGGCAGCACCTGCTGTCCGGTGCTGGTCAGCTCGCATCCCCGCGGTAGGCGACGCAACAGCCTCTCGCCAACGCTTTTCTCCAGGCCGGCGATGGTGCGCGAGACCGCCGCCTGTGAGACGAACAACTGCGCGGCGGCCTCGGTGAACGACCCCGCATCGGCGGCGGTGACGAAGAACCGCAGCTCTCGAAGGTCCCAATCCATAAGCAGAGCGTATAGGAGAGGTGAAACTTGCACACGTTGTATGCGAGGGTGCGCCCAGATGATGAGTGCCCGGCTATCCGCGGCGGCCAGGGCGTTGAGTTCGGCGTCGGGACCGGAGGGGCGGGATGCACCTCACTCGGTGGACCGACGGTGCGCAACCCGCCCGCGGCAACACGCGGCCCCGTCAGTCGACCGCGCGAGCGCGGCCGCGGCCTGCGCCGCCCTCCGGGGGCCGGTAGCCGGGGACCGGGTCGCCATAGATGAGGCCGAAGCCCTCCGGGTTCGCCAGCTCCCAGCTCCTGAAGGCACCGGCCCATGCCTCGATCCGGGCGGCCGGATCCTGGGCGGGGGCGGCGCCCCAGGCAGCGTCCGGGGTGTCGACCCGCATCACGGCGGAAGGCACCGCGAGCGCGTCACCGACCCCAGAGGGCCGGCACCGTGACGGGGTCAGATTCGTGATGATGGTCCTGGTGCGGTGGGAGAACGTCGGCGGTGGGACGACGATCCTCTGAGACCTGGGAACTGTCCGGTGCGAAGGCCTCCGTGAGCGGGACCACGGTCGTCGTGGACGGCAGCTACCGGGCCGGGCACCGGCCGATCTCACCGTCGCGGAGGATGCTCAGTCGAGACGGAAGCTCAGTCGAGACAGAACTCGTTGCCCTCGATGTCCTGCATCAGGATGCACGACTCGTTGTCGTCATCAGCAAGCAGCGTTCGCACGTGTACCGCACCGAGCGTGACCAGTCGTGCGCATTCGGCCTCCAGCGTGGCGAGGCGCTCCTCGCCCACGAGTCCGGTGCCGACCCGCACGTCGAGATGCACCCGATTCTTGACGATCTTCCCTTCGGGTACGCGTTGGAAGAGCAGGCGCGGGCCCACACCCGAGGGATCACTGCAGGCGAAGTAGACGACCTGCTCCTCAGGCGGCAGCGACCGATGGTAATCCTCCCAAGTGGCAAACCCCTCCGGGACCGGCGGTACGACGTACCCCAACACCTCGCACCAAAAACCGGCGAGGCGCGCAGGTTCTGCGCAGTCGAAGGTGACTTGGAACTGCTTGATCGATGACATCGGCGCACCATAGCAAAGGGACTCGGTTGCTCATCTCCCGGCGTGGTTCCGGAAGTTGTCGGGAGGACAGCCGCTGCCGGCCGCTGCCGTGTCGTGCGGTCACAGGGGAGGAATGCCCTCTTGGGTTTCCGGTGGTCAGACCGGGCAGGCCGAGAGAAGGACGCATTCTGGCGGCGTAGCCCACCGACCGGTGGCGCCAGGGTTCCCATAGGGTGCCGCCGCCGTCGTGCCGCGGCGGCGGCAGCCCTCGCCGCGGGTTTCAGCCCTTGCGGGGGTAGAAACTGCCGACGGCGTCGCCGTGGGCCGTGCAGTCCATGTTGCGGTAGCGGTCGACGAAGGTGCCGGTGAGGCCGGTGAACGCGTCGTATGCCTGGTCCAGGGGCAGGTCTTTGCCCACCCTGAACCGCAGCTGCACATGGACGGACTCGCGGGGCTTCAGCGTCTTCGGGGCGGGGATGGTGCCGCCGGCGTTTCCACCGGTCTTGCGCAGCGGCTTCCAGGCGTGCTGCGAGGTGTCCCAGTACTGCAGATCGCCGTACGGGCTCAGGTCGCGCTCGCCCTCGTTGTAGACATGACTGCCCAGCTTGGCGCTGAGTTCGAACGACTTCAGCTCCTTCGCCGAGGCGTTGGTGAGCGTGGCGGTGTAGGTCGTCCAGTGAGTGCCTAGAGTGATCGACTTGGGTATGCCGAACGAGCGGCCCACGAAGGTGTTGTTGTGGTACTGCCCGTAGGCGGTGTCGAGGTCGTAGCACGTCGGGATGTCTGCGGCAGGGGCTGCCTGGGAGGCGGGCGCGGCGGCCATCGCCACGGGGAGCAGGGCGGCCGTCGCGGCCGGGACCGACAGGGCGCGGCGCAGTTTCATGAAGATCTCTTCCCGGTTCTACGGACCCTTGGAACCTTTGTTTCCAGTGCTACCAGCGTCATTGAGTTCCAAGGCCGTGGGTTCGTGGGTTCGTGGGTTCGTGGGTTCGTGGGTTGTCAGGATCTTGGAGAAAGGGGGCTTACGCGCTGGCGTCCGTGGCGCCCGGACCGGCCACGCCCTTCCTGCGGCGCACGCCGATGACCGCACCCGCGCCGACCACCATCGCGGCTCCGCCGGCGAGAGCGATCGCCGGGAGCGCGGACGAGGAGCCGGTCGCGGCGAGGTGGGCGCCGCCCTGCGGGCTGAGGCCACCGGTGGAATCGGAACCACTGGTACCGCCGCTGGACGTGGCGCTGTGGCTGGGCTCGGCCGTGCCACCGGGCTTGCCCGGCTCGCTCGGCTTGGTGGTCGGCGGCTGCGTCGGCTTCGTGCCCGCGGGGAGGATGGAGAAGTCGTACCAGGCTTCCTTGGCCGAACCACAGGAACCGTCGCGGTTGCGGTAGTCGCCGGCGGCGAGCGCGTACCCGGCGCCGGGCTTGGCGTCCTTGACCACACGGGTGCGCAGTTGGAGCGTGAGGGTGCTGCGCGGACCGACGGGGAAGAAGCCGAACAGGTCGTCGGGCTCCGCGTCGTGGAAGGTCTTCCACCGCCCCGTCTTGGCGTCGCGGTACTCGGTCGCCAGCTCCCAGTACGGCCGGTCGACATCTTCGGCGGAGGACACCAGCAGGAAGGGCTGGACCTCCGCCAGGGGCTTGGCGGTGGTGTTGGTGAGCGTCATGGAGAAGGGCGTCCAGGCGCCGCCCGCAGTCAGTTGGCGCGGCAGCCCGTGGACGGCCACATGCAACTCGTCGGACTCGAACGCGCAGGACTTACCCGCACCATCGGAATCGCCGGCGTCCTTGCCTCCACCGGTGGCACCACCCGCGCCGGTGGTCTTCGCAGTGGTCCCTTCGGCGGTCCCGGCGGCTTTCGGCGGCTTCCCTGAGGCGGGACGGGCGGCCCCGTCGCGGTCCTGGGACGCCAAGCCACCGGCGGCGGCTTCGCCCGGGCGTCGCGGTTCGTCCGGGTTACCCGTTCCGCCACCGCCCGTTGTGGCCGGCCGGTCCGCCGGTGTTGCGGCATCGGGTAAGTCGGGAGCGGCGGGCGTGCGGGGACCGGCCTCGGACACCGGCTCCCTTGCGAACGCGGCGGCCGGCGCGGCCAGTACGGCGGCGGGCGCTAACACGGCAGCCGCTGCGGCGGCCGTCAGGGCGTGGCGAATCTTCATCCAGCAGACCTCTCGGATCATCCCAAGTGCCGCATGAGCGGCACAGGTTGACTTCGTCATGCTCAGGCCGTGCATGACCCATGGCGTGCATGAGTGCGCATGCAGACGTGCGTACATGCGGACACCTGCGCCCCATATAGGACCACTCGCACAGCGAAAAGGTTCCACACTCAAGTCACTGAAGTGGCGCATAAGGTGGGAGGTATCCCGGGATTTCCGTCAGGTCCCGCGTTCAGAGGTCATCGAGCGGCGGATCACGGCGGGGTGGCCGGGGTGGCCGGGGTGGTACGTCGCGTCCCGGCATCCGGCATCTCGTGGTAGACAGGCAGGTTCAGACTCAGACACCGACGGCTTGTTCAATGCGGGACGGCTACCTTCAGGTCGACCGGCAGGTGGCGGGGGCCGCGGAGCATGGCGTTCTGCCGGTATGGGGGTGGGTCCTGGCTCAGGCGGGCGGTGCCGAGGTACGGGAGCAGCGCGCGCAGTGCGGACTGGGCCTCGATACGGGCCAGGGGGCCGCCGTAGCAGAGATGGATGCCGCTGCCGAAGCCGAAGTGCTCGTTGTCCGGGCGGGTGGGGTCGAACCGGTCGGGCTCGTGGAACCGCATCGGGTCACGGTTGCCGGAAGCCAACACCAGTATCACGGGTGTGCCCTGGGCGATCGTGGTGCCGGTAACCTCGATGTCGTCGAGGGGAATGCGCTCCCGCATGTGGACCGGCGGTTCATAGCGCAGCAGTTCCTCCACCACCCGCGGTATCAGATCGGGCTCGCGTCGCAGCTGGTCCAGGTGCTCGGGGTGGCGCAGCAGGGTGAGCACCCCGTTGGCGATGAGGTTGACCGTGGTCTCATGGCCCGCGATGAGCAACAGCACTGCGGTTGCCGCGAGTTCTTCCTGGGTGAGCCGCAGCGCGGGGTCCGGCTCGTTCACGAAGTCGGACAGCAGGTCGCCGGTCGGGCGGCCACGACGCTGTTCGGCGAGGTCGACCAGGTACCCGCCCATCTCCATCCGCGCCTGATCGCCCGCCCGGGCCAGCTCGGTGGAGTCGTCTTCCGGCCGCACGTCGGCGGATGCGACCAGGGCGTCGGACCATGCCCGGAACCGCGGCTCGTCCTCGCGCGGCACGCCGAGCAGCCGGCAGATGACGGTGACCGGCAGCGGATAGGCGAAGTCGTCGACGATGTCGACCCGGCGCCCCGCCTGGAAGTTTCCCATCAACTCCTGGGTGATCTCGTCGACCTCGCCACGCATGGCATCGACCCGGCCCGGGTTGTGCGGCGGGCCGAACGGCCGCATGGCCAGGGTGCGCAGCCGGTGGTGCTCGGGATCGTCGAGGCGTAGGAAGGGCGGCTTGTGGGTCATCTCGCTCTCGCCGCGGGAGCGGGGATCGGCACTCATGCGCGGGTCGTGGAGCAGGCCCGCGATCTCGTAATACGTGCCGATCAGGTAGTTGCCGTCGGTCTGCCGCACCGCAGGACCGGCGCTGCGGAGTTCCGCGTACAGCGGGTAGGGATCGGGACGACTGGCGTAGTCGGTGATCCGTGCCAGCAGGGTCTGGGAGTCCAGGGTGCCGGAGTCCATGGTGGCGCTCCTTGGTGGTGGGGCGGGGCGTGGCTCAGCGCGTCGGCTGCACCACGGTCAGTCGGCGATCGGGCAGGTATCCGGTGAGCGCCACGGTGGGTCCGTGGGAGAGCACCTTCGGGTCCGGCACGTCGGAAGGGATCGGAATGTCGGCCGCGAGCGCACGGTCCGCCGCACCGGACGGGGGCGGGAACGGAGCGGCCGTCTCGATCAGGTGCCGGTAGTAGTCGAGCGCCTTGGCCATGTCGACGGTGACCGCGGCGGTGGCCCGCCCCTGGTAGCCGTAGGCCATCACCAGCCGGCGCGCCTCCAGGGAGCCCTGGGCGATGACCACGTGGTCGGAGTAGGTGGGTACGCCCACCGACTTGATGTTGAATCCGAACTGGGTCGACCAGAACATCGGGATGGCCAGGTGCGGGCGCTGCAGCGGACCCGGGTTGACCATGTTGTGGGCCGCCACCTCGGCCTGGGCGACCGCATTGCCCCAGTGCTCCAGGGACAGCATCTGGTAGCCGAACAGCGGGTGGGGGAAGCGGGACACATCGCCGGCCACGAAGACGTCGTCGGTGACGATCCCGTACATGGTGAAGGCCCGGCAGCCGGCGTCGCAGGCGATCCCGCGCGGGCCCGCGGCCAGCCCGCACTCCGCGAGCCACTCCACGTTGCGCACGGCGCCCAACGCCACGACGCACACGTCCGCGTCGACGCGGCTGCCGTCGGACAGTTCCGCACCGGTGAACCGGCCGTTCCCGTCCCCGCGCAGGGTGGTCACCGTGACGCCGCACCGCAGGTCCACGCCGTGATTGCGCTGCATGACGGCGGCGAGCTTCGACAGGGTGCCGCCGAGCGCGCCCACCAGGGGCGCGGGGCCGCGTTCGGCGACCGTGACCTCCAGCCCGCGCTCGCGGCAGGCCGAGGCGATCTCCGAGCCGGTGAAGCCGGCACCGATCACCAGCACCCGCTGCGGCCCGGCTGCCAGTCGCTCGGCCAGGCTCCCCGCTTCGTCCCTGGTACGCAGCGTGAACACCCCGTCCAGGGCGGCCTCCTCCGGGTTCGGCCAGGGCCGGGCACGGGTCCCGGTGGCGATCAGCACCCGGTCGTACGGCAGCGAATCGCCGCCCTCCAGCTCCACCCGCTTCGCGAGGGCGTCCAGCCCGGTGGCACGCACTCCCAGCCGCCAGTCGGCGTCCGGGTCGCACCGCATCGGCAGCCCGGTGGTGTCCGCCGCTGCCTTGCCGAGGAGTACCTGTTTCGACAGTGGCGGCCGGTCGTAGGGCGGATAGGGCTCGTCCCCGACCACGGTCAGTGAGCCGGTGAAACCCTCCGCACGCAGCGCCTCCGCGGCCCGCAATCCGGCCAGCGACGCGCCGACGATGACGATGCGGCCGTCCTTGAGGTCACCGGGCACCGGCACTCACCTCCTCGCCCAGGAGGATCGCCTGGACCGGGCAGGCCGCCGCGGCCTGGCGCACCCGTTCCGCCTGGTCATCAGGGACGGCCGTGGCGTACAGCAACCCCTCTTCCCCATGCAGCTGGAACACGTCCGGCGCGAGGAACACGCACTGCGCATAGCCCTGGCAGCGCGTGAGGTCCACAACGGTCTGCATGCTCACCACTTCCTCCGTCGCCTGAACCCCCTCGTGTCCAGCATGGGACGAGTCCGGGGCACCCGCACGAGCTCACTGACCGGCCCGCAGGGCGGCGGCTGACGGCTGACGGCTGACGGCTGACGGCTGCGATGATGTTGCCCGCCACGGCGCCTGTCGCCGCGGCGTCTACCAGCTCACTGCCTCATGGACCGCGAGTTTCGCGAGCTTCTTGCAGCAGGTCAGGGCGGCGGCCATGGCCAGGCCTCGGCTCTGCCAGTCATTGCGGACCATGTACGGGATCTTGAGACCATGAGGCAGCCCATGGCAGGCTCATGCCGCATGATCGATGAATTCGCGAAAGACAACCTGCACAGGAGACTGCGGCGGGACCGCAAGGCGCTGCTCTGGAAACTCGACGGCTTGTCCGAATACGACGCCCGCCGACCTTTGACAGCGACCGGGACCAACCTCCTCGGCCTGGTCAAACACGTGGCCACCGTCGAGGCCAGGTACTTCGGCGAGGTCTTCGCCCGCCCTTCCCCGGAACCGCTGCCCCGGTGGCAGGACTCCGACGGCAGCGATCTGTGGGCGACCGAGGACGAGACCCTCGATCAGATCATCGGGTTCTACCGGCGCACGTGGGAACATTCGGACGCGACGATCAACGAGCTTCCCCTCGACACCCCCGGCCACGTGCCGTGGTGGCCGGAGCCTCATGCCAACCCCAACCTGTTCGCCATCATGGTCCATGTCCTCGGCGAGACCATCCGGCACGCCGGGCACGCCGATGTCCTGCGCGAGGGCCTCGACGGCCGGACCGGGTTGCGCGCCGAACACGAGCAGCAGATCGACAAGGAAGCCCGTGCGGCCCACTGCGCGAAGATCGAGCAGGCCGCCAGGTCGGCCGCACCAATCAAGGCCGAAGGTCGCCAAGAACCGGTGGCATTTCGACCTGAAGGTCGGTGGGGGTCGTGACGTCCCGCTGGACGTCCGCATACAGCGGGTCAAGGCCACGGTGGAACGGCTGGTCAAAGCTGGTGCCACCGTGCTGCGGATCAAGGATGAGCCGGACATGGGGCTCTACGCCGCCGCCGTGCAGGACCCCGAGGGCAACGATCCCCCTTCGCGTCAGCCTGGTACTGAACGTGCGTCAGGACCCGGTGCCAGGTGCCGTCTCGTTGCCATCGGCGGAACAGATCGTAGATCCGGCCCCACGGGCCGGCCGTCCCACCTTTCCCTCTTCGGCAACGACGGTGCCAGCACCGCGCGCTGGGCACCGTGAGATCTCCCCGCGCCATGAGCCACGGCCTCTGTAGCCTGGCGTCGCTGTACGGCGGGGGGAGCCAACCGTGGAGAACATCCTGTCCGTGGCCATCGGGGCCGCTATCGGCCTCATAGGGGTGGTGTTCGGTTCGTGGTTCACCGCGCGCCGGCAGGACCGCATGTGGCTACGCGAACAAAAGCTCAGAGCCGGAATCGGCTTCAACACGGCCGTAGTTCAGCTACTGGACTACCTCAAGGAAACACAGCTGAGTGACGACGGTCCCGGAGCCAACGAGTTGGCGAACCGGATGCAGGAGGCTCGATCAGCCCTCTATCTGCTCTGCGCCAGCGACACCGTCGATCTCGCTGATGCTGTTGCGCGTCGGGTCTGGAGCACCCGGCCCACCGACGGCAGGGACGACCGCCGGGCCGAGTTCCGAGAGACGTTGGACCTCCTGCGTCGCTTCACCCATCAGCTACGGCTAGAGATCGCCAGATCCTAGTCGCCATTCGCCATTGGATCACCGGGCGGGCCAAAGGAAGATGCCTGCGATGTGGAGTCCGGCCAGGTGGATGTGGTGGTCTTCTCGTATCGAGTGCGATACCCCGCCACTGCTGTGGCGTCCTGAGTTCGTACCAGGGACTACGACAGCTGCTCGAAGTGAAAGGAGCAGATGAAGCAGTCTCGCGGTTGGCCGATCGCGAAGAGGACGCAGTCGAGGACGGACTGGGCGGTCAGCGCGTCATCTGCGGTTCGGGAGGCAGTGTCCCAGGTGGCGTGGAGCGGGTCGCCGTCCGTGAAATCCGGCGGGTAGAGCGAGATGACCCGGATGCCCTCGGGGCGGAGACGATGAGAGAGGACGTCAGCGAAGCCGGCCTGGGCGGCCTTGGCTGCGTAGAAGGCAGGGTGTGCCTGAGACCGGTGGTTGCGGGCTTCCGCAGCTGAGGAGACCAGGTTGACCACATCTGCACCCTCAGAAGTACGCAGCAGGGGAAGGAAGTGCTTGACCGTCAGCAGTGTGCCTGTGGCTCCGGAAGCGAGGGTGTCGGTGATCGCTGCGTCGTCGGCGTCCCACAGGTCTGGGCCTTCCAGGTATCGGGCACCATTGTTGACCAGTACGTCCACCTTGGCGGTGTAAGTGGCGACCCCATCCGCGAAGCCTCGTATCGTGGCCGGGTCAGCCAGATCACAGGCGAACGCATCCACTAGCGCACCGCCGTTGTCGGCCGCCACCTCCTGGGCCACCTTGTGAGCGGCAGCCAGCGTGCGAGCGGATACGAACACGTGCGCCCCCATCCGGCCGGCGTGCAACGCAAACGCCCTCCCGAACCCACGCCCGGCCCCGGTAACCACCACTGTCTTCCCGGTGAGATCCATACGCGCGTCTCCTTCGACCTCTTATGTTGATCACGGTGAGCGTAATTGCGCCTACGCACGCACCGTCTCCCCCCCTCGGCTGACCTGCAGGCAAGGAGACCCTCTGAGCTCTGAGCTCTGAGCTCTCCGGACGGCGCGCTGATTTCACCCACCCGCTACCGTGACTGGCTCACTGTCTGACCGCCGTCCGACGCGGCACGTGGAACAAGACCGCGACCCATGCACCGCGAGGCGCATACGACACGGGCAGCGATACGACACGGCAGCGCACACGTCGGCGGCGACGACCCGTCGATGTCCGCATCGGGCTGGCGATGCGGGCGAAGAGCGTCCAGACCCACAACCGAGGCTGCCCTTCAGCTCAGCGGGGTGGGGTCGTGCGCCAGTCCCCCGCCAATCACCCCGTGCGCCCCGGCGGCCGGCTTCCCCGCGAGATCCTGGAGGTGACCGGTGCGGCGAAACGGGCGGCCAGCGGGACGCCCAGAGCGATGAGAATCACCGCCATCAGTACCGGTCCAGGCCCGAAGAAGCCGGTCACCGCCTTGGCGACGTCCCGCTCCGGCGCATTGGTCACACACCGATAGACCCTGGTCGAGCAAGCGGTCAGGACGTCCTGAAGGACCACTCCCCACATCCAGAGACCGGCCATCAGCCACCCGCCGAGCAGGCACACCGGCACAACGACCAACTTCAGGAACCTGGACATGCGTTGCGCCTCGGGGTCGCCCCGGTACCACTGCCCCCCGATGACCGAGAGCCAGCCGCACAGCAGCACGGCCGCGACGATCAACACGGCGAGGAACGACGGCGCCAGCGGCATGCCGGTGAGACCGAAGCCGGACACCCGCGTGTAGAGGGCGAGCCAACCGCCCGCCACCACCCCCACGGCCACGATCAGGCCGGTGAGCGCCGACCGGCCGAGCCGTGCCGGACCTGCCGCGTACCACTGGTGACTCCACAGCGTGAACCCCACGAACAGCGTCAATCCCAACCCGACGACCGCCCCGCACACAATCATCGTGAAGGCCCCGCTCTCGGGCCCGTAGAACCGCAGCAGCATGTCCTGGAGCGTCGGCAGCAGCACACCGGCGACGGTCGCACCGAGGAACACCCGCCCCGGCGAGGAGGCCAGCACCCGGCCCGGTGCCTTGGCCACGCCCAGCCGTTCGTCGCCCAGGGGGTGGTGGCGGAGCCAGGACCGCAGCCGTGCCGCGCCCGTCCCGTCCGCCCGGCCGCTGTGCGCGCTGAGGGCGGCGAGCAGTCCGTCGCGGTCGGTCATGCCGGCGTGCAGGTCGGCATGGTGTTCGCGGACCCGCAGGTAGGCGCGAGCGATCAGCTCACCGAGGAGAGTGAGCAGGAAGGCCCGGAGCAGGGTGACCACCAGCGCGCCCGGCGTGGAGTTGCGGTTGAGCACGTCCAGGACCATGGCAAAGGCGATGAAGGCCCCGGCGAACAGGTTGGAGGGGCGGAACACCGTCAGCAGGTGGTATGTCTGCAGGTCCCTGCCGCGCAGATGCGCCAGCTCGTGCCGGACCACCGTTTCGAAGATCCGCCGGCCGTGGTCGCCCTTCTCGCGCAGCACCAGCAGTTCCGGGCCGAGCATCAGCAGGGGCCGACGTTGCTGACCGGTGACGTACGCTCCCGACGCCAGCCGCCGGTCCACCATCACCACCGGATTCCGACTCAGCCGGGCCTCCCGAATGAGGCTGCCCACCGCCTCCGCGGCACCGTGGAACGGGGTCTCGGCCAGTGGCGTGGAACGCCGCTGCCGACGCCAGTTGGTGCTCGCCCCGATCACGAGTCCGGGCGTGAGCAGCATCAGAAGGTAGTTCACCGAGCCGGTGACCATCGCGCCGGCATCCCGGGGACAGTCCAGGGTCGGGCCCGTGCACAGCCCTGTCAGGGGTGCCTGCAACGTGGCCATCCACAGGGCGAAGAACAGGTCCTGCGCCAGGACCGTGACGACCAGCAGGAGCAGCATCAACGACAGATCGGAGGGGAACGCTTCGATGTCGAGGGAGCCGGAAGGGCCCGACGGGCGCGGCGGGTACGAAGGGCGCGAGGCAAAGGGCTTCATTGCGTCGGCTCCGCATCCCCGCCGGGTCTCAGCAGCACCAGTTCGCCGACCACGGCATCGGCGAGCACTCCGGCCTGGTCCGCAGGCATCCCGAGCGCCACCGCCTTTGCCTGCACCGACGCCCGTACGCTGGTCAGTTGCTCCGTGCTCAGCGCCGCGACGGCCACCGCCACCTCCTCGGTCTCCGCCCGGCGCCGCAGGCGCTGGGGCAGCCGGTCGAGCAGCGTCCGGGTCAGGCGCATACTGCGGTTCTTGATCTCGTCGGCGGCGCCTCCCGCCACCGCGGTCAGCGCCCAACCGCTGACCAGCACCCCCACCGGGGTGACGGCCCCCACCATCTCGTCCAGGCCACTGCCCAACGGCGTGTCCCGCAGCTTCGGCGTACGGGCGCGCGGCCGGGAGAGCAGCGCGAAGGCCGGCAGCTCCTCGGGCGCGACCCGGGCCACCACCCGCCGGGCGAACTCGTCGCGCGAGACACGGACGAGGTAGGTGTCGTCGTCGATGCTGGCTGTGGTTTCGAGGCTGGTCGTGGCTTCGAGGCTGGTCTTGGTTTCGATGTCGGTCGTGGTACTGGTCTCGGTGTCGGTCGTGGTCCCGGTCTCGGTGTCGGTCCGTAAGTCCGGTCTGTGTTCGGAGTGTTGCGGTTGCGGCACCACGTTGCCCCCTCATCGTTCATCCCTGCGTGGCGGCCAAATGCCCTCAGTATGGCGGCAGTTGGCGGAAAGTTGACGGGGTAGAGCGGGCGCAGAACCGGTCACGGTCCGGAGGCCAGTCGGAACTCCGGCAATGACCGTAGGGCTGTTGCGACTGGAGGGGCTGGTGGCCACCGTCGATGTCGTATGTGCCACCGGTGAGCGTGTCGCTGACGAGCCTGCCGGCAGCTTCCACATCGAACTGAATTGCGCACATTGGCAGTGCCGTAATCCCCCTGTTCGAGCAGCAGTGCAAGGTCTACGCTCCCGCTGGTACGCGTGGGGGTGCGGGATACCGGCCGCTGCCATCGGGGGGGAAGCATGGACATACGACTGACGGTCCAGGGCGAAGTCCACAACATCGCGCAGGAATCTCTTTCTCTCCGAAGGTGGCTCGTCCACAATCCCCCAGTGATCTCATCGGCCGAGGTGTCGTTTCCCCGCAGCACCCGGGTCGGTGCCCAGCCGGGTCTCTCCCTGGAAGAGATCAACGTCATCACTCAAAACGCATTCAGCTTCGCGGCGCTCGTCGTGGCGATCGACACCTGGCGACGACAGCGCAAAGGCCACCCGCCGGTGACCATCGAGTGCCAGGAAGTCAGGGTCAGGCTCTCCGAGGGCACGCCGGAGGAAACCGAGGAAGCGATCCGGTCGCTGAACGCTCTACCGTCCGAGCCCCCCGTGCCTCACGTGCCTTCGGACGATGGCTCCGCAGGCGATGGCTCCACAGGCGATGACGCCACTGAAGAGCCGGACGACGCGTGTTGAACATGGCCCTTTCGGATCCGATGAAGTCCATGGCCGTGTTCCTCGGTGACTACGACTATGACCACGACCTCACCCACGGCTCGGCCAATCTCCCCGGCCTCGCACGCAGCGTGCGGCGGATCTGGGAACTCTTTGCGGACCCGAAGGTGTGGGGCCTGCCCTCGGACCGGTGTGTTCTGCCCAAGACCCGTGAAGCGGTGTTCGACGCGATTCACGAGGCGGTCGCCCGTGCGACGGACACGGTGCTGTTCTACTACGCCGGGCACGGGCACCTGAGCCCTGACGTGGAGGAGTTGCACTTGGGCCTTTCCTCATCGAAGCCCGAGCGCCTGGATACCTGGTTGCGGTTCCAAGAGGTCGCGACCGCATTGCTGAGCAGAGACGGAACGTACAGTGCGAGTAGCGCCCTCCGGCGGGTGGTGATCCTGGACTGTTGTTGCAGCGGTCTTGGCCTGCGCAGGATCCCGGATACGACACACGTCAAGGATTTTCTCGGCGTTGAAGGGGCCTACCTCCTGACATCCACGTCAGGCAACGAGCAAAGCTGGTGCCCGCCCGACGGCACGTTCAGCGCCTTCTCCGGTGAACTGATCGGGCTGCTGGAGAACGGAATTCCCGGAGCTCCGGAGCTGCTGACGATGGACAGCATCTTCGTGGCGTTGCAGCAGGAACTTCTCGTCCGTGGCGATCCGCGGCCTCAGCAATTGAACATCGCCACTGCTGGGCACATCTGCATCGCCCGCAACCGCGCCCCCGACGAGGGCCAGGACGCACCACAGGAACAGGAACAGGAACAGGACACACAGACATGGAGCGACCGTTATGACCCCATACTGACGTCCTGGTGGGACGGCGTCATCGACAGCGTCCCGTCCCAGCCCGGTCGCATGGGGCGCTGGATGGCCAGGCACCGCGACCAGGGAGGACTGCTGGCGAACAATCTGGGCCCTCGGATGTACGCGCCCGCGAATGTGTGGACCACGTTCAGCAGGAGGGGAGCGGCAGCAACGTCGATGGTCTCTCGGTACCTCACGCTGCCCATGCCGGATGTGGACAAGCTCGCCACACGCTTCGCCGAGTACGCGGAGCTGACCCCCGACGTTGCCGCCATCTACTTGTGGCGGCGCCCGCCCAGTCCATGGGAGATGCGCAACCGCGTCCTCCTGGTCCACCGGTGCGCCCTGCGGTACCCGGCCGAGCTGGCCGGCGCCCTGAAAAAGGCATACGCCGCAGCGCCGCTGCGCACCCATGACCTGTGCGACGCGGCGGAGGTGCCTACCCCGCCTCTGGCCCTCACGCATGCGCTGCACCGGCGCGTGCAGGGCCTTTCCTGAAGCTCGTTCATTGAGCTATGGAAGGCGTCGGGGAACAGATCACGGGCGGCCGGCTCGGGCTGCGTCTCGCGTGGTGATCAAACTCAGTCCGTGACGAGGCGTCATTGCCAGAAACCCTCTCCCCAACATCCGAGAGCGACGTCAGGACCGTGCACTCATGACGCAGGACATCCCGCCACTCGCTGCCGCCCTGCCACCAGCGCACGGGCAGGCGAACGCTTCAGCGCTGATCCACAACGGGGCCGGCGCCTACCTGCTGCACCTGCGCGACGACATTCCCGGCATCTGGGAGCCGGGTGCCTGGTCTCTTCTCGTCGGCGGCCAAGAGCCGGGCGACCGGTCCCCTCGCCGCCCGCTGGCGAGCCGCCGGTTCCCCATCTGCGCCTCACCGACTTTGGTACTCAACTCGCTTTCAGAGGAGCAGAGTTGGGACCGGTCATCGGTGCCCATCCGACCCGCCCGCGACACCATCCGGACCCGTCGGTCGACCGGCGCGAGCTGTGACTGAGAGGCGGCCTGTGCCGCGGTGCGCGAGCCGTCGCCGCTGATCACGTCGTCGCCGCTGGGCGCCGGCGGCGGTCACGCAGCGCCGTCCAGGCCGGGATGAGCAGCAGGGCCAGGCCCCCGGCCCAGGTCGTGATCAATGGGATCACCCACACTCCGAACTCCAGGTCGGGCATCACTCGGCAGGCCGCGTGGCCGGTGCCCCACCGTACGCAGGCGAAGTGGTTGCGTGCGGTGATGGCGGCGAGCGGCAGCAGCAGCCCCGCGCCGAGGGTGCCGAAGATTCCGTGCAGCGCGCGCAGTTCGCCGCGTGCGTGCCGCCACGCGACGACGAAGCCGACAGCGATTTCCAGCAATGCTGCCAGGGCCAGCTGATAGTAGGGGAAGGCCGCTCCGACCCATTGGATCGGCCAGGGGAAGACCACGGCACAGAACAGGTGCCACAGCCACAGTCCGAGCCCGGCGGCGGCCCCGAAGAGGGTGCCCTGGGCCGCCGCCCTGACGGGGCGCAGGCGCGGGACAGTCAGGAGCGCCGCCGAGTCCTCGACCGACACGGCCTGGAGCAGGAACCGTTCGGGTCCCGCGGTGGGTGCCTGGGCACGGCGCGGGCCGAAGAGCCGTACGCCGGACCGTGCAGCAAGCGGGACCCCGGCTGTGACCACGACCAGGACGATGACCAACAGCGGCGGCGTGAGCATGAAGGCTGTGGAGAACACGAAGCCCAGGTAGTCCAGCGGCGTGGGAAGCAGATTCAGCGGGTGCGGCATCGAGAGCAATGCGAAGCCCGGGGCGCCGGCATCGTAGACGTACCCCAAGAAGATGCTCAACAGGGCGACGCCGACCACGCTCCCTGCGACGACCAGGAGCAACGGACGCCGGCCGGCCAGCACGACGGGTGCCCACACCCGGGCCGTCGCCGCGTTCCAGCGGACGAAGCCGTAGCCGATGCCTCCGAGGGTCAGCCACCAGGACAGCTGAACGGGCAGCGGGTTGGCGATGCCGAGGGACATCGCCGTGCTGTGCATGTGGTCCCCGAAGGTACCCACGATGAGCCCGGCCGCCATGGCGAGGCCTGTGCGATGGGCGTCCGGCCACCGACCACGGTTCATCCATGCGGCCAGCACCGCGCGCCAGATCCCCATCGCCACGCCGCCGCCGAGCGCGACGGAGGGGATGACGGCGGACAGCGGCCCGCCGCGGTCCGTCAGGCGCGCGGCTTCCTCGGTCCATTGCACGACCTGCTGGTAGACGAGTGAGCAGGTCAGGGCCAGTCCGAAGGCTTCCCAGGGACCGAAGCCGAACAGCAGCCGCGGGTCGCTGAGGGCCGCCAGCCGGTGTTCGACAGGAGGATGCGGGCGCAGGAAGGGGGGCAGGCTTCGGCCGGTGCGTTGGCGACCGTGCTCCGCGGTGAGGACGCGTCGTAGCGAGGGGGCTCCGCGGGTCCATACCGCGACCCGGGCGTCCGCGTACATCTCGCGGCTGCGCAGCACCGCGGCGCTGGTGAGGGCGACGGTGACCGCGAGGGCGCATTGGGCGAGGACAGACAGCAGCTGGTACAGGAGACCTGAGGGCACCAATACCCACTCGACCAGCAGCCCGAGCGGCGCGGTGACGGCGATCGGAATCGCTACCGCGACGACGAACAGTCGGTAGCAGATCAGCGTGAGGAAGGCGATGTCCACGTCCCGGTTGCGCAGGTGCGCCAGTTCGTGCAGGACGATCGCTCTGAATGCCTCGGGATCCCGGCGGTGCAGTTGCAACAGGCCGGTACTGAGCATCACATGGCGCCGCCCGATCCGGCCGAAGGCAAGTCCGTTGGGGGCCGGGTCGCGCCAGTCGACGACATAGCGCACCCGGCAGCGCAGCTTGGCCATCACGGCCAGCTCACCCAGGGTGCGCCGGATGTCGGCGAGCCCGTCGGTCGGCAGGGGGCGCAGTCGGCGCCGGCGGATCCGATAGGCCGGCAGCAGCCAGTAGACAACTCCGATGGCCAGCCATAATGCCCCCAGGGTGGCCAGTGCCAGGGCAGTCTGGTTCCCGAAGAACGACTGCGGGCAGGCGCGGGTGAACTTGTCGGGGTCGATCGCCTGGTGGCTGTTTCGGGCTGCGCAGTCGATGGCCCCGGCGAGGCCGCCGATATCGCCGCCCCGTGTGAAGTACGCCGCCGTGCCGATTGCCCCGCTCAGGGCCGCAGCCATGGCCGTCGACGTGCTCAGGATGAGCAGGGCGAACCGCAGCGACGTCCCCGACGGCATCCGGAACGGATGCGGCATACCCCCGGCAGCGCCGACCGAGGGGGCCGGCGCTGTACTCATGAGGTGATCTCCTCCCCGCCCGGAGCCGGCGGTGCCTGCATCCCACCGACGATGGCGTCCGCCAGCAGACTCGCCTGGGCCGGCGGCAGCCCCAGTGCGATGGCCCGGTCATGGGCGACCCGCCGCAGACGCTCCAGCTCCTGGGACCGGGAGGGCTCGCTGCCGTTGCGCTCCACGGCGCGTACGGAGCCCGGCGCGGCGAACGGGTTGTCCGCACCGCCCTCAGCGTCACCGTCACCACCTCGCCGCCCCAACCGCCACCAGCCGCGCCGGCGTTCCCTGCGCAGGACGTCGGTGGCGATGTTCCCCGCTACGGCCGAGGCGACCGGCAGCGCGAACTGCGTCAGCGTCCCGATGACCACGGCGTCGATGCCGATCCCCAACGGCTCTTGGCGAGCCTTCCGGTCTCCCCGCCGCGGATCGTCGAAGTACGCCCCGGCCGTCTCCTCGAAGAGCTCCAACTCCTCCGGCGCCAACCGCCGCACGGCCTCCCGCGCCAAATCCCAGGCCTGTTGTGTCTCAACGTCCCTCAACCCACCCA
This sequence comes from Streptomyces sp. NPDC048196, assembly GCF_040652715.1. NCBI lineage: Bacteria > Bacillati > Actinomycetota > Actinomycetes > Kitasatosporales > Streptomycetaceae > Streptomyces > Streptomyces sp. NPDC048196. The sequence goes on along the minus strand of NZ_JBEZMM010000002.1, from coordinate 252,688 downwards.
CCGAAAGCCCCCCGCTCGCCCGCCCGCCCCTGCAGTCCCCAGCCAAGTATCGAACCCCAACTCACCCCACCGTCAAGTCCTTTGGGAGTCACCGGCACCACCCAGCCGGAGTAGGCAGCACCGTCATGAGCCAAGGCACGGAGGGACAGCACTGTGACCACATACGCTCGGCGGTCGGCGGTCGGCGGTCGCTCCGTTCGGTCGGGCGCCGCGTGGTCGTCGATCCGGCGATCTACGACGGCGAAGGGCCGGACGCGCACAGATCGCCCGTGCGCGCGGCGCGCGGGCGCTCGCCCTCAGCAGCGGAACCAAGATCGATTCGGTGCGCGAAGCCGGCGCGCACGAAGTCGTCGACCGCGCACGGGACGTCGCCGAGCAGCTCCGCGCCGCCGCCCCGGAGGACATCGACATCGCACTCGACGTCGTGGCCGGAGAACTGGTGGCCGAGGGGCTGCCGCTGGTGCGCGGAGGCGGCCGGTGGGTCGTCGCCGGCGCACTCGGCGGCTATGACGTGGCCTTCGACGTGCGCCGTCTCTACCTGCACAACGCGCAGTTGATCGGCTCGTCGCTGCACACACCCGCGCACTTCGCCCGCCTTATGGCCCCTTATGGACCTGGCTCGCCGGGCCGAGGTCCAGCCCGTTGTCGCCGCGACCTTCCCCCTGGACCAGGCCGCCCGGGCGCAGGAAGAACTCGCCCGCAGGAGGCACGTGGGAAAGATCATCATGCATCCCTAGCAGTTCGCGAGAGCCAGGACTTCCCCGACCCTAGGTGGAACGAGGCCCCGTGGCGGGCGGTGCGGGCCGGTCGGCCGACGCACACGGCCCCGCCGGGCAACGTTCGCCTGGCCCGTCGCCGGACGAGCCTCGCAGGGTCGTTCAGGGCCTGCGGCCGTGGAAGGTGCGGCGCAGGTCGCTCACCCAGGCGTCGGGGTTCTCCCAGGGGATGAAGTGGCCGCCGTGGTCGTGGGCGTTGACATTGACGTGGTGGAACCAATCGGCCTGCGGGCCGGTCTTGAATGCCCGGACGCGCTCGTCCGCGGAGTGGATGCCGGGCGGGTTCTCGTACGTGACGAAGGTGAGGCCGACCGGGGCCTGCACGACCGGGGTACGGTCGTGCGCGGGGGCCCAGGGGTAGCGGTTGGCGTTGGCGTAGTAACGCATCGACGTGGCGATGGAGTTGTTCACCCAGTAGATCGTGGCGTGGGTGAGCAGGTCGTCCCTGGTGAAGACGGATTCGAGGTCGCCGCTGTTGTCGCTCCAGGCGTTCCAGCGCTCCAGCAGCCAGGCGAGCAGTCCGGCGGGTGAGTCGCTCAGCCCGTGGGCCAGGGTGGCGCCGTCGAGCATGTGCACGGCGAGGTGGGACGCAAAGCTGCGGTCCAGCTCGATGATGCGGGCGCGGACATCGGCGGGCTGGTCGTCCGTAAGGGGCCGATTCCGGGCGAAGTCCCAGGCGCGGGGACCGTTGAAGAAGTCGAGCGGCAGCCCGGAGCCGATGTGAATGCCGTACAGCTCGTCGGCGTACTTGTGGCCGAGCTGACTGGAGACGATCCCACCGATGTCACAGCCCCCGGCCGCGTACTTCTCGTACCCCAGAGTCTCGGTCATCAGGGTGTGCCAAAGGTCCGAAACTTTCCAGAAGTTGACGTCCGGAAAGCCGGTGAGCGGGCCGGGGAAGCCGAAGCCGGGCAGGGACGGCACGATGACGTCGAAGGCGTCGGCGGGTTCGCCCCCGAACGCGGCCGGGTCGGCGAGCGGGTCGATCACCTTCGACCAGTGCCAGAACGTCCACGGCCAGCCGTGGGTGAGGATCAACGGGATGGGGCGGGGGCCGCGGCCGGGCTTGCGCATGAAGTGCACCGGGACACCGGCAACGTTCACCTGGTAGTGCTCGTGGACGTTGATGGCGGCCTCGGCCTTGCGCCAGTCGTAGCCGTCCCGCCAATAGGCGACCAGCTCACGCAGATAGCTGTCCGGGACGCCGTATGACCAGTCGCCATTCCCCTCGTCCAACGGCGCACGGGTCAACGCGAGACGGGCGCGCAGGTCATCGAGCACCTCGTCGGACACATGGATCGGGGTGGGCTCCAGGGGGAAGGCGTGCGGAGTGGTCATGGCGTGGTTCCTTACCAGGTAGGGGAAGCGGTGCCGTCGGCCTGTTGGGTTGGCTGGGCGGCGAGCCGGGCCATTCCAAGGAGTGCGGGCAGCAACGCGGCGAGCGCCTGCCGATGGTGCGGGTTGAGCTGGCCAACCAGGGCGGCCAAGGCGGCCAGGCAACCAACGCCGACGTCCTCCTTTCGCGGCGACTCGACCATCTTGGCACCTGCGCGGACACTCAACGGCTCTGACGATGGGACCTTCCATATCCGCCCCGGGGCGGCGTTGCAGCCATGCTGCGATGTTGCGCACGCGAACGCCAACTAGACCAGACGGCAGAGTCCTTGGCCGCCACTCTCCTGAGACCTCCGCGGTCACCACGGTGATCGGGGGCGTGGCGCGCGGCGGCCCAGTGCAAGATCGCACCGTGGGCTGATGGGATGGGGACGGGGACGTAGACGGGGATGGGTCTCGGGCTTGCGATGGGGTACAAGCCGCGGAGCCGCTCGGGGAGCGTCCGCGTTGCCCCGCCGCACCGGCTGCTCTTACCTGCCGCAGCAGCAACAGCGAGGCAGGGCCTGTTCCGGGCCGACGTCATGAGTCTCGGCAGCGCCGGCCGCATTGGGCCGGGCGGCACGCAGGGCGTCGTCCATGGCTTGAAGGGCTGCCGCGACCGAGGGGAACGACGCCGGGCTCTGTGCGTCGGCACTGGACGATGCCGACTGGTCAGCTGAGGTTATGGGCGGTCCGTCCAGTGGTCATCCTTTGGATGACGAATTACTTGTCATCCAAAGGATGACGTGGTACAACGGTGTCAGTGAGGCGCATTGGCAGCAGCTGCCCGACCGTCCCTGGAGGTGTTTTCCGATGTTGATGCGCACTGACCCCTTCCGTGAGCTCGACCGGCTGGCGCAGCAGCTTGCAGGCCCGGGTACCTGGTCGCGACCCTCCCCGATGCCGATGGACGCCTACCGCGAGGGCGACCAGTACGTGGTGGCCTTCGACCTCCCCGGCGTCAGCGCGGACGCGATCGACGTTGACGTCGAACGGAACATGCTGACCGTCAAGGCCGAGCGCCGGCCCGTGGCGAAGTCCGACGACGCGCAGATGGAGCTGTCGGAACGGCCACAGGGCGTCTTCTCCCGCCAGATCGTGCTGGCCGACACGCTGGACACCGAGCGCATCCAGGCCGACTACGACGCAGGCGTGCTCACCCTGCGCATCCCGATCGCCGAGCGCGCCAAGCCCCGCAAGATCAGCATCGGCGTCGGATCCGGCCGCACGGAGATCTCCGGCTGAGCAGGACAGACGAGGGCTGAACAGCGGCGGAGGACGGGTTTCTGATCTCCCCCTCGCCCGTCCTCCGCGCCCATGGACCGAGGAAGGGGTGGCGGCCGCCGTGACTGTGCGACGTGAAGCGTTTCTCGACCATGTGAAGGAACGCGGCGAGTACGAGACCTTGCAGGAAGCCGAACGCGCGGCCCGCGTGGTGCTCGCCCTGCTGGGCGCACACCTGGTTGGCGAGGTACGCGCCCAGCTGGCGGCGCGTCTGCCGGAAGGCTTCGCCCTGATCCTCCTCAACCCGCTGCAGAGCGCCGAGCCGCTGCCACCTGAGCGGTTCGTCCGGGCGACGGCGGCCTGGATCGAGGGCGCGACCGAACAGACCGCTGCCTGGGACGTCAGCGCCGTCCTCAGCACCGTCGCCGACGCCGCCGGCGACGACCTCCTCAAGGAGATCCTGCTCCAGCTTCCCGCGGGCTACGACCTCCTCTTCGGCCACCCTCAGCCCATCTGACCACTCCCCTGGTGACCGCACACCGGCCACCACGACCGGTGGCAGAAAGGCCACCACGACCGGTGGCAGAAAGGCCACCACCGCAGTGGGCCTGACCAGAGCGCACCGCTCCAGTCCCGGTGACAGGGCGCCCGAGCAGTTGCTGAAGGAGGTCCACCACGACGACCGCCTGCCCAATCCGCGGGGCTCGCCTCCTCGGGGGTGTCACGGGCGCTGAAAGCTTGACGCCGCGGAGCAGTCATCACGACGGGCCGTTGCCCTCCTTGCCATCCGGCCATCCCACCGGTCATTCAGCCGGCAACTGTTCGCTCACCCCAGGTCAGGTTGCCAGCACAGCTCGTGCCCGAGCCCGCGCGAGCTGGGACAGCGCCCCGGGAGGACCCAGGCCAGGCTGCCTACGGCGCTCCCATGCGCCCGCCGCAGGGCTGAGCCTCAGGGCTGAGCCGCAGGGTTGAGCCACAGGGCTGATCCGCAGGGTCGAGCCACAGGGCTGATCCGCAGGCCGGCGAGCTTGGGCCGAATGGGCTGCCCCGCAAGCCGTTGGGGCGCAAGAGGACGGCCGACGTTGTCCTAGCAGGCGAGTGAGCGGGACGGACCGTAGCGTGAAAGGACCGGTCTGGGTGCGGGCGGGCCGGGCAGAAGGGCGCAGAAGGGACGGTGGCCATGGCGGGTATGGATTACGCAGCGCTGTTCGCCGCCACCCCGAGCCCGTATCTGGTGCTGGGGACGGATCTGGTGATCGTGGAGGTCAACCAGGCATACCTCGACGCGACCGGCCGGACGCGGGAAGACCTGATCGGGGAGTACGTCTTCGATGCCTTCCCGGACAACCCGGACGACCCCGAGGCCGACGGGGTACGGAACCTGAGCGCCTCGCTGCACCGGGTCCTGGCCACCGGCGAGCCCGACCCGATGGCACTGCAGAAGTACGACATCCCCATCATGGGCCGGCCCGGGGTGTTCGAGGAGCGGTGGTGGTCCCCGGTCAACACGCCGATCCTTGCCCCGGACGGCACGGTGGTGTGGATCATCCACCGGGTGGAGGACGTGACCGCGTTCGTCCAAGCCCGCACCGGTGCCCGGCCGCCGACCGAGCAGCTGACCGAGCGCGAAGCGCTGGAGGCCGAGCTGTACGCGCGGGCCCGAGAGCTGCAGCGGCTGAACGAGGAGCTGCGGCAGGCCCACTCCCGCGAGCGCCAGGTGGCCGTCACCTTGCAGGAGGGCATGCTCCAGTCACCGGATTTGGCCCGGCACCAAAACGTCGCCGTGCGCTATCTGCCCGCAGCCGGATCGCTGAACGTGTGCGGTGACTGGTATGACGTGGCAGACCTGACCGACGGCCGCTTCTCGGTGGCGGTGGGCGACGTCGTCGGCCACGGCCTGGAGGCCGCCGCCGTCATGGGAATGCTCCGCAGCGCGCTGAGCGCAGCCATCCGCGCCCTGGAGCGGCCCGCCCAGGCGCTGGAGGTACTGGGGCTGTACGCCCGCTCGGTCGACGGCGCGCTGAACACCACCGCTGTCAAAGCACTGGTCGATCCCACAAGCTGCCTGATCATTTACAGCAACGCCGGCCACCCGCCCCCGATCCTGGTGCACGCCGACGGCAACTGCGAGCTGCTGGACCAGGCCACTGACCCGCCCCTGGGCGTTCGTCCCCTACACGTCCCACGCCCCCAGGCCACGGCCATCTACAGCACCGGCGACACCCTCGTTCTCTACACCGACGGCCTGATCGAACGCCGCGACGAAGACATCGACACCGGCCTGGCCCGGCTGGTAGACACCCTCAGCCAGTCCAGCCGGCTCGCCCCGGAGCACATGGCCGACACCGTCCTGGCCCGCCTCGGCCTGGCCGGCGGCGGCCGCGACGACATCGCGCTGGTCATCGCCCGGCTGTAACCAGCGCCCTTCCTCACCCGAGATCACCGTCCCGGGCGAACGTTGAAGACCTTCGGTGGTCCCCTCGCTCCCCCGCCGTTGAGCAGATCGAGCAGGTCCGGCAGCTACCACAGCTGGCTGCGTAGGTCCCAACCGGAGGCGTTTGTCGACGAGTTCGGATGCATCCGAGGGCTTGCGAGCTCTGAATGTCGACGAGCCTTGAGGCCACTCGGGTGCGCGGACAGCTCAGTCAGAAGCTGCGAAGAAGCCCCTCGAACTGATCGCGCTGCAACCCACCGGTCCAGCCCATACTCTGAGACTCGGCATCGAGTTGGTCAAGCGACTCGGCCAAGGAGGCATGGGCGAGGCATGGGCCGCCCGGGACCGTACCCTCCACCGCGACATCGCGCTCAAGCTGCTCGACCTCGATCGCCTCCGCGGTGGGCGAGGGAACCATGGCCGTCATGCTCGTCCACCGATACCTGGAGCAGTCATGAACGGCCGGCCGCTGCCGTGCAGCCGGGAGCAACTCGGCTCGCTGTTCCTGTTCGAGAGACCGTCCCCCGGACCAGCTCGCCCTGCTCTGCCGCGAAGGCCGGGTCCCCACGCGGCCGTCTCCCTGCGACTGAGACAGAGCCGCTGCCACCCAGCCCCGTCGTCAACCAGGCTAACGGTCGAGGACATCCCGGAGTTGGGCTCGGCCCGTGATGCCGAGCTTGGGAAAGATCTTGTGCAGGTGGAAGCCGACGGTGCGGGGAGAGAGGAGGAGCCGGGCACCGATCTCACGGTTCGTCAGGCCCTGTGTGGCCAGGCGGGCGATCCGGAGTTCTTGCGGGGTCAGGTCGGCCACGGCCACCGGGGCACCCGAGGAGGCCACGGCGACGCCGGCCGCGCGGAGTTCGGCGGTGGCCCGCTCGGTCCAGGGACGGGCGTCGAGGCGTTCGAAGGTTTCCAGGGCTCCGGTGAGCAGCGGGCGCGCCTGTGCGGACCGTCTGCGGCGCCGTAGGAACTGGCCGAAGTCGAGCTGGGTGAGGGCGTGTTCGAAGGGCCATCGGGCGCTCGCCGGGTCGGCGAGGGCTGCCCGGAAGTGCGGTTCGGCGGCGTCGGGATCGCTCAGCAGGGCCGAGGCCCGGTGCATGATCGCGGCGAGGCGTGCGGAACGGGGCGCTGTGCCCAGGGCGTCCTCGGCCGCCCGGAGCACGGCCCGGGCGTCGTCGGTCCGGCCGATGCGCACGGCGGCCGCGGCGACGTCGGCCACGTGGTGGAGCGAGGCGTGGTGGTGCACGGGGGCGGGGTGGGGGTCCTGGGTGAAGACGCGGCGCAGGTGCTCGTATGCCGTCGCGTGGTCCCCCTCCGCGAGTGCGGCGAGGCCCAGCGCGTGGCAGTGGCGGACGTACAGGCTGCGGGAGGCCCGCAGGTCGATGCCGCTGTTCTTGCTGTTCTCGCCGTTCTTGCTGTCGTCGGCGAGCCGTGCGCAGGTACGGAGGCGTTCCGCATTGTTCAGCCCGGCCGTCGCGGGACACACAGCTGCTAGCTGCTCATTGGGGAGCGGCGCGGGCGGGGCCACCGACGGACAGCACCGCCCGCGCCGGGTGACCGGATCCGCTGGCACGGGGGGAACCCTCGAATCCGCGTGTGCCGACGACCAATCGGCTACTTCAGGGCGGCGGCCGCCTGGGGGTAGCAGCGGCCGGCCGGGAACGGCGTGGGGTTGTCCAGCCGGTGGCGAACCCCAGCACGGCGCCTCGGTCGAGGGCGAGTGCGGCCAAGAACCCGGGGCGACGGGCATCTTGGGCCAGCCGTATCAGGCAGGTGTGGGCCAGCGCTGGTTCCTCGTGCCACGGTGGTGCGCCGAAGGCGTCGGCGTACACGGCGCGGATGCCGTCGACATACGGCGAAAGCTGCTCGCCGGAGACGAGGCGGACGCTCCCGCTCATCAGGAGACCGCTGTGGCGAGGGCACGGGCGACCGGGTGCAGCGCGGCGTACTCCAGGGGCGCCGACGGGTCGATCGAGACGTCGAGTGGTGCGGGCTCGGCGCCCGCCCGGACCAGCAGGTCCCCGATGGCGGCGATCATCGCGCCGTTGTCCGTGCACAGCTTCAGCGGCGGGACGCGCAGGGTGAGGCCGGCAGCGGCGCACCGCTCCTCCGCCAGCGCCCGCACCCGGGAGTTGGCAGCGACACCGCCGACCACGACGAGGGTGCCGACGCCATGGGTGGTGCAGGCGGCGACCGCCTTGCGGGTCAGCACGTCGGCGATCGCCTCCTGCAACGAAGCCGCGCCGTCCGCCACCGGCAGGACCTGCCCGCGATGCCGCTCCGCCCACCGTGCGGCCGAGGTCTTGAGGCCGGAGAAGGAGAAGCCGTACGGGGCGTCGCGGGGCCCGGTGAGCGGCCGGGGAAAGGCGACAGCACGGGCGTCTCCCCCACGCGCTGCCCGGTCGATGGCCGGGCCGCCGGGATACGGCAGTCCGAAGACCCGGGCCACCTTGTCGAAGCACTCGCCGGCGGCGTCGTCCAGGGTGTCGCCGAGGTGCACGATCGGGTCGCGTGCCAGGTCGCGGACGAGGAGGAGGGAGGTGTGGCCGCCGGAGACGATCAGTACGACGCAAGGGTCGGGCAGCGGCCCGTGCGCGAGGGCGTCGGCGGCGACATGACCGGCCAGGTGGTGCACGCCGTACAGCGGCACCCCGAGCGCGTACGCCAGTCCCTTCGCGCCGGCGAGTCCGACCTGAAGGGCGCCCGACAGGCCCGGCCCGGTCGTCACGGCGACCGCCCCGATGTCGGACATGCGCAGCCCGGCCTCCCTCAGCGCCTGGTGAACGACCGGGGTGAGCGAGTGGACATGGGCCCGGGCGGCGATCTCGGGCACCACCCCGCCGTACCGCGCGTGCTCGTCCATGCTCGACGCCACCGCATGCCCCAGCAGCCGTCCGCTCTGCACCAGCCCCGCGCCCGTCTCGTCACATGAGGACTCGATGCCCAGCACCACGGGTTCTCCACGCATGCCGTTCCCCTCTCGCACACTGCGGCCAGGCTAATTGCTAGATAGTTGTTATTGCGCAGCATATGCAACAAGTTCTGATCGCTGCCGCCAACCTGGCGCTGCAGCTGGTTCGCCCTGCCGCCAGGCAGGCGCGTCGTAAGAGGGAACCCGGTGAAAATCTGGGACTGCCCCGCAGCGGTGAGCGGGACGACAGCCGTCAGGAAGCACTGGGGTCGCGAAGAGGCCCTGGGAAGCGACGGCCAGTAGATGCCTCGATGCCTCGTACCCAACAAGGCGCGCCCGCGAGTCCGAAGACCTGCCACTGCCCGTACGCCGCCAGGCGTGCGGTGACCTCCGCGGCTCGACGGCGGCCGGCGAATCCGGCGGGCCACCGCTCGCTCCGTCCGTCGTTCCCCTCGCGCCCCGAGCCGTTTCCGCGACTCGCGAAGGAGAGTTGACGTGACCGACCAGCGCACCCTCTTCCTCGACCAGTACTCCGGCAAGGTGCTCGCCTCCTACGGCTGGCCCCAGTACGGCTTGCTGTCCAAGCTGGTCGAGGAGGGCATCGCCCTCCACCAGGGCGAGCGCTTCGGGCTGCCCAACCTCCTGGTCGCCCTCGGCACCGCGTCGACCGCGCCGGCAACATGTCCAAGCGGCAGTCGGCGACCGGTTTCCACTTCTCCCGCGCGGGCGGCACCTGCCCGCTCTGGAACGTCTACGAGGCGTTCGCCGCACCCGGCCGCATCCACGTGCAGATCGCCGCCATGCCCGACGGGCAGCGGTACCTGTGGACCGCCCGCACCGTCACCCGCTCCCGCGGCGGCTGGGGCGAACCCGGCAAGACCTTCGCCATCGGACTGGGCTGCGAGATCCGCCACGCCTCCCGACTCGTCTACTCCGACGGCCTCGACCTGGACAACGCCTCCGCCGCCACGCCCATCGGCATGGGCTGCCGCGTCTGCGAACGCCTCACCTGCCCGCAACGCGCCGTGCCCCCGCTCGGACAGACACTCGCCATCGACGAGAACAGCAGCGCCTACGTGCCGTACCCGGTCGCGGGCCGGAGCGCCGCCTGCTGACCCCTCAGCCGAGTTGACCACGCTCCAGGTCAATACACCTCGGCAGTCGCGGACTGGGCATCGCCCTGGGCTTCAGGCATTCGTGGCCGCGTGACGCGGATGAGTTGCGCAAGGCTCCACGGGTGATCGGCACACTGAACCCGCTTCTGGGCTTGTTGTAGCGGGTTCGTGCGAGCGCCCGAGCGCCGGCACCGAGCAGGCCGCGGCCCTGACCATCGCAGTTGTCGTCCGAGCCACCCGCCCATTCATCTTGAGGTGGAAGCCGATCCGGTGGTCGTTCGGGAATCGGCCGCTCAGTGCGGAAGTTCCACCAGCCCGCTCTCGTAGGCGATGATGACCAGCTGAACCCGGTCGCGGGCGTCGAGCTTCGACAGCAGACGGGTCACGTACGTCTTGGCGGTCGCGATGCTGATGCCCAGGTGGGTGGCGATCTCGCTGTTGGACAGGCCCGTGCCGACGAGGCCCAGTACTTCGCGTTCACGGTCGGTGAGCGAGGCCAGGGTGCGTCCGTTCCTCGTCGCCCGGGCGGGGCGGTGGCCTGCGAAGTCCTTGATCAGGCGGCGGGTCACGCTGGGAGCGATCAGCGCGTCGCCCGCGGCGACCACCCGGATCGCCGCGAGGATGTCGTCCACCGCCATGTCCTTGACGAGGAACCCGGCCGCGCCGGCTCGTAGCGCCCCGTAGACGGATTCGTCGTCGTCGAAGGTGGTCAGCACGAGGACATGCGCGGTGCTCGGGCCCGCGACGATCTGACGGGTCGCCTCGATGCCGTCCATACCAGGCATGCGGAGGTCCATCACGACGACGTCGGGCCGGACGCCCACGGCCAGTTCGACCGCCTCGCTACCGGTCCCGGCCTCCGCGATGACCTCGATGTCCAGGGAGTCGGTGATGACCATCTGGATCGCGGTCCGGATGAGCGGCTGGTCGTCGGCGAGCAGGACGCGGATGGTCATGAGATTCCTGACGGAACGGGGAGGCGGGCGGTGACCCGGAAGCCGCCTTCGGGGCGTGGTTCGGCACGGAAGTCACCGTGCAGCAGGCCGACGCGTTCGCGCATGCCGATGAGTCCGTATCCGGAACCCGAGCTGTTGGCTCGGCCGGGTCCGCTGTCCAGGACCTCGATGGAGAGTTCATCGTCCTGGCAATCGATGAACACCTGGCAGGAGTTGGCCCCGGCATGACGCACCACATTGGTGACCGCCTCCTGAACGATCCGGTAGGCGGACATGTCGATCTCGGGCGGCAGTCGCCGCCGCTCGCTTCGCCAGCGCACGTCGACCCGTACTCCGGCCTCCGTCGTCCGCTCGGCCAGCCGGTCGATGTCCGCGAGGCCGGGTGCCGGGTCGAACGGCGCCGTCTCCGCCTGCTGCCCGGGCTCCGCCTGGCGTAGCGCGCCGAGCATCCGGCGCAGGCCCGAGAGCGTCTCCCGGCCGGCGGACTCGATCGCTCGCAGCGCGCCACGGGCCGCCGCCGGTTGGGTTTCGACGACCCGGCCGGCCGCACCGGCCTGCAGGGCGATGACGCCGATGCTGTGCGCGACCATATCGTGCAGCTCGCGGGCGATGCGCAGCCGTTCGGCGGTGACCGCCTGGGTGGTCAACTGGGTGCGCAGTGCCTGGGCGTGCCGCCGGTCCTCACGTACCGAACGCCCCGTCAGCCAGGCGACAATGGTGACCAGGACCATGACCAGCACAGCGGACGCTCCGGGACTGGTCCCGAGCAGCAGTCGGACGAGCACGTAGCCGGCCAGTACCCCCAGGGACATGCCTGCGGCGGCGCGACCCGTGCGGCGCCGCCGTGTGGCGGTGATGAAGCCGAGCGCAACATCGAAGGCCAGGAACTGCGCCAGTGGGATGTCCGCCACGCTCACCGTGGTCGAGGCGGCGACCGAACCGCCCAGCAGCAGCGCCAGGGCGGGCAGCGGCCGACTGCGCAGCAGCGCGCAGGCGAGCAGCGCCATGGCGCTGGCGGCGGCGTTGATGAGCGCGTACCGCAGCGGGTCGACACCGGAGGCCGGCGGCTCCTGCGGCGCATGGGGCAGCCTGAGGTACAGAAGGGCGGCGTAGGCCGTGGCCGCGGACCAGGTAAGCGCCGTCCAGGCGCCCGGCGTCAGGCGCTTGAGCAGCGGAATGGGTGGCGTGGCGGACATGCAGCGATCGTAACCGTGGGCCTGTGAAGGGGCGTCGGGCCATGGTTGTACAACCGTGGTCGACACCGGCGGGGAGAAAGTCGGCCGCCTGTTTGATGTGCGCGACGGCGAACTGCCGAACCATCGGAATGTGATTGAAGTCAACGAACTAACGAAGCGCTACGGCAGCACGACCGCTGTCAACGGGCTCACCTTCACCGTGCGGCCCGGCCTTGTCACCGGCTTCCTCGGCCCCAACGGCGCGGGCAAAAGCACCACGCTGCGGATGCTCCTGGGCCTGAACGAGCCGACCAGCGGCAGCGTCACCCTCAATGGCCGCTCATTTCGCGACCTGCCGCGCGGGATGCGCCACGTCGGCGCCCTCCTCGACGCGGGCGACGTCCACGGCGGGCGCAGCGCCCGCGCCCATCTGACCGCGCTCGCCGTCAGCAACCGCATCCCGCGCACCCGGGTGGACGAGGTGCTCTGCGAGGTGGGACTGACCGCCGCCGCGGGCCGCCGGATCGGTGGGTACTCGCTCGGCATGCGCCAGCGCCTCGGCATCGCCACTGCCCTGCTCGGCGATCCGCCGGTACTGCTCTTCGACGAGCCGCTCAACGGCCTGGACCCGGAGGGTGTGAGGTGGGTCCGCGGCCTGTTCCGCCGGCTCGCCGCCGACGGCCGCACCGTGTTCGTCTCCAGCCACCTGATGAGCGAGATGGCGGCCACTGCCGACCACCTCATCGTCATAGGCCGAGGCCGGATGATCGCAGACGAGACCGTGGCCGAGTTCGCCTCCCGGGGCACCCGGCTGAGCGTAACGGTGGACACCCCGGACCCGTCCGCGCTCACCGCCGTACTGAGCGCCGAGGGCGCCACCGTGCAGGCGGACGGCACGCGGCTCACGGTGACCGGCCTCACGGCCGCCCAGGTGGGGGAGCTCGCCTTCCACCACCGCGTCCCGCTGCACGAACTGGCCGCCCGGAACGCCACGCTGGAAGACGCGTTCATGCAACTGACCGCCGACAGCGTCGAATACCTCGCCGGGGCAGGAGAATCCCGATGACCACCGCAACGCATGACGTACCGGTCAACGTGTCGATCGACGAACCCCCCGCCAGATTCCGCGACCTGCTCTCCGCCGAGTGGATCAAGCTGTGGTCGTTGCGTTCGACGGGGTGGGCCTTCGCGGCCGCCGCGTTGGCGATCATCCTCTTCAATGTGAATGCCGCGTACGCCGACTACAGCAACTGGCCGCACTACGACGCGGACACAAGGGCCGGATTCATTCCCAGCTGGGCATTGCGTGACGCGTTCACCAACTTCGCGGGGAACGGTGTGATCCTGGCGATCAGCGCCATCGGCGCGCTCACCGTCACCAGCGAGTACAGCACCGGCATGATCCGTACGACCTTCGCCGCCGTACCCGTCCGCCGCTCCGTCATGGCGGCCAAGGTGGTGGTCGTCACGGTCGTCACCACCGGGTTCGGTGTCCTGGCCGCCGGCGCGTCGTTCTTCCTGACCCAGGCAGTCCTGTCGGGACGCCATACCGGGATGTCGATCACTGACCCCGGCGCGATGCGCGCCATGGCCGGGGCCGCGCTCCTCGCACCGGTCTCGGCGCTGGTCGGGATGGGCCTGGGGGCGATCATCCGGCACAGCGCGACCACCATCGTCACCAGCGTCGCGGTCCTGCTGATGCTGCCGATCAGCCTCAGCGGCGACCACTACTGGACGGCCGTCATCAGCCACGCCATGCCCCACTACGCGTGGACGCACCTGATGGAGGGTGACGACGTCCCGTGGGCCCACTACGCGTTCCCGACGACCGTGGCCGGGGCCTGGACCGTCTACGCCGCCTGGGCCTCGACGGCGATCCTGCTCGTCGTGATGATCCCCTCCCGCCGCGACGTGTGAGACGGCCACGACCAGGGCGGCTCCTACCGGTAGCCCCTCTCGGCCGGCGCCGAGCGTCGGCCGAGAGGGGCTACCGCAGCACGCCTTTGAGCATCGCAGGTGTCCATCCGGCCCAACTTCGAAGCTCAGCCACTCCAGCAACCCTTGCAAGACTCCTGATCTGACCTGATCTGACCTGATCTGACGGGGCCGGAGGCCCTCGGCCACGACGACATCGCCACGATCGTCACCAAACGCGGGCGCGGTGCGCAGCCATCAGCGCAGGTCCTGGCGCCCCTCGGACGGCCGCTGCGCCTGAGCGGCGACGAGCGCGACCACCTGTTCCACCTCGCGGAGCGCCCCACGCCCCCGGCCGAGGCGGCCTGACAGCGCACATCCAGCCGGGTCTGCTCAAACTCCTGGACCGGCTCACGACGACTCCCCGCGGATCATCACCGATCTGCAGGAGCCCCTCACGCAGACCTGAAGGCACGGTGGTCGCCGAGGTCGGCCGGGCACATGAGCTGGTTGCTTGGGGGCGCCAGCAGCTGGTCCTGGGCGCGGGGGTAGCTGTACTTCGCTGTACAGAAACCAGGGGCACGAGGTAAAACATCGCCATGACGACTCAACCGACGCGGGCGATGTGGTGGGCCGGGATGGCAGTCTGCCTTACCGTGGCCGCCGCTACCCTCACCGCGATCACTGCACTGGTGTCGCTGGCAGCGGGGGACCGTCACGTCACCGTCGACGGCGTGCCGTCGATTGTGTTGATCGCGCTGTCCATCGGCGTCGGCACCTTCGTGAGCGGCCGGTTCAGGGCGTGGGGATTGCGTCGCAGAGCCGCGTGCCGCACACAGTCTTGAAACCCGCCGTGACGTCAATGTCACCGTGAGTTTCCACCCCACAGCCCCCTGAGTGATTTTGCTGGTGAGGGGCCCTTTCGCTGGCCTTCGCCTCACCCGCGCACCGCGATCAACCGGCCATTCCCGCGATTCCCGGCACCGAACACCGTCTCCGCACCGGTGGCCTCGCAAGAAGGTCCCGTCCCGACAGACGAGCACTGCCGCCATCGCCGGCCCACCACAGGCACCCGACAGCTCCGGCTCCTCCGCGGGATCAGTTCGTGATCTACGACCGGCCGACGAGAGAGGCGCCGTTCGACCCCGACGACGGCTCCGCCGCTGCGCCCGGCCTCCATGTCGGTGGCGTGGACGAACACGTTCCGGTGCGCTGCTGCATCCGGGGCAGGACGGTGATCGGGATGATCGGTTAGCCGTAGAAGTCGTCCCAGTCGCTGCCGTACTGACCACAGCCCTTTCGATCCGCGCGTACTCCGGGTCGGCCTGCCAGGTGTCGAGGAGCCCGTGCGGCGGCGGTTTCCGGGTCGGGCAGTGTCACAGTGCTCATCGCTGGTCTGCCTCTCCTGGCGCTGACATCTCAGCGCAGCCGGCCCGCCCGGAGCATGCTGCTGTGTAAGGGTCGCGACCGTGTCCAGGACCAGGACCAGGACCATGGTCCTGGACATCATGGCGCGTGGATCGCCTCGCGCATCGAGTCGGCGTACTCCGGCGCGAACGCGTCGAGGAGGTGCGGGTCGATGTCCGGAGAGTAGATGACCACAAGCTTGTGCGAGTCGATCCCTCCGACCGCCATCACATGGTCCTCCACGACCCAGACATCGGTGGAGTCCATGCCACTGTCCACCAGGTATGCGAGGTCCCGGGTCCCGGGCCGTGCTCCCTTGCTCGACATCGCCTCCTGGACGGCTTTCTTGCATGTCTCGGTTCTGAACAGCCCGCTCAGCCGTGCATCCGACTGCGGCCCGACGGCGACGCACAGCACGGGAGGCTCCAAGGAGACCAGCATGTGGATGGCCTTGTTCTCCCGCATCACACCGTGGGTTCCGGTCGACACACTGTTCCAGGCACCCTTCGCCGGCCACCGAACGCGGCCGTCCTCATCCACACGGCCTGCGCTGTAGTCGAGGGTCGCCTCATGCACCTCGGCCTCGGCGTTCTCCTCCCCCGTCTGGCAGTCCGGGCACAGATAACCAATCGCGTAGCCCTTGTCCAAGACGACGTTCCATCCGTCTCCCTCACCCTGCATGGGCCGCTTGCAGCGGTCACACACGATGTCCGTTACTTCCTCTACTTCTTCCACTTCTTCCGGTTCTGGCTGGTGCGAGCGCCGTTTGCGCTTGATCGCATCCCACATGGTGTCCCACCGCCTGTGGACGTGTGCCGTTGTCGCTTCGGGCCGCGGGCAGCACGGCTGCGCGCATGCACGCACAGCGGCCGGGCGTCACGCACAGCCATGCGCAGCGGCGATGGCGGTGCAGGCCGCGCGAAGTCGTGCATATCCAATATGAAGCCCATGCAGCCGCCCGCGACTTCATGCGGTCGCACCCACCGGCCTCGCACTGTCGACGTATGGCGTGCACTCCGCCGCTGCACTCGCGGCCGCCGTTCGGCTTCGAGTGCAGCCCCCCGGACACAGTCCAGGGTAATTCCGCGCCCCGCTTCCCAGTGTCCCGGCGCTCCGCCGGTCGTACTGCGTCCATGCAGGTCAGAGAGTCACTGCCGAAGACCCAACGACGGCACACGACGGCAACACGACAGCCCACCTGCGGAAATCCGGACCGGGCTCAGTCCAACCCCTCCCCCTTCACTCCCTGCACGAGCAGTGCGACCGCCACAGGATGCGGGACGGCTATCCCCTATGACGTAGTCGCCATCCTCATCGCCGCCGTCACCCTCACGCGGGCGAAGGCGTGCTCGGCGCGGCTGCGGACGGGGGCTGCGCCCTCGCATCGCAACGCGGTGATGTGCCGAACCGAACTGCCGCGGGCTCAGGCCGCGTTGCGCACCCTACCTGTACGGGGAAGCGGCGGAAGCAGCGTGACATCGTCCTCGGTCTCATTGTCAGGAGGCTCGGCGAACGCTTCGGCGTGGAAAGGGTCACCCTCAACGGCGCCGCGCGTACGCGGAGTTGGCGAAGGCGCAATCGCACGGTGCGCCAGTCGACCGTCCGGCTGTGCGGGTTGTCCATGGCCGACCGGGTGTCCGCGCCCGAGATGTCCAGGGCCGAGGGTTTCCGGTCCCGTCAGGTGATCTCCCATTTGACGGTGCCGAGGAACTGCGGGTTGTCGGGGTCCGTCACGGCACCGCCTCCGGTCGTACCCCGGGGCGGCAGACCTCCGCCGGGGGCGGCGAAATCGCTGAGGCCCAGGACCAGGCGGCTGCCGGCGGAGGGGCCGTCGAAGACGAAGGCGACCTTCTGTCCGGGGCGTCCGTCCCAGTCGAATTCGCCGGAACTGGAGGGCAGAAAGACGGCTGCACCCCGCCAGTCACCCAGGAGTCGGTCAGCGCCGGCCGGAACCGAACCGATGGTCATGTTGATGAATTGCACACTGTCCGGGTCGTTGTCGTCCGTCAGTCGGACATCGACATTGAAGTCGAAGGGCATGGTGACCCCCTTCCGTTCGGCTTCCGCGTTTCCAGCGTGACATGGCTGCGGCAAGCCGCAAACGCAGCCGGACTGCGCGGCCTCACCGGGCCAGAGTGCTGGTAAGGCGGTCCATCGGCATCCGGGCCGAGTGCCAGGGCCCAGACGCCCAGGTAGTGCCCCTGGAGCGGCGGCCCGAGAGGTCGTCCGGAGGCCCGGTTCCAGCGGCGTACGGTGCAGCCGCCCGCCGAGTAGCACCGCACAGGCACAGGTGGTCAGCAGCCCGCCGGCGAGGAAGGTGCCGCGCACGTCGGTGAGCGGCAGGATCAGTCCCCCGAGCGCGGCGCCCGCCGCGATACCGGCGTTGTAGGCACCGGAGTTCGCCGCGAGGGCGATGTCTGTGCGGCCCGGTGCGCAATGCAGCATCGCGTTCTGAGTGGTCATGAACACCGGCCCGAGTGCACCGCCCATCAGAACCAGGCACAGCACCGCCGCCACCGCATCGGTGCCGGCCACATACAGACCGAGCATGCCCACCGCCTGCGTGGCCATGGCAGTGGTCAGCGCGGCGCGCGGAAAGCGGTCCAGCAACGCCCCGGTGATGCTCACCCCGGCCAGACATGCAAGACCGAAAGTCACGAACAGGACGTTGACCGTGCTCGGGGAGAACCCGCTCACCTCGCCCAAGAATTTCTCGATGTAGGTGTATCCCGCGAACGCCCCAGTGGCAGACAGGGTCCCGGCCGCCAGTACGGTTCCGAACCGGCGGGCGTCGGGACTTGTTCCGTAGGCGGCGTGCTCTTCTTCCGGAGGCGCGGTCGGCAGCAGAACGGCGATCGTCACGAGCGAGACGAGCCCCAGAGCCGCCAGCATGGCGACTGGTACCGCCCAGTCGCTCCGCCGGCCCAGCCAGTTGCCTGCGGGAACCCCGACCACGAGGGCGAGCGAACCGGCGACGGACAGCGCCCCGACCACACGTCCCCGGACCTCGGGTGCGAACAGGCCCACCGCGACCGGCCCCAGCACGGCCCAGAACAGTGCCTGGGCGAGCGCGGTCAGCAGCCGCGCCGCGAGGAGCAGCCAGTACGAGGTGGCCAACGCCGCAACGAGACTGGACACCACCAACGCGGCCAGAAGCCCCGTGAGCACATGACGTCGGGGCACGGCCCGCATGACGTGGGCGAGCGGCAAAGAGGCAACGGCCACCGTCAGGCCATAACCGGTGACCAGGAGACCGACCGCCGACACGGACACCCGCAGGCTTGTGGAGATGAGCTCCAGGAGGCCGACCGGCAGGTTCTCCGCAGTGTTGAAGGTGAAGGCAGCCAGCATCAGCGCTGCGAGCACCGCCGACCTGTGCCATGGAGCCGGTCGCGGCGTGACTCTGCGGTCCCGTCCTGACCTCGCCCGTTGGGCCTGCTCCGTGGCACCGTCCATGGAGGCACCTCACTGGGCTCACACCGCCCGCCGCAACCGAATTCAAGTTCGTACCCCCTCCCCCGACCTTGCAACGAGACCTGCTCTCGAACTCACGCAGAGGTCACCGTCACCGCGCAGGGGCAGGGGCAGGGGCAGGGCAGCAGAGCCCTCGAAGACCGCCGGACCTCGTCGGGCAGGTCGTCGCTTCCCGCAGACGCCAGGACGTCCGGAGTCAGGGGTCAGAAGGTGAGGAGTCAGGAGGTCAGGACGTCCGCGCAGTTCTTGTTCAGTGAGCTGCCGCTGCGGGAGTGCGGCTGCCGGCCAGGAGGGTCGCTCGGCGGACCGAGTTGGTGGAGGCGGCCAGTAGTGGCATCCGGACGGCCGGGCTGGGAATGCGTCCCTGGGCGTGCAGCACTCCCTTGATGACTGTCGGGTTCGGCTCGGCGAAGAGCGCAGCGGACAACCGGGCCAGCTCGGCTCCGAGCCTTCGGGCGGGTGCGCCGGAGCCGCGGCGCCACAGCGAGATCAGTTCGGCGTAGTCGGCGGTTCGGAGATTGGCCGAGGCGAGAATTCCCCCGTGTGCACCCGCCGCGAGGAGGGGTGAAATGACGACGTCGTCGCCGCCGAGCACGGCGAAGCCGTGCGGTGCGCAGCCGAGCAACTCGACCGTGGTCGCATCGATCGCGCCGGTCGCGTGCTTGACCCCGGCGACCTCTGGCAGGCGGCCGAGTGCCGCAAGCGCGTCGGCGCTGAGAGTCTGCCCGGTGCGGTACGGGATGTCGTACACGATCAGTGGTATGCCGCCGTGGTCGGCCAGCGCGGTGAAGTGTGCCAGGGTCCCCGCTTCACCGGGGCGGATGTAGGGCGGCGTGGGAACCAGCGCCGCAGCCACGTCACCTCTGGCCGCCAGTTCGCGCAGCGACTCGATGGCGGTGGCGGTGTCGTTGGTGCCGACGCCGACGATCAGCGGGGCGCCGTGCCTCCGGCAGGCGGCTGAGCAGACTTCCACCACGGTCCGCTTCTCCTCCGCGGTCAATGTGGCCGCTTCCGCGGTGGTGCCGAGGGCGACGAGCCCTGAGGCGCCCGCCGACAGCGCCTCGTCGGCGAGCCGGGCCAGCGCATCGGGTGCCAAGCGCAGGTCGTCGGTGAACGGAGTCACCAGGGGGACGTACAGGCCGGTGAAGTTCGGATCGGGCTTCATGGTCCCACCCTGGCTCATGCTGATCCTGTAGGTCCATTGCTGATTTCTGCCCTGATACCTAAGCTGAACTTATGCTCGATGTTCGTCGTCTGTACCTGCTGCGCGAGTTGGACCGGCGGGGCACCATCGCCGCCGTGGCCGAGGCGCTGACCTTCACCGCATCGGCCGTCTCCCAGCAGCTGAGCGTGTTGGAACGCGAGGCAGGCGTGGCCTTGCTGGAACGCAGCGGCAGGCGTGTGGTCCTCACGCCCGCCGGCCGGTCCCTCGTCGCACACGCCGATGCCGTGCTGGAACGCCTGGAACTGGCGGTCGCGGAACTCGCCAATGCGCGGGAGGGCATCGGCGGGTCGCTGCGCATCGGGACCTTCCCCTCCGGTGGCCACACCATCGTTCCCGCCGCGCTGGCCGAGCTGGCCGACCGGCATCCCGCACTGGAACCGATGGTGCAAGAGATCGACTCGGCACGCGTCTCCGACGGCCTGCGAGCCGGGGAACTCGACGTGGCCCTTGTCCACGACTACGACTTCGTCCCCGCGTCACCGGACACCACCGTGGACGAGGTGCCCCTGCTGGAGGAACCCATGTACCTCGCCACCAGCACCGCGACCAAGACCACCAGCCGCGGCAACACGCTGGCGGAGCTGCTCGGCCCTTATGCCGAGGTCCCATGGATCACCGCACGCGACGGCACGACCGGTCACGCGATGGCCGTACGCGCCTGCCAGGCGGCCGGGTTCCAGCCGAGAATCCACCACCAGGTCAACGATTTCCGCACCGCACTGGCCCTGGCCGCCATCGGGCAAGGTGCCGGACTCGTACCGGAAATGGCCACTGCGCATCCCCCCGCGGGCGTGGTGTTGACCAAATTGCCGTTGTTCCGTCGATCGAGGGTCGCCTTCCGCGCGGGCGGCGGTACGCATCCGGCGATCGCCGCATTCGTGGCCGCGGCAAGAGCAGCGGTGGGCCATCAGAGGCAGTGACGTTCGCCTCCGACGTCGGCGTGGGCGAGGGTGGAGGCGAGGACCCTGTGTTCTCTTGAATCATCGAGCGCAGCGCCCGGATGTCACGGACAAGAGTGGTTTCCCTTGGCGCGGCGCGGCAGGCGCACGGTGAACTCAGCTCCCCCCTCTGGGCGGTTGGCGGCCCGGATGTCACCGCCCATCACACGTGCGGTGGCTCGGGCGATGGACAGCCCCAGTCCGTTTCCCTCAGACCGTGGGCGGCGACTCCCCGCCTTGAAGAAGCGGTCGAAGACATAGGGAAGTGCCTCCTCCGGGATGCCACTACCCCTGTCCGCCACTTCGAGGAAGAGCTCCCGGGGTCTTGACGTGCCACTCACCCTCACGGGTGCGGCGCCGTGCCGTAACGCGTTGTCGATCAGGCTGGCGAGGATGATGCCCAGACACCTTGGGTCGAGCTCGGCAGGCAGGGGGCGCGGCAGGTCCAGCGTGACCAAGGCAGTCCAGTTGCGGGCTGCCAGGCAGGCCTCCACCTCCTGGGCAACATCCACCTGCCTGGTGGCCAGCTGTACGGTGCCGGCGTCGAGTCTCGCCAGGTCCATCATCTTGTCCACCACGTCGTTCAACCGCCGGGTCTCGCCGACGACCAGTTGCACCGCCGGCTGGAGCATGGGATCGAGCCGGCCGGCCTTTTCCTCCAACACCTCGGACACGGCCGAGAGGGCGGTCAGCGGCGTGCGCAGCTCATGAGCCATATCGGACACGAACCGTCTCATGGTCGCTTCGGAGGGCTCCGTGGCAGCAGTTGTTGGCGGCTGGTAGGCGGAATTCCGTACGAAGGGCACGGTGCCCAGGGCATTGCGGTCCCGGCACTGCGGCTCCGGTCGTTCGGCCGCGCACAGCGACGAGCGCACTCTCTCGTAGATCTCATTGAGGGTCAGCGACTCACCGGCGCCTGGCACACCGTGGTGCAGCAGCGTCACGAGCTCTCCGGTAAAAGCCGTGTAGAACTCGCCTGGTGGGGCCAGGGCGAGCGCGTTCTCCGCTGCCGCGGCCAGCAGATACGTCCCGTCGATCTCGGCGAGGCCAAGCCCTTCCGACATGGCACCGAGCATGCGTCCGCTGTAGCAGCAGTCGAGAACCACGACACGTCGCGCTGCCCGGCTCGCCTCGAAGGGGCGTCTGACCCATTGGTAGGGCACGGCCGAGTCGTAGACCTCGTCCGCATGGCTGTCGTGCAGGGCCAGATGCAGCTCACCGGTTCCGGGGTCGATCAGCCCATGGCCGGCGTAGTAGAAGATCAGCGCGTCGGTCGCCTCGCGGGCAGCCTGCTTGATCGCCTGAGACACCTCACGGGGCCCGTGCGGGTCATGCAGAACGGTGCAGTGGGCGGCGGGGAGCCCCCATACGGCCTCAGAAGCGAACACCTCCTGCATCGCGGCGACGTTGGCGGTGACGGCCGGCAGTGCCGGCAGACGCGCGAAGCTGCTCGCGCCCACCAGCACCGCTCTGGACCGGTCAGGATCCGGAAGCCCAGTCATAACCCGTCTCGCTCCTCCGGCCGGTCGCCAAGGGCGATGCGCAGCAGTCGGTCGGCTGTAGCCGGCACGTGACGGCTCTCAAGCCCACACCACTTTGACCACGCCGTGGCCTGCCGCAGCCGCCCGCCCGTAGAAGTTTTGGAGGCTCCTGTGACGGTCGAGGAACTCCTGCCTGGCCTCCGCCTCGTCCCAGCCCCGGCCGACGAGCTTGGGACCGGCGACGTTCCAGAGCTCGTCGAAAGAGACCCTCGCGAGGAAGTCTGCGGCCTGTGACACCCCAGGCGGCTCCAGAAACATCAGGGGTGGGTTGGAGGGATCGGCGTCCATGCTGTGTGCCACGGGGCGGCCGCCGTAAATCGGCAGCGTCCAGGGCTTGTCACCATCTGTGTCTGTGTCTGTATCTGTGTCTGCATCCGCAGCGAGGACTTCGCCTGCGGCGTAGAGGGCATCGACGGAGCTCCAGACCTTGTCGATCGAGTCGGCGATACCCGCGGCGTACTCGTCGGGGTGGTTCTCCCAGGCCTTCCACATGAACTCAGCAAGCCAGGTGTGGTCGTCCCGGATCTCGGATTCCGCGACGGCGCGCAGGTGTAGGTGGATGCTCACGGCGAGGAGTTATCCCGTTCGGTGGCCTGCCTGTCAGGCCGAACGGACAGAACCTACTCGACGGCACTGACAGCGAGACGTCCCGGACAGGGGGCGCGAATTCACGCCACAACCGGTGACAGCTCAGCGGGCGCCGCTGGCTGAAATTATCCCTACGCGACTTCTGGTGCGGCGTCAGGCGCCCGCGCGGCCCGCCCGCTGTCCAAGCGGTGCGGTGGGAGGAATCGGGCTCCTTGGAGCTCCGGCCGGGCTTGAGGCGGGGACTGCGGCGGAGATTGCGGTGGGGCCTCGTCCGCACCCGTGAGTGATCCGTTTCGGCCACCTGGCGATTGTCCGCATGGGGAGTACGTCGAGAAATTGATCCACTTTACATTTGGGGAAGTTGACAGGAGAGTATGACTAGAAGTGACAGAATCTGACAGCAGTAGGACTGAAAGTAACAGGGCGGAGCGGCTTCCGGCCTGGCACTCGTGGCATTTCCGTCAGGTGACTGGCTCTCTTCAGCTTTCGTCGGCGCCGCTGACGTCGAACTCCGATGGCGTCCGCATCCTTCCGCACTTTCCCCTGTCGAGTCGGGGCACTTGAACCGCCGGCCGACGACCTGACGGCTCGCCACAGACTTCTGAAGACAGGATGTGAAGTGTCCGGTACTCAGCCCCGCAGCTGGCCGTTGTCGACTGCGCAGCGCGGTATGTGGTTTGCGCAACAGCTCGACCTGGAAAGCCCGAGCTACAACATCGCGCAGTACCTGGAGATCGACGGCCCGATCGATGTGGTGCTGCTCGATGCCGCGGTGCGGCGGGTGGTGGCGGAGACCGACACGCTGAACGTCCGCTTCACTCAGGACGGCCAAGAGCCCCGGCAGATATTCGAGCCGGCAGACGAGGGGTTGTCCGTCCTGGACGTCAGCTCGGAGCCGGATCCGCGGGCAGCCGCCGAAGCATGGATGCGGGCCGAGATGGTCCGGCCGGTGAGCCTTGGGTCCGGTCGGACGTTCACCCTGACGCTGCTGCGGGCCGGTACGGACCGGCACTTCTTCTCTCTGCGCGGCCATCACCTGGTCACCGACGGGTACATGTGTGCGCTGTTCTTGCGACGGCTGGCCGAGGTCTACACGGCTGCGTTGCACGGGGCAGCGGTGCGAGCGGACGACGGCGGCTCACTGGACCTGCTCCTGGAAGACGAAGCCGAGTACCGCGCCTCGGAGCGGTTTATGCGGGACCGGGATTTCTGGCTGGGCCGGCTGGCGGGCCGCTCCGAGCCGCGCAGCCTCGCGGACCGGACGGTCGGGGTCTCACGGAGTTTTCTGCGGGAGACCGCACAGCTGCCGTCTGCGACCGTGGACGCCCTGCGGGCGTTGGCGCGCCGGTCCCGGGTCGGCCTCCCCGTTCCCCTGATGGCCGCCACGGCGGTCTACCTCAGCCGGATGACCGGCGCCGAGGAGGTGGCCCTCGGTATCCCGGTGACCGGGAGGACCGGCAGCGGACGAGGTGTTCGCGGGCCGATGTCCAACGAACTGCCGCTCCTGCTGGAAGTCCGGCCCGGCATGAGCGGCGAGGAGCTTCTGCGCCATGTGTCCACCGAGGCACGGCAGTTGCTCAAGCATCAGCGCTACCGGTACGAGGACCTGAGCCGCGATCTGAAGACGGTGGGCAGCGGCCGCCGCCTCATGGGCCCGTCGGTCAACTTCTTGTCCTTCGCCCACGAGCTGGCATTCGGCGATGCCCGGGCGACGCCCGTCAACCTGGCGAACGGACCGGTTCACGACCTCTCCCTCTGCGTCGAGGACCGGTCGGGTGACGGCACGATGCGCGTGCATTTCGACGCCAATCCCGGCAGGTACGACGCCGAGGAGAACGCCGCCCATCAGCGCCGCTTCCTGCAAGTGCTGGAGGGTCTCGTCGCGGCCGATCCGGGGCGGCCGGTCGGCAGGCTCGATGTCCTGCTCCCGGAGGAGCGCGCACAGGTGCTGCCGCCTGCGGGCGAGTTCCGTGCCGAGGTCCCGGACCGGACGCTTCCGGAGTTGTTCGAGGCGCAGGTGCGGCGGACGCCGGATGCGGTGGCGGTGGTGGCGGGCGAGGTGGAGTTGTCGTATGCGGAGTTGAACGCCCGGGCGAACCGGCTGGCGCGTGTGCTGGTGGGGCGGGGTGCGGGGCCGGAGCGGTGGGTGGCGGTGGCGTTGCCGCGTTCGGCGGACCTGGTGGTGACATTGCTGGCGGTGGTGAAGGCCGGTGCGGCCTATCTGCCGATCGACCCTGGCTATCCGGCGGCCCGGATCGAGCTGATGCTGCGTGATGCGGATCCGGTGTGTGTGGTGACCGCGGATGGGCTCACGGGGCAACTTCCCTGCGGCGAGGGGACGGTGGTGGTGCTCGATGACCAGACCACGGTTACGGGTCTTGCCGCTCAGTCCGGTGAGAACTTGACCGGGGCGGAGCGTTCGGCGCCGTTGGTGTCGTCGCATCCGGCGTATGTGATCCATACGTCGGGCTCGACCGGTGCGCCGAAGGGTGTGGTGGTCCCGCACCGGAACGTGGTGCGGCTGTTTGCCGCGACCGAGCGGTGGTTCGGTTTTGGTCCGGATGATGTGTGGACGCTGTTCCATTCCTTTGCGTTCGACTTCTCCGTGTGGGAGTTGTGGGGGGCATTGCTGCACGGCGGTCGGCTGGTGGTGGTCTCGCACGAGGTCTCGCGTTCGCCGGCCGAGTTCCTTGACGTATTGGTGCGTCATGGGGTGACGGTGCTCAACCAGACGCCGTCGGCGTTCTACCCCTTGATGCGGGCCGAGGCCGAGGACGCGGAGGCTTCGGCGAAGCTGGCGCTGCGGACGGTCATATTCGGCGGTGAGGCGCTGGAACCGGGGAAGGTGGCGGAGTGGTTCCGACGGCACCCGGTGGATGCGCCGCGGCTGGTGAACATGTACGGCATCACCGAGACCACGGTCCATGTCACCTACGCCCCGCTCGGCGCGGACGACGTGGCGGGCGGGCCGTCCCGCAGCGTGATCGGTGAGCCGATTCCTGATCTCCGTGTCTATGTGCTGGACGCGGCGCTGCGGCCGGTACCGCCCGGCGTCACCGGAGAGCTGTACGTGGCGGGTGTGGGCCCGGCGCGCGGATATCTGAACCGCACCGCCCTGACCTCGGAACGGTTCGTGGCCGACCCCTTCGGCGGGCCGGGCTCCCGGATGTACCGCAGCGGTGACCTGGCCCGGTGGACCGCCGACGGCCGACTCGACTACGTCGGGCGCGCGGACGGCCAGGTCCAACTGCGAGGTTTCCGGGTCGAGTTGGGCGAGACAGAGGCGGTGCTGGCCGGTTGCGAGGACGTGTCCCGGGCCGTGGCCGTCGTACGGGAGGACCGTCCCGGTGACCGGCGGATCGTGGCGTACGTCGTCGGCGCAGGGGCAGCCGCACCGGACCCGGCCGCGCTGCGTCAATTCGCCGCCCGGAGCCTGCCCGCGTACATGGTTCCGTCCGCGATCGTGCCGCTCGATGCGCTGCCGCTGACGGTCAACGGCAAGCTCGACCGTGCCGCGCTGCCCGCCCCGGGCCCCGTCGCACCGGCCCCTGGCCGGGCGCCGCGCTCGACCGAGGCGGAGCTCCTGTGCGGCCTGTTCGCCGAGGTCCTCGGTGTGGACCGGGTCGGCGTCGACGACGGATTCTTCGATATCGGCGGGCATTCGCTGCTCGCCACGCGCTTGGTCAGCCGCATACGGGCCGTACTGGGGGCGGAGCTGTCGGTGCGGGATGTCTTCGAGGCGCCGACGGTGGCGGGGCTCCTGGCACGGATGGGTGACAAGGGTGAGCGGCGGCCCGCCCTGCGTCCGGCCGACCCTCGCCCGGAGGTGGTGCCGTTGTCGTTCGCGCAGCGCCGGCTGTGGTTCCTGCACCAGTTGGAGGGGCCCGGTCCGACGTACAACATGCCGTTCGTGCTGCGGCTGGCGGGGGATCTGGACGTCGGCGCGCTGCGTGCGGCCCTGAACGACGTGGTCGCCCGGCACGAGAGCCTGCGCACGGTGTTCCCGGAGGTCGGCGGGGCCCCGGGCCAGCGGGTGCTCGCACCCGACGAGGCGGTGGTGGAGCTGTTGGCCCACCAGGTGACCGAGGCCGGGCTCGGCGAGGCGCTGGGTGCCGCGGCGGCCTACCGGTTCGACCTGACCACCGAACCGCCGCTGCGTGCGGACCTGTTCGCGCTCGCCCCGGGCCGGCACGTGCTGCTGCTGGTGCTCCACCACATCGCCGGTGACGGCTGGTCGAACGTGCCGTTCGCCCGGGACCTGTCCGCCGCCTACACGGCCCGCTGCTCCGGCCGGGCCCCCGACCGGGCTCCGCTGCCGGTCCAGTACGCCGACTACGCGCTGTGGCAGCACGACCTCCTCGGCAGCGAGGACGACCCGGACAGCCTGATCTCCGCTCAGGTCGCCCATTGGACCCGCACGCTCGACGGGCTGCCCGAGCAGCTGGACCTGCCCACCGACCGGCCCCGGCCGGCCGTGCCCTCCCACCGTGGCGGCCGGGTGCTGTTCACGCTGGACGCTGACCTGCACCGGCGGCTCGCCGAACTGGCACGGGAATCCGGCGCGACCCTCTTCATGGTGCTGCAGGCCGGACTCGCCGCCCTGCTCGGCAAGGTCGGCGCGGGCACCGACATCCCGCTCGGCAGCGCCATCGCCGGCCGTACCGACGAGGCCCTCGACGACCTCGTCGGGTTCTTCGTCAATACGCTCGTGGTGCGCCTGGACACCTCCGGCGACCCGGCCTTCGCCGAACTGCTCACCCGCGTACGGGAAGCGGACCTGGCCGCCTACGCGAACCAGGACGTGCCCTTCGAGCATCTCGTCGAACTGCTCAACCCGGTCAGGTCGGCGGCCCGGCACCCGCTGTTCCAGGTGATGCTGACGCTGCAGAACAACGCCGCCCCCGAGTTCGCCATGCCCGGCCTGCGCGTGACCGCCGACAGTGCCGAGCTGGCCGCGGCCAAGTTCGACCTGTTGTTCAGCCTCACCGACCGGTACACCGACGACGGCGCCCCGGACCGGGTCGACGGAGAGCTGGAGTACAGCACCGATCTGTTCGACCGCACCACCGCCGAGGCCCTGGCGGCCCGGTTCGTGCGGCTGCTGGAGGCCGCGGCGGCCGGGCCGGACCGGCCGCTCAGCGCCTTCGACCTCACCGACGCCGACGAGCGCGAGAAGCTGCTGGTGACCTGGAACGGCGCCGAGTGCGCGTACCCCCTGACACCGCTTCCGGGGCTGTTCGAGGCACAGGTGGCGCGGACGCCGGACGCGGTCGCGGTGACCGACGGCGTCGCCGAGCTGAGCTACGCAGCACTGAACGCGCGGGCCAACCGCCTGGCGCGGCTGCTCATCGGCCGCGGCATCGGCCCGGAGCAGGTCGTGGCGGTCGCCCTGCCGCGCTCCGCCGACCTGGTCGTCGCCTTGCTGGCCGTGCTCAAGACGGGCGCGGCGTACCTGCCCGTCGAGCCGGCCCACCCGGCCGAGCGGCTCCGCTTCCTGCTCGACGACGCCCGCGCGGTCCTCGGACTCACCACGAGCGCGGTCGCCGCGGACCTGCCGACGACAGGCCTGCGCTGGATCATGCTGGACGACACCGGGACGGAGCGGGCCACCGGGGAACAGCCCGAGCGCGATCCGTCGGACACCGACCGGACGGCGGCGCTGCGGCCGGAGCATCCCGCGTACGTGATCTACACATCGGGCTCCACGGGGCGTCCCAAGGGCGTGCTCGTCGAGCACCGGGCGCTGGCGGCCTATCTGCACTTCGCCCGGGGCGCGTACCCGGGAACGGCCGGGACGGCGCTGCTGCACTCGCCGGTCTCCTTCGACCTGACCGTCACCGCGCTGTTCGCGTCGCTGACCTCGGGTGGCCGGTTGCTGGTCGGGGACCTGCCCAGCGGGACGCCGGCCCCGGGCACCTACACGTTCCTGAAGGCAACGCCGAGCCACCTTGCGCTGCTCGGTGCCGTGCCCGGTCATCAGGCGGCGGTCGCGGACCTGGTCCTGGGCGGCGAGCAACTCACCGGTGAGCAGCTCGCGCCGTGGCGCCGTGCGCAGCCGCAGGCCACGGTCGTCAACGAATACGGGCCGACCGAGAACACGGTGGGTTGCCTCACGCACCGGGTGCCGCCCGGCGCCACGACCGGGGACGGCCCCCTGCCGATCGGGCGGCCCGTCCCGAACACGCGGGCCTATGTGCTCGACGCCTGGATGCGCCTGGCGCCGCCCGGCGTGACCGGTGAGCTGTACCTGGCCGGGGCGCAGCTCGCGCGCGGCTACCTGAACCGGCCCGGGCTGACGGCGGAGCGGTTCGTGGCGGACCCGTTCGGCGGGCCGGGGACGAGGATGTACCGGACCGGGGACCTCGCCCGGTGGACCGCGGACGGATTGCTGGTCTTCGTCGGTCGCGCCGACGAGCAGGTCAAGCTCCGGGGGTACCGGATCGAGCCGGCGGAGATCGAGACCACGCTGTCCCGGCATGCGGCCGTGTCCCAGGTCGCCGTCGTCGCCCGGGAGGACCAGGCGTCCGGCACGCAGTTGGTGGCCTACGTCGTCCCGGCGGCGGACGAGCGGCGTGATGACGCAGCGGCACAGGCACAGCTGGCCGAGTGGCAGGACGTGTACGACTCGATGTACGGCGCCGGGCGCGCCGGTGTGGAGCCCGCCCCCTTCGGCGAGGACTTCACCGGCTGGACCAGCAGTTACCACGGAGGGCCGATCCCCGTCGAGCAGATGCGCCAGTGGCGCGACGCCACGGTCGCGCGGATCCGCGAGCTACGGCCGCGGCGGGTGCTGGAGATCGGCGTGGGCAGCGGCCTGTTGCTCTCGCAGCTCGCGCCGGACTGCGAGGCCTACTGGGGCACCGACATCTCGGCCGACGCGATCGAGGGGCTGCGGGCCCAGGTGGCCGGGCAGGGCCTGGCGGGGAGGGTGGAGTTGCGCGTCCAGTCCGCCTCGGACGCCGACGGTCTGCCTGCCGGCCGCTTCGACACGGTGGTCATCAACTCGGTCGCCCAGTACTTCCCGGACGCCGGCCATCTCCACGGCGTGCTCGGCACGGCGTTGGAGCTGCTGACGCCCGGCGGGGCGGTGTTCCTCGGCGATGTGCGTGACCTGCGGCTGCTGCGGTGCCTGCACACGGCGGCGCAACTGCGCCGCGCCACACCGTCCGCCGACGTCGCCGCGGTGCGCCACGCGGTGGAGCAGGCCGTGCTGCTGGAGAAGGAACTGCTGCTGGACCCTGCATTCTTCACCGCGCTCGCCACCCAGCGGGACGACGTCGCCGGCGTCGACCTGCAGGTCAAGCGCGGCGCCTACGTCAACGAGCTGAGCCGCTACCGGTACGACGTCGTGCTGCACAAGCGGCCGGCCACCCGGATTCGGTCCCTGGAGGCGGCGCCGGAGCTGCGGTGGGGCCACGACGTCCCCGGTCTCGATGCCCTGGAGCGGCAGCTGGCCGCGGCCCGGGTCCCCGCGCTGCGGCTGACCGGGGTCCCCGACGCGCGGCTGGCGGACGAGGCCGCCGCCCTGCGGGCGCTGGACGACGGACGGCCGCCGGCGGACCTGCTGTCCCTGCTCGGAGCCGCGGAGCGGTCCTCGGCCCCGGCCCTCGGGCCCGACACCTTCTGCGAACTGGGCGAGCGACTGGGCTACCGGGTGGCGGTGACGCGCTCGGGGAGCGACGCGGAGAGCCTCGATGTGCTCTTCACGGACCCGGCTTCGGCCGCGCTGAGCGGCGTCCACCGACCGGTCGCGACCGCCCCGGGGGCGTCACCGGCGGCGTTCGCGAACGACCCGGCGACCTCCCGGCGGCGCGGTGAACTCGTCGCCGCGCTCACCGCGTCGCTCCGGGAGCAATTGCCCGCGTACATGGTGCCGACCGCAGTGGTGGTTCTCGACGAGCTTCCCCTGACCGCGCACGGAAAGCTCGACCGCGCGGCGCTCCCGGCCCCGTACCTCGGGTCCGTCGCTGGCTCGCGCCTGCCGGCCTCGCCACGGGAGCAGGCGTTGTGTGACCTGTTCGCGCAGGTCCTCGGCGTGGCGGCGGTCGGTGTGGACGACAACTTCTTCGACCTGGGCGGGCATTCGCTGCTGGCGACCAGGCTGATCAGCCGCATCCGCTCCGTCCTCGGCGCCGAACTGACCGTCCGCACCG
The DNA here is from genome assembly GCF_040652715.1 of Streptomyces sp. NPDC048196. Taxonomy (NCBI): domain Bacteria; kingdom Bacillati; phylum Actinomycetota; class Actinomycetes; order Kitasatosporales; family Streptomycetaceae; genus Streptomyces; species Streptomyces sp. NPDC048196. The sequence goes on along the minus strand of NZ_JBEZMM010000002.1, from coordinate 221,483 downwards.
TGTTCGAGGCGCCCACCGTCGCCGGGATCGCCGAGCGGCTGAGCGATGCGGAGGCACGCCACGAGGAGCTGCGTCCGGCCCTGCGGCCCGTGCCCAGGCCCGAGGTGGTGCCGCTGTCCTTCGCGCAGCAGCGGCTGTGGTTCCTGCACCGCCTGGAGGGGCCGAGCGCGACGTACAACATGCCGGTCGCCCTGCGGCTGCGCGGTGCGGTGGACGAGTCGGCGCTGCGGGCCGCGCTGGCGGACGTCGCGGCGCGCCACGAGAGCCTGCGCACCGTGTTCCCCGTGGTGGACGGGGTGCCCCGGCAGCTCGTCCTCGGGGCGGCCGGTGTGCGCCCCGAACTGCTCGTCCGGCAGGTCGACGAGGCCGGGCTCCGCGAGGCCGTGCGAGCGGCGGCGCGCTACCCCTTCGACCTCGGGGTCGAACTGCCGTTGCGGGCCGAGCTGTTCGTCCTGGACCGGCGTGAGCACGTACTGGTGGTACTGGTGCACCACATCGCGGGCGACGGGTGGTCGATGGCTCCGCTGTCGCGGGACCTCGCGGCCGCCTATGCCGCGCGGTGCCGGGGCGAGGCTCCGTCGTGGGCGCCGCTGCCGGTCCAGTACGTGGACTACACGCTCTGGCAGCGCGCGCTGCTGGGGGACGAGGACGACCCGGACAGTCCTTTCGCCCGGCAGATCGCGTACTGGCGCGAGGCACTGGCGGACCTGCCCGAGCAGCTCGCGCTCCCGGCGGACCGCCCCCGCCCCGCCGTGTCCTCGTACCGCGGCGAGATGTTCGGCTTCGACCTGAGCCCGGAGCTGCACCGCAGGCTCGCGGGTCTGGCCCGGGCCGGCGAGGCCAGTCTGTACATGGTGCTGCACGCCGGTCTGGCCGCCCTGCTGACCAGGCTGGGCGCCGGTACGGACCTGCCGATCGGCAGCGGTATCGCCGGGCGCCGCGACGAGGTGCTCGACGACGCGATCGGGCTGTTCGTCAACACGCTGGTGATGCGTACCGACACCGCGGGCGATCCGTCGTTCGGCGAACTGCTCCGGCGCGTGCGGGAGACGGCACTGACCGCCTACGCCCATCAGGACGTGCCCTTCGAGCATCTGGTGGAGGTGCTGAATCCGGTCCGTTCCCCGAACCGCCATCCGCTGTTCCAGGTGGCATTGGTGCTGCAGAACACCCCGGAGGCGGATCTGACGCTGGCCGGGGTGGACGTGACGCTCGAACCGGCCGGTTCGGGGACCTCGCGGTTCGACCTGTTCTTCAGCGTCACCGAGCGCCCCGCGCCGCCGGGAGCGCCCAGCGGCTCCTTCGGCGGAGTGCGCGGGACGGTGGAGTACAGCACCGACCTGTTCGACCGGCCGACGGTCGAGGCCATGGTGGCGCGGTGGATCCGGCTCCTGGAGGCGGTGAGCGCTGACCCGGCACGGCGCATCGGCGAGGCCGACATCCTCACCTCGGCCGAGCGCACCCAGGTGCTGGGCGCCGCCGGTGCCCCGGTCCCGCCCGCCGTCCTCCCGACGCTGTTCGAACGCCGGGCGGCGCGTGTCCCCGGGGCACCGGCGGTGCTGTCGGAATCCGGCGTGCTGACCTACGAAGAGCTCAACGGCCGGGCGAACCGCCTGGCCCACCTGCTGATCGCGCGGGGAATCGGGCCGGAGCAGACCGTCGCACTGGCCTTCCCCCGCTCCGCGGACCTGGTCGTGGCGATGCTCGCCGTTCTCAAGGCGGGGGCGGCCTACCTCCCGCTCGACCTGGGCTACCCGGCCGAGCGCCTGGCGTTCCTGCTCGGCGACGCCCGGCCGTCGCTGCTGCTGACCGGCGGTACCGCGATCCCCGGCGCCGACGATCTGCCCACGCTGAACCTGGACGACGACGCCGACGGACACCGGGCGCGGGCCGCGGACCTGGCCGACCGGCCGGCCACCAACCCCGAAAACGCCGACCGCGTACGGCCGTTGACGCCCGCGAACCCCGCCTACGTCCTGTACACGTCCGGTTCGACCGGCACCCCCAAGGGCGTAACCGTCACCCACGCCGGAGCGGCCGCCCTGGTGGCGACGCAGACGCAGGCCTTCGGTTGCGGGCCGGGCAGCCGCGTCCTGCAGTTCGCCTCGCCCAGCTTCGACGCGGCGTTCTGGGAGCTGTGCATGGCGCTGCTGACCGGCGCGACGCTGGTGGTGGCGCCGCCCGAGCGGCTGCTGCCGGGGCCGGACCTCGCGGCGCTGGTGGCCGAGCGCGGGGTGACGCACCTGACCGTGCCGCCGGTGGCGCTCGGGGTGCTGACCCCTGACCAACTGGCGCCGGTGACCACGCTGGTGGTGGCCGGTGAGGCCTGTCCGCCGGCGACGGTGGCGGCCTGGAGCCGGGGCCGACGGATGGTCAACGCCTATGGGCCGACGGAGGCGACGGTCTGCGCGACGATGAGCCGGCCCCTGTCCGGCGGGGGCGGCGAGGACGGCGGGGACGGCAGGGAGAACGTGCCGCCGATCGGCACCCCGATCCTCGGCGCGCGGGCCTATGTGCTGGACGCCGGGCTGCGTCCGGTGCCGCCGGGCATGGTGGGCGAGCTGTACCTGGCCGGGGCGGGCCTGGCCCGCGGCTACCTGGGGCGGCCGGGCCTGACCGCCGAGCGGTTCGTGGCCTGTCCGTTCGGCGAGGTCGGATCGCGGATGTACCGCACGGGGGATCTTGCGCGGTGGAACGGCGCGGGCGAGCTGGAGTTCGCCGGGCGGGCCGATCAGCAGGTGAAGGTCCGGGGCCACCGGATCGAGCTCGGCGAGGCCGAGTCCGCGATGGCCGCCCACCCCCGGGTGGCGCAGGCGGTCGCGGCGGTCCGCGAGGACGGGCCCGGCGGGAGCCGCCTGGTGGGATACGTCGTGCCTGCGCCGGAAGACACCGCGAAGGCCACGGATCCCGCCGAGGCCACGGATCCCGCAGCCTCCACGGACCTCGACGGCACACCGGAGGAGGCGGGCCGGGTACGGGACTGGCGGCAGCTCTACGACACGCTGTACGGGCAATCGGCGCCCGCTCCGTTCGGTGCCGACTTCACCGGATGGAACAGCAGCTACGACGGGCAGCCGATCCCCGAGGGCGAGATGCGGCAGTGGCGGGACGCGACCGTCACACGGATCCGGGAACTGCGGCCCAGGCGCGTCCTGGAGATCGGGGTGGGCCGCGGCCTGATCCTGTCCCAACTGGCCGCGGAGTGTGAGCAGTACTGGGGCACCGACCTGTCCGCGGTCGTGATCGAGGCCCTGGCGGCCCAGGTGGCCGACGAGCCGGCGCTCGCCTCCCGGGTCGAGCTGCGGGCGCAGCCGGCCGACGACGTCACCGGGCTGCCGCAGGGCTTCTTCGACACCGTGGTGCTCAACTCGGTGGTCCAGTACTTCCCGCACGCCGACCACCTGACCGAGGTCATCGACAAGGCGATGGGCCTCCTCGCGCCGGGGGGTGCCCTGTTCCTCGGTGACCTCCGCAACCTGCGGTTGCTGCCCATGCTGCGGGCTGCCACCGGCAACACCGCACCGGAGCGGGAGTTGCTGGTCGACCCGGACTTCTTCCCGGCCCTGACCGGTGTGGTGCCCGGGATCGGCGCCGTGGATGTCCGCCTCAAGCGCGGGCGGTACCACAACGAACTGTCCCGCTACCGCTACGACGTTGTCCTGCACCGCGCGCCGCTGGCGTCACCGGTGCGGTCGTTCGACGAGGCACCGGTGCTGCGCTGGCCGGAGCTGGCCGGCGGAACGGAGGCCCTCGCCGCGCTGCTGGCCGAGCGCCGGCCGGACCGGCTGCGGGTCACCGGTATCCCCAATGCCCGGCTGGCGGGCGAGGCCACCCCGGCGCACGCCGTGACCGTGGACCCGGAGGACCTGTGCGAGCTGGGTGAACGGCTCGGCTTCCAGGTGGCCGTCACCTGGTCGGGCGCGGAGGGCGAGGGCGGCGAGAAAAGCGACGTCTGCTTCGACGCACTGCTCTCCGACGGCCCGGACAGCGCCGGTGCCGCCGCCACCGGGGTGTACCGGCCGGTGCTCTCCGGGGCGCCGGACCGGTCGGCACTGCGGGACTTCACCAACGCCCCGGCGGTGGTGGCCCCGCCGGTGCCCCTGGGTACCGCGGTACGTGCCTGGCTGCGGGAGAAGCTGCCGGAGTACCTGGTGCCCTCGGCCGTCGTCGCGATCGACGCCCTGCCGCTGACGCCGAACGGCAAGGTCGACCGCACGGCGCTGCCCGCGCCGGAAGCCTCCGCCACCGCGGCGCACCGACCGCCTACCACCGCGCAGGAGCGACTGCTGTGCGACATCTTCGCCGGCGTACTCGGCCTGCCGGCCGTCGGCGTCGACGACGGCTTCTTCGACATCGGCGGCGACAGCATCGTCTCCATCCAGGTGGTCAGCAGGGCCAGGGCCGCGGGGATGGCGATCACCCCGCAGGACGTGTTCCAGCACAAGACCGTGGCCGCGCTGGCGGCGGCTGCCGGCACGCTCGACGGGGCACCGGCCGAGGGCGAGGCGCCGCAGGTGGGCCTCGGCACGGTGCCGCTGACGCCGGCCCTGCACGAGCTGCGGGAGCGGGACGCGGATCCGGGCACCCGGTACGAGGCGATGGCCGTGGAAGTCCCGGCGGGCCTGGACGCGGGGCGGATCGAGGCGGCCCTGCAGGCGGTCCTGGACCACCACGACGCGCTGCGGATGCGCCTGAACCGGGTTCCCGGCCAGGCCCCTGAGACCGACCGGGACGAGTGGCTGCTGGAGGTGCTGCCCCCCGGGGCGAACCGGGCCGCGGACTGCCTCCACCGGGTCGGTGCCGCGGCGCGCGAGGATCTGCTCGCCGCGGAGGAGCGGGCCGCGTCGTCGCGCCTCGCGCCGGAGTCGGGAGTGGTGGTCCAGGCGGTCTGGTTCGACGCCGGGTCCGGCCGGCCCGGGCGCCTGCTGCTGGTGCTGCACCGGCTCGTGGCGGATGCGGAGTCCTGGCGCATCCTGCTGGAGGACGTCGCCCTCGCCTGCGAGGCGGCAGCTGACGGCCGACGGCCCGAACTCCCGGCGACCGGCACGTCGTTGCGGCGCTGGGCCCAACACCTGCGCACCCAGGCACAGGACGTCCGACGCGTCGAGGAGCTGCCACGGTGGACCGAGATCCTCGCCGGGGCGGGGGCCGGGGCCGGGGAGTCGGGCGGGGACCTGGGTGGTCGGCCGCGGGAAGTGCCTGGGGATGCGGCGGTGGCGGCAGCGGGCACGCTGACGCTCACGCTGCCCGCCGAGCGCACCGAGGCGCTGCTCACCAGCGTGCCGGAGGCCTTCCACGCCGACGTCGAGGCCGTGCTGCTGACCGCGTTCGCCCTGGCGGTGGCCGACTGGCGGCGCCGCCGGGAGGCCGCCTGCCCGGGCGGTGCGGACACGTCGAAGAATCGGTACGGCCGGGATGCCGGGGGCGACGCCGTGGTGGCCGAGGTACGGCGGTCCGGCCGGACGGGCCTCCCCGAAGGCATCGACCTGTCCCGCACCATGGGCTGCTGCACCGTCACCCATCCGGTCCGCCTGGACCTGGGTGGCGTGGACCGGCACGAGCTGTGGGAGGGCGGTGCCGCCGCCGGAGCGGCCCTGAAACGGGTCAAGGAGCAACTGAGGTCCCTGCCGGACGGTGGACGGGGCTTCGGCCTGCTGCGCCACCTCAACCCCGACACCGCCCCCACCCTGGCCGGCCTGCCTGCGCCGCAGGTCGCGTTCCAGTATCTCGGGCGGTTCCCACAGCCCCCGACCGGTTCCTGGCCGGCCGGGCCGGATATGCCGCCGAAGCACCGGATCGAGGTGAAAGTGGCTGCCGTGGACCATCCGGGCGGCCCGCGGCTGACCGCGACCTGGTGCCGGCCGCAGGGAGGGTGCGCCGAGGCCGACCTGCGCGACCTGGCCGACACCTGGGCGCGCGCACTGGAGGCACTGGCCGCCCATGCGAGGAGCCCCGCCGCGGGTGGCCTCACCCCGTCCGACGTACCGCTGGTCCGGCTGAGCCAGGACAAGCTCGAACGACTCCAGGCCGCATGGAGGAGCAAACGATGACACAGACGGAGACACAGGCGGAGCTGGAGGACATCTGGCCGCTGGCACCACTGCAGGAGGGGCTGCTCTTCCACGCGCTCTACGACGAGGCGGCGCTCGACGTCTACACGGTGCAGCAGTCCTTCGACCTGGACGGTCCCCTCGACGTCGGCGCACTTCGCGCGGCCGCGCGGGCCCTGCTCCGGCGCCATGCGAGCCTGCGGGCCGGGTTCTGGCACGAGGACCTGGAGGAGCCGGTGCAGGTCATCCCGCGCGAGGTGGCGCTGCCCTGGCAGGAGGCCGATCTCAGCGCGGTGGATCCGGGCGCGCGGGAAGCCGAGGCGGAACGGCTGGCGGCGGAGGACAGACTCCGCCGCTTCGACCCCGCCCGCCCCCCGCTGTTGCGGTTCACGCTCGTCAGGTTCGGGCCGGCACACCACCGGTTCCTCGTCACCGCCCATCACCTGGTGCTGGACGGCTGGTCCGCGCAGCTGATGTTGGCGGAGCTGTTCGAGCTGTACACGCGGGGCGGCCGGGACGAGGGGATGCCGCCGGCGGCCGGGTACCGCGACTACCTGGCCTGGTTGGCCGGTCAGGACCGGGCGGCCGCCGAGGACGTCTGGCGCGAGATGCTGAAGGGCGTCGACGAACCGACCCGGGTCGCTCCGGCCGACCCGTCCCGGGCGGCCGAGCCGCCGGGCCAGGTGCTCCGCGAGCTGCCCGACGACCTTGCCGCGGCGCTCGACGGCCTGGCCCGCCGTGCGGGCCTGACGCTGAACACGGTGTTCCTGGGGGCCTGGGCGATCGTGCTCGGCCAGTTGACCGGCCGGACCGACGTGGTGTTCGGCACGACGGTGTCCGGGCGCCCGCCCGAGGTGCCCGGGGTCGAGAGGATGGTCGGCCTGTTCGCCAACACACTGCCGGTCCGGGTCCGGCTCGATCCGGCGGAGCCGCTGGCCGGGGTGCTGGCGCGCCTGCAGGAGGACCGGACGCGCCTGATGGCCTGCCAGCACGTGGGCCTTGCCAACATCCAGCGCACGCTGGACGCCGGTGAACTCTTCGATACGACAACCGTGTTCGAGAACCTTCCGACGGACGACGCCGCGCAGGCCGCCGGCCCGCACGGCAGCGGGCTGCGGGTGGTGGCGAGCCGCAGCTACGGCGTCACTCATTACCCGCTCAACTTCATGGTGATACCGGGAAGTCCGCTGCGGCTGCGTCTGGACCACCAGGTGGGCCTGTTCGACCGGGAGGCCGCGGAGGCGATCCTGGGCCGGGTGGTCCGGGTCCTCAGGGCCGCGGTCGCGGACCCGGAACGGCGGCTCGGCGCCCTGGAGATCCTGACCCCTGCCGAGCGGGACCAGGTCCTGGTGGAGTGGAACGGCACGGTCGGCGAGCTGCCGTCCGTCCTGGTTCCCGAGGCCTTCGAGGCGCAGGCCGCGCGGACCCCGGACGCGGTGGCCGTGGTCGCCGACGGGGTGGCGCGGACGTTCGCGGAACTGCGCGCGCGGGCGGACGAGCTCGCCGGGCACCTGGCCGGCCATGGCGTCGGGCCCGATGTGCTGGTCGGTCTGTGCGTGCGCCGGTCGACCGAGATGATCGCCGCCGTCCTGGCCGTCTGGAAGGCCGGCGGAGTGTGCGTGCCGCTGGACCCCGACTATCCGGCGGAGCGCCTGGCGTTCATGCTTGCCGACGCGTCGGTACGCGTGGTGGTGACCGAGCGGGCACTGGCCGGGCGGCTGGGCGAGTGCCGGGCGCCCCTGGTGCTGCTGGACGCGGACGAGTCCCCGGCCACGGACGCGCGGACCGCCACGGGGCGGGGCGCGCCGACCGAGCAGCCGGTGGTGCGGGGGGACCAGGGCGCGTACGTGGTGTACACCTCCGGGTCGACGGGCGTGCCGAAGGGCGTGTTGGTGACGCACCTGGGCCTGGCGAACCTGTTCGCGAGCCACCGCGAGCGCGTCTTCGCCCCCGCGGCGGCCGAGGTGGCCGCGGCGGCCGGGCGGCGACTGCGGGTGGCACACACGGCGTCGCTGTCGTTCGACGCGAGCATGGGACAGCTTCTCGGCCTGGTGGCCGGGCACGAACTGCACGTGGTGGACGACCACACCCGCCGCGACGCCGCCGCGCTGCTGGCGTACGTGCGCAGCCGGGAGATCGACTACCTGGGCATCACGCCGTCGCTGCTGGGCGAGTTGACGGGCCTTGGGATGCTGGACGGCGCCGGGCACCGGCCGGGCGTGATCCTGTTGGGTGCGGAGGCCGCGGGCGCGGCGCTGTGGGAGACGCTGCGGGAGTGCCCCGGCATCGAGGTGCACAACTACTACGGACCGAGCGAGTGCACCGTGGACACCGTCGGCGCCCGGGTACGGGACAGTGCCCGGCCGGTGATCGGCGGGCCGGTCCGGAACATGCGGGTCTATGTGCTCGACGCGCGGCTGCGGCCGGTGCCGCCCGGAGTGACGGGCGAGCTCTACCTTTCCGGAGTACAGCTCGCCCGGGGGTATCTGAACCGGTCGGGTCTGACCGCGGAGCGTTTCACCGCCGACCCGTTCGGTGCGCCGGGGAGCAGGATGTACCGGAGCGGCGACCTGGCCCGCTGGACCGCGGCCGGATTGCTGGAGTTCGTGGGCCGGGCGGACGACCAGGTGAAGCTGCGCGGGTTCCGGATCGAGCTCGGCGAGGTCGAGGCGGTGCTGGCCCGGCACGCCACGGTGGGGCACGCGGTCGCGATGGTGCGTGAGGACAGGCCCGGCGACCAGCGCCTGACCGCCTACGTGGTGCCCGCGCCCGGTGCCCGGGTGCATCCGGGCGAGCTGCGGGAGTTCGCCGCCGGGAAGCTGCCCGGGTTCATGGTGCCCGCCGTGGTCGTCGTGCTCGACGCGCTGCCGCTCACCCCGAGCGGGAAGCTGGCCCGCCGCTCCCTGCCCGCCCCTGGGCCGGGGCTCCACGGGGCCGGCGGCCGGGAGCCGCGCGAGCCCGCGGAGGAGATCCTGTGCGGGCTGTTCGCGGAGGCCCTCGGGACCGGGCAGGCCGGCATCGACGACGACTTCTTCGCCCTGGGCGGGCACTCGCTGCTCGCGACCCGCCTGGTGTCGCGCATCCGTGCGGTGCTCGGTGTCGAGCTGGCCGTACGGGACGTGTTCGAGGCTCCCACGGTGGCCGGTCTGGCGGCCCGGATCGACGCGTCGGGCCGAGGGGCTTCCCGGCGTCCGGCGCTGCGGCCCGCCGACGACCGTCCGGTCGAGCTGCCGCTGTCGTTCGCCCAGCGCCGCCTGTGGTTCCTGCACCGGTTCGAGGGCCCTTCGGCCACGTACAACATGCCGTTCGCCCTGCGCCTGACCGGGGACCTCGACGTCGCCGCGCTGCACGCCGCCCTGAACGATGTGGTGGCCCGGCACGAGGCGCTGCGCACGGTCTATCCGGATGCGGCGGGCGTGCCGCGCCAGCACGTCCTCGACCCCGCCGACGCCGTCGTCGAGCTGCCCGTGGAGGCGGTCGACGAGGCCGGGCTCGCCGCTGCGGTCGCGGACGCGGCCGCGCACCCGTTCGTCCTGAAGTCCGAACCGCCCCTGCGCGCACGGCTGTTCACGCTGGGAGCCAACGAGTACGTCCTGCTGCTCGTGCTCCACCACATCGCGGGCGACGCCCTGTCCAACCGCCCGCTGACCCGCGACCTGTCCAGCGCCTACACCGCCCGGCGCGCCGGGCGGGCACCGTCCTGGGCACCGCTGCCCGTCCAGTACGCCGACTACACCCTGTGGCAGCGGCGGTTCCTCGGCGAGGCGGACGACCCGGACAGTGTGCTGTCCCGGCAGGTGGAGTACTGGCGGCGGACGCTGGCGGGCCTGCCGACCGAGCTGGAGCTGCGCCGGGACCGGCCCCGTCCAGAGGTGGCCAGTCACCGCGGCGGCACGGTGCCGCTGCGCCTGGGCCCGGACCTCCACGCCCGGCTCGCCGCGCTGGCCCAGGCGGGGCACGCGAGCCTGTTCATGGTCGTCCAGGCGGCGCTGGCGGCGCTGCTCACCCGGCACGGCGCGGGCACCGACATCCCGATCGGCACGCCGACCGCGGGGCGCACCGACGACGCGCTCGACGAGGTCGTCGGATGCTTCGTCAATACGTTGGTGCTGCGTACCGACACCGGTGGGAACCCGAGCTTCGCGGAGCTGCTGGACCGGGTGCGCGAGGCGGGCCTTGCCGCGTACGCGCACCAGGACGTGCCGTTCGAGCATCTGGTGGAGGTGCTCAATCCGTCGCGTTCGGCGGCCCGGCACCCGCTCTTCCAGGTGCTGCTGACGCTCCAGCACACCAGCGACATATCGGTGGACCTGCCGGGGCTGCACTGCCGGGCCGAGGGGACGCAGTCGCAGTCGGCCAAGTTCGACCTGCTGTTCAGGCTGGCGGAGCGCCGCACCCCGGACGGGTTGCCCGGCGGTCTGGAAGGCACCGTCGAGTACAGCACGGACCTGTTCGACCGGGGTACGGTGGCGGACCTGGTGACCCGGTTCGAGCGGCTGCTCGATGCCGCGGCCGCCGATCCCGCCGAGCGGATCTGGCGGCTGGGCACCCTGACGCCCGCCGAGCGCGGACGGGTCCTGACGGAGTGGAACGACACCGCACGGTCGCCGTCACCCTCGACGCTGCCGGAGCTGTTCGAGGCGCAGGCGGCCCGGACGCCGGATGCGATCGCCCTGTCGGCCGGGGAACTCGACCTGACCTACGCCGAGTTGAACGCGTGGGCGAACCGCCTGGCCCATGCGCTGGTCGAGCGCGGTGCCGGACCGGAACGGGTGGTGGCCGTGGCCCTGCCGCGCTCGGTCGAACTCGCCGTGGCCCTGCTGGCCGTGCTGAAGTCCGGCGCGGCCTATCTGCCCGTCGATCCGCACTACCCGGCCCAGCGGATCCGCGCCCTGCTCGACGACGCCGGGCCGGTCTGTGTCCTGGACGACCGGGACCAGGTGCGGGTTCCCGGCGACCGGCCCGCTGTGAATCCGGGGTGCGCGGCCCTCGCTACGCCGTTGACGCCCGCGCACCCCGCATACGTGCTCTACACCTCCGGCTCGACGGGCACGCCCAAGGGTGTGGTCGTCCCGCACGCCGCCGTCGTGAACCGGCTGCTGGGCATTCAGGCCGAGTTCGGACTCGAACCTTCCGACGCGGTCCTGTACAAGGCGCCGGTGTCCTTCGACGCGTCGGTGTGGGAGTTCTTCTGGCCGCTGACCACGGGAGCCCGGATCGTGGTCGCCGACCCCGACGGGCACCGGGACCCGGCCTACCTGGCCCAGGTGATCCGCGAACGCGCGGTGACCACCGTGCACTTCGTCCCGTCGATGCTGCGGATCTTCCTCGACGAACCGGCCGCGGCCGGCTGCACGAGCCTGCGGCGGGTCCTGACCGGCGGGGAGGCGCTCCCGGCGGACGTGCGGGACCGCGCACTGACCGTGCTGGACGCGGACCTGCACCACCTCTACGGCCCGACGGAAGCCACCGTCCACGCGACGTCCGGGACCTGCGAGCGCATCCCGGCCGCGGCACCGGACGGCCGCCCGGTGCCGATCGGACGCCCTGTCAGGAACATGCGTGCCTATGTGCTGGACGCGGGCCTGGGCCCGGTGCCGCCGGGCACCGTGGGAGAGCTCTACCTGGCCGGCGTACAGCTCGCCCGCGGCTACCTGAACCGTCGTGGCCTCACGGCCGAGCGGTTCGTGGCCTGCCCGTTCGGCGCGCCGGGTGAGCGGATGTACCGGACCGGGGACCTCGCCCGCTGGACCGATGACGGCGTGCTCCGATTCGCCGGCCGAACGGACGACCAGATCAAGCTGCGCGGGTTCCGCATGGAGCCCGGCGAGATCGAGGCGGTGCTGGCCCGGCACGCCACGGTCTCGCGGGCCACGGTCGTACTCCGCGAGGACCGGCCCGAACAGCGGCGGCTGGTGGCGTATGTGGTCGGGGCGCCGGGTGCCGAGCCGCAACCGGCCGAGCTGCGGGCGCACGCCGCCCAGGTGCTGCCGGAGTTCATGGTCCCGGCCGCGGTCGTCGTCCTGGACGCCCTGCCGCTGACCGACAGCGGGAAGCTGGATCGGCAGGCCCTGCCGGAGCCGGGCCCGCGCCCGGTGGTGTCCACGTGGATGGCGCGCACGCCCGAGGAGGAGGTCCTCTGCGGTCTGTTCGCGGAGTGCGTCGGTGTGGTCGGCACCGGCGTCGATGACGACTTCTTCGCACTCGGCGGTGACTCGCTGGCGGCGATCCGGCTGGTGAGCCGGATCCGGGACACGCTGGGCTTCGACCTGTCGGTCCGGGACCTGTTCGCGGCGCCCACGGTGAGCCGCCTGACGGAACGCCTCCGACTGGGCGTCCCGGGCGACGCTTTCGACGTCCTGCTGCCGCTACGGGCCTCCGGCGGGCTCCCGCCGCTGTTCTGCATCCACCCCGCCGACGGCCTGAGCTGGTGCTACACCGGGCTGCTGCGGCTGCTGGGGCAGGACCGTCCGGTGTACGGGCTGCAGTCGCGCGGCATGGCGCGGCCGGAGGCGTACCCGGAGACGATGGACCAGTTGGTCACCGATTACGTCGCGCAGATCCGTTCGGTCCAGGCCGGCGGCCCCTACCATCTGCTGGGCTGGTCGTTCGGCGGCGTCGCGGCCCACGCGGTCGCGGTCCGCCTCCAGGCCGAAGGCGAAGAGGTGGCTCTGCTCGCCCTCCTCGACGCCTACCCCCGGGACCCCGAGAGGGCGGTTCCGCTTCCGGACGAGCAGCAAGTCCTCTCGGCCCTGCTCGACTTCGCGGGCCACGCCGAGGACGGCGTACCGCTGCGGATCTCCGACGTCATGGACGTTCTGCGGAGCGGCGGCGGGCCCCTGGCGGACCTGGAGGAGCGCCGCGTGGTGGCCATGACCGAGATCTTCGTGAACAACGCACGCCTCGCTGCGGCGCATGTGCCCGGTCGGTTCGACGGGAGCCTCCTGCACTTCACGGCGACCGCCGGACGCCCCCCGGAGCTGCCGACCGCGGCCGACTGGGAGCCCGCCGTCACCGGTCGCGTGGAGCGGTACGCCGTGGACTGCACCCACCAGGAGATGTGCAAGCCCGTGCCGCTGGGCCAGATCGGGCGCGTGGTGGCCGAAAGGCTGGGTGACGCCGCGGCATCGGCCTACCGCAGCCGATAGCCGGAAACCGAGAATAAGCCGGAAAGCCGGGACCCCGGAAAGCGCAGAATCCGGAAGAGGAAGAAGGAAGCACACCATGACCAACCCCTTCGAGAACCCCGAGAGCACATACCTGGTGCTGGTCAACGACGAGGGTCAGCATTCCCTGTGGCCGTCCTTCGTGGAGGTTCCGGCCGGATGGGAGGTCGCCCACGGGGAGGACTCCCGGGAGGCCTGCCTCGCCTATGTCGAGGAGCACTGGACCGATATGCGCCCGAAGAGTCTCGTCGAGGCCATGGACGGGGCCGGCGGGGCTGATTCCTGACCTGTCGGTGACCGTCACACCAGATCCTGGGAGGCGCCACGCCGGATTCCGTCCCGGCGGGCAGTGATGACTGCCCGCCGGGGCGGCTACTTGCGTGGGAGCAACTGCGCGAAGCGCTGCTCCCAGGCGTCTTGATTTCCCCTGGCGTCCTGAACGAACCGGCTCCGAGCGATTCCTTTGATCACCATGTCGTTGAGCAGGGAGTACGGAAAGGCCATCGGCCGTACGACATCCAGGAACAGCACGGCACGGTCCTCATCGGTCCCGTTCCACGCCTCGTGTTCGTAGGTGTCGTCGAAGAACATCCCGGCCCCCTCACGCCAGTGCTCCTCCTGTCCGCCGACGCGAATGCCGCAGGAGTCCTCGGGAGACGGGATCTTCAGCCCGAGGTGATAGCGGACCACGCCCTTGTAGGGGCCACGGTGCGGTGGCACGTGTTTGTGGGGGCCGAGGATCGAGAAGAAGGCCGTTTTCAGACCGGGGATGTGGGCCAGCAGTTCAGCTGTCCGCGGGCACCGCTCACAGTTGGGCTCGAACCGGTAACCGTAACCGTAGAAGAAAAAGGTCTTCCATTGGTTGTCGTCGGTGATGTGGCGTTGGGCGGTCGAGATGTCCTGAAAATTGGGCAGCGCGTCGCGGTGTTCCAGCAGGGTGTCGAGTTCGGCTCTGATGTCACGCCAGTTGTCTTCGAGCCCTCGACTCCAGGGGAACGCTGATGCCGAGATGAACGGGCTGTCGTCGAAGCGGGAGTGGTGGACCATCTGCTTTTCGATCCACTTCACCAGTGCGGGAAGAAAACTCGGCACGTGCGTTCCCTCAGGTTAATTGCTCATTGCAGCAAATGGCGGGTGGGCTGCCAGCTTCGAATGCTCAGAAGTTCGCGTCAAGGTCATGATCCGGACGATCCTGGCCGGAATGCACTGACGGCGGTGCCGCCCTCTACCCAAAAGCGGTGCGGCCCGGACCGATAAGGTCCGGGCCGCGGTGAAGCCGGTCGTCGCTCAGCCTCCGGCAGACATCAGCCGTCGTTCTCCGAGGAAGGAAGGTACGCCCCCGGCACATCCTGCGGCGCGAAGATCTTCTTCTCGCCCGGGTACGGCTTGTTCCAGTTGTGCGTCTCGTACCAGGTGAGGTGGTTCAGCTGGGCGGGGTTGGCGTAGTCGGGGACGGCGTGGGGGCCGGTCAGTCGCTGCTTGGACTTCCACTTGTCCCAGATCGCTGCCAGGTCCTGCTTGTCCGCGGGGACCTTCGCGGGCGCGACGGCCGCTGCGTCGGGGCTCTGCGGTGCCGGGGTGTCCGGGCCGCAGGGCGGCTGGGTCTTCAGGCCGTCGGTGAGTGCGACGCGGTTGGGCTGCGCCGTGAACGGGGTGGTGTCCGGGAGGCGGGTGAAGGCGCCGCTCATCGGGCTGGCCGCGCTGTCCTTCTGGTTCATCGGGTGGATCCCCAGGATCTGCTCGATGGTCCGGATCACCGTGATCTGGGTGTAGTAGTGGCTGTCGGTCTTGCCGCGCTGTGCCCAGGGGCTGATGATCTGGATCGGGGCCCGGTGCCCGTCGACGTGGTCGAGGCCCGCCTGGGAGTCGTCCTCGACGACGAAGACGGCCGAGTTCTTCCAGTACTTGCTGTGCGAGATCTTGTCGACCATCCTGCCGACCGCGAGGTCGTTGTCCGCGACCTGGGCGGACGGGCTCGCGGGACCACCGGTGTGGTCGTTGGAGAACCAGAACATGTTCAGGTTCGCCGGCCCGTTCTTCTCGAAGTCCTGCTTCCAGATCTGGTACTTGTAGACGTCCGGGACGTCGAGGTCGAACATCGGGAAGCCGGGCACCGACACGTCGTTGAGCGAGGGGATCGCCGACCCGACGTTGATGGGGTACGCCGTGGGCTGCCCGGTTGCGTCCATGGTCTTGGCGTCGCAGTACAGGTTCTGCCAGGACGCTCCGGACGGCTTGCTCTCCACCGACTGGAACTCACCGAAGTCCTTGACGGACTTGCGCGCCGCCTGCGCACCGGTCCACAGAAAACCGGACCTCTGGTGGCCGAGAGCGTCGTTCTCGGTGTCGTAGCTGCGCTGGTACTCACCGGCCGAGGACTCGGTGTACTCCGGATTGTCGCTCTGCATCAGCCAGTTGTGGCCCTCGGCGGAGTTCGTGCCGATGTCGTAGGTGTTGTCGTACAGCCCGAACTGCTTGGCCATCGCATGCTGGTTGGGCGTCACGTTCTCGCCGAACTGCGCCAGCTTCGCATCGCCGTTGCCCTGCGGGAGGTCGCCGAAGACCTGGTCGTAGGTCCGGTTCTCCTTGACGATCAGAAAGACGTGCTTGATCGGCGAGGGGTCACCGAGTCGCTGCGGGACCGGAGTCGGCTTCGTGTTGCTGTTGCCGTCGGCCTTCTTGACGGAGTGGCCCAGCCAGCCGTTCTGCTTGAAGACCTTGGCCGTCTGGGCCCTGATGGCGCTGTCGTCGGGCAGCGTGAAGCGCTGCAGGCTGGAGGTGGTGTCGTGGGTGCCGTGCGCGCCGCTGGGGTTGGGGCGACGGGCGTCGATACCACGGGTGTTGGAGACCAGCACCTGGTTGCCGACGGTGGCGATCTCCGAGGGGAAGTAGTCCGTGGGGAGCAGGCCGACGTAGCTGACCGGCTCCTGCGGGCTCTTGTACTTGTACACGGCGACCGCGTTGGCGCGGCCGAGCGTCACCAGCAGATGCCCGTCGTCGGTGAGCGTCACCGCGTTGGGCTCGTAACCCACCGACGCCTCCGGCCACGGACGGGTGGCGATGGTCTGCACGACCTTGTCGCGGGCGGTGCTGATGACCGACACGTCGTTGGTTGCGGTGTTGGTGACGAACAGAGCCCCGCCTTTGGCGTACAGGGCGGTCGGGTGCAGACCGACGACGATGCTCCCCACGGCGGCATCCGGATTCGCCAGGTCGATGACGCTGACCGTGCCGGTGGTGGTGGCACCGGTCTTCGGGTTCGCCGGCACCTGGGTGTTGTAGGAGTTGATCGTGGTGTCGCCGGGCCTGGCCGGGCGGCCGCCCTCGTTGCTGACGTAGAGCTTGTCGCCGACCTTGACCATGTCACGCGGGGCGTTGCCCACGTCCCAGCTGTGCTTGACGGCCCCGGTCGCCGCGTCGAGGGCGACCACTCTGTTCTGGCCGTTGACCGCGGCGTACACGGTGGAGCCGTCGGGCGAGAACACCGGCTCCCCCACCAGCGCCCGCTTGGCGCCGTCCGCCGGGATCTTGAGGAACGTCGGGTTGCTGACGCTGCCGTCCGGGTTCACGGTGAGCCTGGTGTAGCCGTCGGTCTGGCCCAGCCACAGCTGCTTGCCGTCGGGCGAGTACGTGGGGCCTTCCTGGCCCACGGAGTTGCTGCTGATGCGCGGGTTGGACGATGCGGAGGCGCTGACGAGCTGCTGCACCTTCCAGTTCTTGCGGTCGACGATGGCCAGCGCCGCGCCGCCGTCGGTCAGCGAGGCCGCGATGTGGGTGCCGTCCGGGCTGACCGAGGACGACATGATCTTGCCGTTGTCGATGACGAGGCGGTCGCCGTACGGGGCGATGTACTGGTCACTGGAGACGACCTGGCCGTTCGCGGTCTGCTGCCCGACCTGGTCGGTGCCGAACTGGTGGGTCTGGGCATAACCGATGCCGGCCGTGGCGGCGAGGACGACCGCGGTGGCGGTTGCCAGGGCACTGCGGCGGCTGAAGCGGCCGAAGCGTCTGTCGAGACGGCCGGAACGATCGTCCTCGTCATGTCGACGGCGGCGTATGACCTGCATGGAGTCATCCCTTCGAGGTGGAGAGAAGTTCGACATCGCCGTCGAACTGCCACAGCGGGTTCGGTGCGTCCCCCTCCGGGGTCCGGACCAGGAAGTAGCCGTTGACTTCCTTCGGCCCATCGCCATCGGCCATGTACCGCCCGTCCGGGGTCACATCGAGCTGATAGATGGCCTGCCCCACGGCCTGGACGCCGGGGAGGTGCCAGGAGACGACACAGCGCCAGTCGTTGCCCGGCCCCTGCGCGGCGACCTGGAGGCTGCCCTTGTTGCACGTCGCCGTGGCTCTCAACTGCGCCTCGGTGACGGCGGGCCGGTGGAGCTGCTCGGTCTGCATGCGGTACAGGTGGGCGAATGCCGTGGCGACCGAGCTTTGCACCTTCTCCTGCCCGATCCCGGAGCCGGTCGCCGAGGCCGTGCTCGACGTGGTGAGGACCGCCACCGTCATGGCGACCAGCCCGATCAGCGGCAGCACTCCGACCGTGACCGCGCGGCGCCCCGAGCCGTCATGGCTCAGGTTCGTGAAGTCGCGCCGCAGGAACAGCAGGTAGGCCAGCGCCGTCGCCAGTACGGCCCACGCCAGGCTGACACCGATGCCGATCAGGAGCGGGGCGAGCTGGGCCGGGTCGGTGAACAGACCGTTCCAGGCGATGAAGGCGTAGCTGGGCAGGGCGAGGCGTACGGCGACGGGCAGTGGCATCATCTGCGCGAGCTGCATCGCGAGGGCGAAGAGCACGGGCAGCAGCAGTCCCATCGGGGAGCGCCCCAGCGCGACGGACCCGAGCAACCCGATCCCGGCGAGGGCCAGGGTCGGAGCGAGGACGCAGACCCAGGCGAGCAGGACCTTCACGGCGGCGTCCGCCGGCGTCAGCAGATGACCGTCGAGGCCGACCAGCGGCTGGTTGCCGACCGCCACGACCCCACCGGCCGCGCTGGAACAGGCCAGCCCGGCCACGAGCAGCAGCAGGACGGTGAGGCTGGCGAACGCCTTCGCGGCGAAGATCCGCCTGGGCGACCGGACCGCCACGAGCAGATGGCGCCAGGTGCCGAGCCGGTCCTCGGCGGCGAACACATCACCGGCGACCACCGAGGTCAGCAGCGGCAGCGCCCAGGTGCCCGCGAAACCGAGCAGCACCAGCGGTCCGGCCCATCCCGTGGCGTGCATCCAGCGGCCGAAAAGGGTGTCGACGGGGAGCGTGCTCTGTTGGCTCACCGCGGCGACGAAGAGCGCCGGCGCGATCCAGCAGGCAAGAACCAGCAGGCGGATCCGCCACTGCGAGACCAGCTTGACCAGCTCGAAGCGGTAGCACCGCGCCACCGAGGCACGGCGGGCACCGGCAACGTGCGCCTGGGCCTGGTTCTGGACCTGGGCGTCGGTGAGGGGCACGGTCATCGTCCGGCCTCCGCAGGCTCGGTGAGGGCGAGGAACGCTGCTTCGAGCGGCGACACCAGGGGGGAGAGCTCGCGTACCGCGATGCCCGCCTGCACCAGCCGCACCACCAGTTCGTCGAGGGCAGGCGCCAGCGCGCGTACGACGAGCACCTGCGCGTCGTGCCGTACCCCGGCGTCCTCGACGAGGCGTACCCCGGCCGTTGCGGTGGCCAGTTGGCGGGCGGCGGGTGCGTCGGAGGTGCGTACGCGATAGTCGAGCTCCTGCTCCTCGGCGGCCAGCTTGCTCAGCGGTCCGGAGAAGACGACCCGCCCGGTGGCGAGGAGGGTGACGTCGGAGCACAGGGCCTCGACGTCGTCCATGCGGTGACTGGAGAGCACGACGCTGGTGCCCTCCGTCGCGAGCCGGGCCAGGACACCATGTACGTGCTTTTTGCCGGCCGGGTCCAGACCGTTGGACGGCTCGTCGAGGACCAGCAGCCGGGGCTTGGTGAGCAGCGCCGCGGCCAGCCCCAGCCGTTGTCGCATGCCGAGGGAGAAGCCGCGGGTCCGTTCGTCGGCGACATCGGTGAGCCCGACCTGCGCAAGCGCGTCGTCGATCACCGTCGTCCGCGCGTCGTCACCGCGGAGAGCGGCCAGTGCGGCGAGGTTCTGCCGAGCGGTGAGCGAGGGGTAGAGACCGGGCCCGTCCACGAAGCCCGCGACACCGTCGGGAGCGTCGAGCGTCCGCCCGACCGGTGTACCCAGGATGTCCAGGCTGCCGCTGTCGGCGACGGCCAGACCCAACAGGAGGCCGAGCAAGGTCGTCTTGCCGGCGCCGTTCGGTCCGACCAGACCGTGAATCTGACCCTGCGTCACATCCAGGTCGACGCCGTCGAGCGCGACGACATCGCCGAACGACTTGGTGATCCCGCGAGCCCGGACTGCGAGGAGTGCGTCCATGAGTCCCTTCCTTCGAGAGCCTCAAGGAACGTAGAGGCAGTCCTCAACGATGGCCAGGAGCAGTCAGTTGAATGCTCATGGAACGGTTGACGACCGGCATGCACCACGACGATGCCCGGGCGGGCGCCGAGAAGTGCCGGGGGGGGGCCGGGGTGCCGGTGCGCGGTCGACGGCGCGAGCGTGGACGAACTGGCCGGGACGACAAGGCCCCAGCGGACGAGGGGCAAAGGGAAAGGCAAGGAGAGTTCTCTCCTTGCCACTCTCAACGTATAGCGCACTGGGGGGCTTGCGGCAAGACCCGGGGCACAGCGCAGAATCGTCGGCCGAGGCCACACAACCTGCGGAAATGAGGGGCACGACGTGCGTGTGTTGTTGTCGACGTACGGGGGACGCGGTGACGTCGAACCGGTGGGGGGACCGGCAGCGCGGTTGCGGTTGCGGGTGCACGGCGCGGAGGAGGTAGCCCGATGACTGAGCAGTACGTGCGGGATCTTCAGGAGATCGACGAGACACAGGTCGCGGTCGTGGGCGGCAAGGGCGCGCATCTGGGCGGGCTGTCGAGGATCGAAGGCATCCGCGTGCCGGGTGGCTTCTGCGTGACGACGGACGCCTTCCGGCGGATCATGGCGGAAGCACCGTCGGTCCACAGTCAGCTCGACCAGTTGGCGCGCACCCACCCGGACGACCGGGAGGCGATCCGCACGCTCAGCGCGCAGATTCGCCGCACCATCGAAGGGATTGCCGTTCCGGGCGATATCGCGGCGGCGATCACCCGCGCGCTCGCCCCGTTCGGCGAGCAAGTCGCCTACGCCGTCCGGTCCAGCGCGACGGCGGAGGACCTGCCGACGGCCTCCTTCGCCGGTCAGCAGGACACGTACCTGAACGTCGTGGGGCCGACGGCGGTCCTCCGGCACGTCAGCCGGTGCTGGGCCTCGCTGTTCACCGAGCGGGCCGTGACCTACCGCCAGCAGAACGGCATCGACCACCGTACGGTCCACATGGCCGTGGTCGTACAGCAAATGGTCTTCCCGCAGGCGGCCGGCATCCTGTTCACGGCCGACCCCGTCACGGGCAACCGGAAGGTCGCCACCGTGGACGCCGGCTTCGGCCTCGGCGAGGCCCTGGTCTCCGGACTGGTGAACCCGGACGTCTTCAAAGTGCGACACGGCGAAGTCATCGCCAAGACGATCGCCGCCAAACAGCGTGCGGTTCACGCCCTGCCGGCCGGCGGTACGCAGGAAGTGGCGATCGACGCGCAGCGGCAGGAGCAGCCGGCACTGACGGATGCGCAGGTGGTGCGGCTCGTGGAGCTCGGGCGCCGGATCGAAGCGCACTTCGGCCGCCCGCAGGACATCGAATGGTGCCTGGTCGATGGGGACTTCCGGATCGTTCAGAGCCGGCCGATCACGACGCTGTTCCCCCTCCCCGAGGCGGGCGACCAGGAGAATCACGTCTATGTCTCCGTCGGCCATCAGCAGATGATGACCGACCCCATGAAGCCCCTGGGGCTGTCCTTGTGGCAGCTGACGGCCATGGCGCCGATGCACCAGGCCGGCGGGAGGCTGTTCGTCGACGTCACCCGGCGGCTGGCCTCGCCCGCGAGCCGCGCGGGCCTCCTGGAGCTCATCGGGAGAGGTGATCCGCTGGTCAGGGACGCGCTGGAGACCGTCCTCGACCGCGAGGACTTCGTCCCCTCGCTCCCGGACACGGGTCCTGGCGGGCCGCCGGCCGGCGGTGCGTCCGCCCCGGTCGAGACCGATCCGGCCATCGTCACCAAGCTGATCGAGCGCAGCCAGGCGTCCATCGCCGCCCTGGAGCGCGAGATCCGGACGAAGACCGGACCGGCGTTGTTCGACTTCCTGCTGGAGGCCTTCGAGGAGCACAAGCGGGTCCTCAGTGATCCGCTGAGCCTTCAGGTGATCATGGCGGGGATGGAGGCCACGTGGTGGCTCAACGACAAGCTGCAGGAGTGGCTGGGCGAGAAGAACGCGGCCGACACGCTCACGCTGTCCGCCCCCGACAACATCACGTCGGAAATGGGACTGGCGCTGCTCGACGTCGCGGACGTGATCCGCCGGCAGCCGGAGGTGGTGGCGTTCCTGCCGGGCGTCGAGGACGAGGGTTTCCTGGACGAGCTGGCGAAGCTCGCGGGCGGGACCGAAGCGCGCGACGCCATCGAGGCCTATCTCGACCGGTACGGCATGCGCTGCGTCGGCGAGATCGACATCACGAGGCCGCGTTGGCGCGAGCGCCCCACCACGCTCGTGCCCGTGATCCTCGACAACGTCAGGAACTTCGCACCGGGCGCCGCCGAGCGGCGGTTCGAGGAAGGCCGGCAGAAGGCGCAGAAGAAGGAACAGGACGTGCTGTCCCGCTTGCGGGCCCTGCCGGACGGGGACCGGAAAGCCGACGAGACCAAGCGGATGATCGACCGGGTCCGCACCTTCATCGGGTACCGGGAGTACCCCAAGTACGGCATCGTCACCCGCTACTTCGTCTACAAGCAGGCCCTGCTGCAGGAGGCCGAGCGCCTCGTGCAGGCCAACGTGCTTGCCGAGCAGGAGGACGTCTTCTACCTCACGTTCCAGGAGTTCCGTGACGCCGTGCGCTCGCACCAGGTGGATGACCAGCTCATCCAGCAGCGCAAGGACGCGTTCCGGTCGTATCAGGCGCTCACCCCGCCCCGGGTGCTCACGTCGGAGGGTGAGGCCGTCACCGGGGCGTACCGGCGCGACGACGTGCCGGCCGGCGCCCTGATCGGCCTACCGGTGTCCGCCGGGACCATCGAGGGAAGGGCCCGGGTCATCCTCGACATCGCGGAGGCCGATCTCGAAGCGGGCGACATCCTGGTCACGACGTTCACGGATCCCAGCTGGTCGCCGCTGTTCGTCGGGATCACGGGCCTGGTGACGGAGGTGGGCGGCCTGATGACCCACGGCGCGGTGATCGCCCGGGAGTACGGCCTGCCGGCCGTCGTGGGCGTGGCGCAGGCCACCCGGCTGATCCGGGACGGGCAGCGGATCCGCGTGCACGGAACGGACGGGTACGTCGAGATCCTGTCTTGACCGTCCGCACCGGGAACGCGTCGCCGCACAGCGCGCGGTGAGGTCACGGCCGGCTTGCCCGTGGTCGCCGGTGCCTCGATCCGGCGTGAGTCGGCCGGGGAGGGCGAGAAACTAGGATCGCCTCTCATGCGGATCGTCCGGATCGCGCTCCTGGTGGTGGGAGCGCTCGTCGCGCCCTTCTTGGGGTTCGTGCTCGGCGCGTTGGCCGCTGCCGTCCTCACAAGGCCGCTGACCGGTGACCCGGCCATCGTGGACACGGCGATCCCGCTGGTGGGCATCGCCGGGGCTGCTGCCGCCGTCATCGGCTGGACCAGGTTGCTGCGCCTCGCGCACTACCGGCACCTGCGGCGGCTGCGTCGCGGGGGCCCGGCCCTGCAGGGCCGGGTCGTCGCGGCGGACACCTCGTTTGCCAAGAACCCACGGGGTCCGGGGCACTGGACGGTGCGGATCGAGGTGGCCTGGACGGACCCCCTCAACGGACGCACGCACAAGGCGAGCAGGGCCTTTCGGTTCGCCGAGCGGAACGGCGAAGGCGCCCGCGACTTCCGGCGTCGCCACCGCGCCGAGTCGGCGATCGGCGTGCTGCCCGGTCGGCGAGGTGGGTTCTTGCTCGACGTCCCGGAACTGCCCGCCTGGTGGGATCGCTGGTAGCACCCGTTCCGGCGTGGTCGTGCTCAGTGCCGCGTTCGGGAACGGCAGGTGCCGGGAGGAGCAGGGGCGGACGACCGTCCGAGGACCTCGCGGCAGCTGCCGCCAGGTGCAGCCCGACATGGCCAGGAACACGCTCGCCGCAAGGACTCAGCGATCACCGTACCGATGACGGCTGCCGCCCTGCGGCCGTGTCGGTGCGGGCAGCGAGCGCCACACCGTTCCCACGACCTGCGCGGCCGCGAAGTAGCCCCGGTGGCGGGAGTCGTAGCTGGCCGCCGGGTTGTCGCCGAGCAGGACGAGTTGTCCGTGGGGCACGTACCGCTCGGGAACACCGGCCAGCGCGGCGACCCGGTCGCGGGGCACGGGGTCCCCGGGCACCGCGGCCACGCGCTTGATCAGCAGCGCCGGGCCCGGCACCGCGCGGGCCGTCGCGGCGGGTGGCAGGGCGGTGGCCGGGCCGGTGGTCGGGAGGTCCCTCACCACGACCACCTGGCCCGGTGCGGGCAGACGTCCGCGGCGTACGAGGACCCGGTCGCCGTCCCGGTAGGCCGGTTCCATGCTCGCACCGCGAACGGTGATCGCGACCAGCCGCCGCCGGAACGCGGCAGCGGTCAGGACGAGGGCGACCGCCAGTGTCGGAACGCCCGTCGCCAGAGCCCATGACGCTGCGGTCATGGCGCCGCCGCACCCGGCTCGGCGCCCACCGGCTCGCCGTCCGTCCGGTAACCGGTCGCCTGCAGGGTGAACAGGCGGGCGTACTCGCCGTCCAGCGCCATCAGCGCGTCATGGCTGCCTTGTTCGGCGATGAGGCCGTCCTTGAGCACGACGATCCGGTCCGCGTCGCGTACCGCGCTGAGCCGGTGGGAGATCAGCAGACCGGTGCGGTCGCCCCGGTGGCCGCACAGGGCCGCGTGGATCTCGTGCTCGGCCGCGGCGTCGAGCCCCGCCGAGGGTTCGTCCAGGATCATCAGGTCCCGCCCCTCGCGCAGGAACGCGCGGGCCAGCGCCAGCCGTTGCCACTGTCCGCCGGAGAGCATCACCCCGCTCTGTGCCCCGTCGCCCTCGGGGTGGGTGAAGAAGATCCGCGACAGGAGAGTGCGGTAGCCGTGCGGCAGGCCTGCCAGTTTCTGGTGGATGCCGGCCCGTTCGGCGGCGGTGCTGAGACGCTGGTCGTCGTGGAGCGCGTCCAGGTCCCCGAGGGCGATGTTCTCCGCCGCCGTCATGTCGTAGTGCATATAGTCCTGGAACACCACGCTGAGGCGTCGACGGTAGGCGGTGACGTCCACCTCGCGCAGGTCCACCCCGTCCCACAGGATCGCTCCGCGGGTGGGGTCGTAGAACCGGCACAGCAGCTTCACCAGCGTGGACTTCCCGGCTCCGTTGAGCCCGACGAGCGCCAGTGCCTGGCCGTGGGGGATGCGCAGGCTGACCCCGCGCAGGATCCACGGATGCGCGGCGGAGTATCGGAACCACACGTCGCGCAGTTCGATTCCGCCGCTCAGGGCGGGGAGCGGCCGGGGCTCCGCCGCGAGCGGCAGATCGGGGCCGGCGGTGGTCACCGCCAGGTAGTGGTCGAGCAGCAGCAGCGCCTGGTGCGTACGGGCGACCTCCAGCGCGAGCGTGGCGAGCGCACCCTGCACACCGGCCACCGCGGCCACGAACAGGGTGACGTCACCGGCCGACAGGTCGCCGGACCGCGCCGCACCCACCGCCCATACGAGCCCGCAGCCGGAGATCAGCGCGGCGAGCAGCCCGAGAGCTGCCTGGGCGCGGACCTCCCGCCGGTCCACCGCTCGCTTGGCGGCGTCGGACGTGCGCCGCTCGGCCAGCATCCGCCCGCGCAGAAAGCCCCCGATGCCGAACAGCCGCACCTCCTTGGCGGCTTCCATGCTGGAGAGCAGATCGTTGTAGAACAGCTCCCGCCGTTCGGCGGGGCCGATGTCCCACACCATCCGCGCCCGCCGTCGCGACAGCGCGATCTCGGCGCACAGCACCGGCACTCCGGCCACCAGCACCAGCCCGGTAAGGACCGGACTGAGCACCAGCAGCGAGCCGATGAAACCGGTGAGGGTGACGGCGGCCCGGACGAGGCCCAGGGCGCCGGAGACGGTTTCGTTGGGGGTGCCGCCGGCGGTCTGCTGGGCCAGTCGCAGCCGGTCCAGGAAGCGGGGGTTCTCGAACCGTTCCAGTCCGACGAACCCGTCCACGGCGGTGAACAGCCGGTCCTGCATGAGCAGTCCGACCCGGCGGTCGAGCTCCGCGCGCAGATACTGGCCGATCTGCGGCGCCGCTCCGGTCACGACGCCGACCGCGGCCAGACACAGCCCCAGCCCGGTCAGGGCCCCGGTCGAGGCTCCGGCGACCAGGTGGTCCAGTATCAGTTTGGTCAGCAGCGCCGTGGCGACCGGCAGCCCGCCGGTCGCCAGCGTCAGCAGTACATAGGCGACAAGGGTGCCGGGCGCGGCCTTGGCGGCGAGCGACCACGCCGTGGTGACCCGGGCCCCCGTGCCCCTGATCCCCCGGTGTCCGCGCGGTGTGACGTCCGTGTCCGTCATCGCGCCGCGGTGACCGGTCGGTCCAGTGCTATGCGGTTGGCGGTGACCAGGACCCGGCCGTCGCCGTGCGGGGACACCCGCAGCAATGTGGGGAACGATCGCGCCCGGAACGCGGCGCTCAGCGGTTCGTCGGGCCCCTCCTCGACGACCACGCGGGCCACCGGGGACAGCTCGGTCACGAACGCGGCGGCCTCGGCGGGATCGCCGACCACGACGGCCACCACCTGCGCCCGCCCACCGGGCAGGGCCCGTGCGTGGTCCACGAACGCCGGCATCTTCTCCCGGCACGGCTGGCAACCGGGGGCGAAGAACGCCACCAGCGTGTCCGCGGCGAGCATGCCGCGGGTCAGCCGTTCGCCGTCGACGGTGGACGTGGCGAACTCCCCCACCTCCTCCCCCACGGCCATGTCGAGGGTGTCGAACCGGCTGCCGGGGCCGCTCGTCCCGGACAGCCGCTCGGAGTGTTCCCGCAGCCGCTTGATCACCCCCAGGGTGAGGACCAGGTCCAGCGTGCACAGCATTCCGACGAACACCACTGCCGCAATCAGGAAGGACATTGCCCAACTCCTCTTGTCCGTACGGCCCCTGCGGTGCCGGGCCGGTGTTGATCCCTCAGTCGCGGGCGGGTTCCGGCCGGGCCGGCAGCGACGGGCGGAACAGTGCTGCGAGGTCTTCGAGCCTGGTCACCAGCGCCCCGACGACGGCCCCGCCGGCCACCGCCACCGCCCCGTACGCGGGTGCGACCGCTTGGATGCCGCTGCTTCCCAGCACTCCCGCCGCCGCGATCAGCGTCAGCACACCGTTGCGCAGCACATGAAGCCGGCCCATCGGGGTGCCGGAGGCCCCGAAGCAGCGGCACACCGCACGTACGCCTCGGGCGACCATGAGCGCGGCGCCCGCGGTGAACGCCAGCAGCAGTCCGGCGGCGAGGAGGAACCCCACGGGGCCCGCAGGCGCCGCCAACGGGCTTGCCAGCAGCAGGAGGAGCACCACCACCTCGCTCGCCGCCACGATCACGGCGCAGGGGCGCACCCAGCCGGCCGGCAGCAGGTCCCAGGTGGTCAGCGACTGCGCGAACCGGGAGAACGCGGCCCGGCCGCGGAGCTTGCCCAGCGCGGCCGCCCCGAAGACCACGGCGAGGCAGGACGCGCAGGCTACGGCGAGTATGTCCACGGTACGGATACCCCTTCATGCGCCGGAGCCGGCCGGGCGGCGCGGCAGAGCGCGACCCGGCCGGACGGCGATGACCTGTGAAAACGGCGCCGTCAGAAGCAGCCGCAGCGGATGAACGTGTTCGTGCACTGGTCCTTGACCCAGGTGTGGTTCCACCGCGCGCAGCCGGAGCCCGGCCCGCCCTGGACGCACACGTAGCAGCCGGCGGCGGAGGCCTCGGCCTTGGGCACGAACCGTTCCAGGAGCCTGCTCCCCATTGCTTCGATCTTCCGGTACATGTCCCCACTCCCTACTCGTTCCGGGTGCCGTATTGGCGCCTCTCACGATGCTCGGGCGGCCCTGGACAAACCTTGTCCATCTCTTGAATGGGCTGGTCAGGAGGGGTTTTGGAGTTTGCCGCAGAGCCGGTGGAGATCGGCCTCGTGGTGTCCCATGGCGTGCAGCAGGTCCGCCGCCCGCTGCCAGGCCACGCGGGCCGCCGCGGTGTCACCGCCGGCTTCGTGGGTGTCGCCGAGATGCTCCAGCGTCTCGGCCTGGTTGTACTGGTGCCCGAGTTCCTCGTTCAGGTGCAGGCTCCGCAGGAAGCAGTCGGCCGCCTGCCGGTGGTCGCCGAGGTGCTGGAGCGCGTAGCCGAGGCTGTCCCAGGTGTTCGCCTCGCCGCGGCGGTCGCCCAGATGCTGCTGCAGGGCGAGCGCCTCCCGGCAGAAGTCGGCGGCTTCCTCGAATTTGCCGAGCTGCGCATGGTCCCAGCCGGCGGCGTTGAGGGCCCTGGCCCGGCCGGTCTCGTGGCCCGCGGCCTCGAAGCGGTCCAGTGCGAGCAGATCGTGTTCCAGGCCCTTTTGCTGATCTCCCCGGCGCTCCCACAGCCAGCCGAGGTTGAGGTGGGTGTGGGCCTGGCCGACCGTGTCGCCCAGCTCCCGATACAGGCCGAGGGCCTGGACCAGGTGGGCGTGCGCATCGTCGAAGCGGCCGGTTTCGCAGCAGGAGTTGCCCAGTTCGCGGTGGATGCGTGCCTGGTACGAGCGATCGGCGAGGGCGGTCGCCGCTTCCAGCCCGGCGTACTGCGTCGCGGTGAGTTCGTCCCACAGGCCGCGTCGTGCCAGGAACGTCGGCAGAACGGCTGCCAACTGCCAGGTTTTGACGTGCAGTTCGGCGTGGTGGGTCTGTGCCACGAGGGAGGTCAGCACGGCACGTTCGGCGGTGAACCACGCCAGGGCGGCCTGGTGGTCGGCCGGCTGGACGGGCGCCGCGCCGGGCAGGGCCGGTGTCAGGGCGATCGGCTCGCCGTGGGGAGACAGCAGCCGGTCGGCGGCGTGGGCGGTGTGCAGATAGTGGTCGACCAGGCGCTCGAAGGCGGATCGGCTCGCCGGGTCCGCCGCGGCCAGTTCCGCGGCGTAGGCGCGCAGCAGATCGTGCATCGAGTAGCGGTCGGGTCGGTGGGCGGTCACCAGGTGCGAGCGGACCAGTTCGGTCAGGGCCCGGCTGACCTGACGGGGCTCGGCCCCGGCCAGGGCGGCCGCCGCGGCCAGGCCGATGTCGGGGCCGGCGGGCAGGCCGAGCAGGGGGAAGATCCGGCGTGCGGGTTCGCTGAGCGCGCCGTAGGACGAGGCGAAGACGGCCCGCAGGTCGGCGGAGTCGTCCCCCGCGTCGAGGGTGTCGAGGGCGCCGCCCGCCCCGTGCAGATCGCGGATGAGCCCCCGCAGCGGGAACGTCGGGTGGACGGTGGCGCGGGCGGCGATGATGCTGATGGCCAGCGGCAACCCGCCGCACAGCTGGAGCAGACCGGAGGCCGCGGCGGGTTCCTTGCGCACCCGGTCCCGGCCGAGCCGACGGGTGAGCAGTGACGCGGCGTCGGCGGTGGACAGCGGGCCGAGCGTGAGGAGGCGGGCGCCGTGCGTGGTGACCAGGCCGGCCAGGTGGTGGCGGCTGGTGACGATCACGACGCAGGTGGGGCTGCCGGGGAGCAGCGGCCTTACCTGTTCGGCGTCGCGTGCGTTGTCCAGGATCACCAGGATGCGGCGTCCCTGGATGAGGCTGCGGTAGAGCCCCATCCGGGCGTCGAGTCCGGTGGGGACGGAGCCCTCGGGTGCGCCCAGGCTGTCGAGCAGGTCGCGCAGGGCCGAGGCGACGGTCGTCGGCGTCCCGGACGGTTCGAAGCCGCGCAGGTTGAGGTAGAGCTGTCCCTCGGGGAACTGGTCCAGCCGCTGGTGCGCCCAGTGCAGGGCGAGGCAGGTCTTGCCGATGCCGCCGGATCCGCCGATGCCCGCGATCGGCACCGTACCGCCGTGGGCGGACGGCGGTTCCAGGAGCCGGTCGAGCTCCGCCATGGCGCGCCCCCTTCCGGTGAACACCGGTGGGGGCGGCGGTAATTGACGCGGCACCGGCATTCGCGCGGCTGCGGTGGCCGCCACCGTCGACGGGCCGGGCCCCACATCGGAGCCGGAGCCGGAGTCGGAGCCGGGGCCAGAGCCGGAGTCGGAACCGGAGTCGGAGCCGGAGTCGGGGGGCAGGTCGTCGAGCGGCCCACCCAGACTGTCGACGCGCAGGAGTGGCGCGCCGACCAGGATGTCCTGGTGCAGTTGCCGGAGCGAGGGGCTCGGGGCGAGGCCCAGCTCCACGTCCAGGAGTCGCGTGATGCCCCGATAGACCTCCAGCGCCTGCGGGGTGCGGCCCTGCCGGTGCAGGGCGAGCATCAGTTGCGCGGCGATCCGCTCGTCGAGGGGGTGTGCCTGGGCCAGCAGGCGCAGCGGGCCCGGCAGCTCGGATTCCCGGCCCTGCCGCAGCAGCAGGTCATTGAGGTCCAACTCGGCGGCCAGGCGCTCTCCTTCGAGGGTGTCGCGCAGCGCGTTGAACCACGGGGTGTCCGGCTCGGCCGATGCCTCGCCGTGCCACAGCCGCAGCGCTTCGGTGAGCAACCGTGCGGCGCGGTCATCGTCCCCGACGGAACGGGCTCGTGCGACCAGGTCGCGGAAACGGTGCAGGTCGACCGCTTGCGGGTCCACCTCGCACAGATAGCCGTGCGGTTGGCGGCTGATCGACGCGCCGAGCGGCTCGATGACGCGGCGCAGCCGCGACACATAGCTGTAGAGCGTCGTCGCGGCGCGCTGCGGCGGGCGTTCGCCCCACAGTCGGTCGATCAACCGCTCCACGGATACGGGGCGATTGGCGTCGACGAGGAGAGCCGCGAGCACCTGGCGCTGGCGCAGATGCCCCAGATCCACCTCCCGGCCGTCCACCCGCGCACTGATCGTGTGGAGCAAGCAGATTTCGACGGCCACCCCGTACCCCTTCCCCCTACAGGTCAGTGTTCGAGGACCGGACAGGGGAAGCAAGGGATATGCAGGACATTCTCCCCCCGAACCGGGCCGGTGGTGACGGTGCAACACTCGGCCGGCGGCCCGGCAGCGCTTCGCCACGGGACCGAGGCAACCAGAAGGCGCGTGCCTCACACAGGGGCACGCGCCAACCGGAAGTTCACGTCACATCAGTTGCTCAGTTGCCGAGTTGCTGAGTTGCTCAGTTGCTCAGTTGCTCAGTTGCCGAGTTGCTCAGGCACTCAGGCACTCAGGCACTCAGGCACTCAGGCACTCAGGCACTCAGTTGTAGACATAGAGGTCGAACTTGCCGTCCGGCCGGGGCACGCATGTCCACTGCTGGGCCGAGTTCCGGCCGTCCGCCTTGCAGGCCGACAGGGTGCGGTAGGTACCGACGTAGATCCCGCCCGCGGCCGACGTGCTCACTGTCGTGCCGTTCGACGCGGACGTGGGTGCTGCCTGCGCGGTGGCGGCGGCTCCGCCGATCAGCAGGGTGGCTCCCATCGCGGCACTGGTGATCCATATTCGGGTACGCATGATGTCCCCTCACGGTCGAAGTGTTCTGGGCAGTCGTCATCCTCATCAGGGCAGGCAGGACGAGGGAACGCTTTGACCGTCCGGGACATGTCCGGGGCCTGTCCGGGACAGCCCGACCACTGTCCGGCCTGGTCAGCGGGGCGCCTGGGCGTGTCACGGACAGCGGCCGTTATTGCCGTCGGTCAGGAGGCGGAGGCCACGACCTCTCCGGCCGAGACCTGGGGCCGATTGGGAAGCAGTGTCGCGAGGTTGTCACGCACGAAATCCGCTGCCTTGGAGACCGATTGTTCGGCGCCTGCCTGGTCGCGGAAGATGCTGGTCGAGACCATCACTCCGTTCCCCGCGTCGATCCAGTAGTAGGCCACGAAGCCGGGGATTTGCCGCATGAGCGGTACGAACCCTTCATTGACCCGGCGTGCTGCCTCGCCTGGATCGGTCACCCCTTCGTACCGTCGGACTGCTGCGTACATGGCCGATCTCCTCGTGGGGTTCAAGGGGCGTGCTTGCTGCAACGCCGTACCCCTTGCGGCGGCCACCTCCTCGTAAGCGGTCCGAAAGATCACCTGAAGGGCCGCCCTCGGTGATCCGAACGGACGGCTTCCCACCAGCCGTGGGCGTGGGCGTAAGCCTCCGGACGATCCGTCCAGAGAGTGGTCCTTTACCAGGCATATCCAAGCCGTGTGCTATGAAATCCCTGACATTGCATGGCGGGTGGGGGTTGCATGACATCTTTTGAAGGTCGTCTTCTGGGTCGTGCGGCTGAGTTGGCGAGGCTTTCCAGGTTGGCGGAGTCCACGCTCGCGGGGGAAGGGCAGGCCGGCTTCGTGGTGGGTGAGGCCGGTCTTGGGAAGACCGCGGTGCTGGAGCAGGCCGCGGCGGACGCACGGCGCATGGGCCTACGGGTGCTGCACGGCCGTGCCCAGAGCCCGGCCCAGCCCTGCCCGTTCGCCTTCATCTCCAGTTGCTTGAGGATCGAGGAGTCCCCCTCGGACGACCGGCGGGCGCGGGCCGCCGAGGTCCTGCGCGGCGATGCCCGCTATGGTCTGCCGGGCGCCAGGAGCGAGGCGGCGGGAGCGGATGCCGCGACGATCGAGGCGCTGGTCGGGCTGGTCGAGGACTTGTGCGCGCAGGGCCCTCTGGCGCTGTTCCTCGACGACCTCCAGTGGGCCGATTCGGCGAGTGTGGCGGTGCTGCACAAGCTGGTGCGGTCGGTGCACCAACTGCCGCTGCTGGTGGTGGGCGCCCACCGGCCGCTGCCCGGAGCGGGGGACGTCGACCGCCTGTCACGGAACCGGATCACCGGCAACCACACCCTGCTGGAACTGGCACCCCTGGATGCGCAAGCCGTGGCGGCCCTGCTGACCGAGCTGTGCGGCCGGGAGGCCGGCCCGCGACTGCGGCGCATGGCCGAGGGAGCTGCCGGAAACCCGTTGTACATCAGGGAGTTGATCGCCGCGTTGCAGCGCGAGCACGCCATCGAGACCGGCGACGACTCCACGGCGGACATCGCGGCCGGCTGTTCGCTGCCGCCGCTGACCGCTCTGGTGACGCACCGGCTTCGGTACCTGCGTGAGGACGTGCTGCAGATGCTGCGCATCGTCTCCGTACTGGGCGCCAGTTGCACCACGGCCGAACTCGCAGCGGTCGCGGACATCCCGATACGCGATCTGCTGACCATCATGGCGGAGGCCGAGGCGTCCGGGGTGCTGACGGACTCCGGCCCCTTCCTGGGCTTCCGCCACGAAATGATCCGGCACGCGCTGCACGACGCCGTGCCGGGGCCGCTGCGGGCCATGCTGCACACGCGAGCGGCGCAGTGTCTGGCCGAGTCCGGGGCGGCGCCCGAACGCGTTGCCGAGCACCTGCTCAACGGGGTGCCGAGCCCGGATTTCCTGATCACGTGGCTGGAGGGAGCCGCGGCACGGCTCACCACCCGGGCGCCGGCCATGGCGCTGCGGCTGGTCACGAGGGCGCTGGAACTCGGCGACCCCACGGATGCCGGGTACGGCAATCTCCCACTGCACCACGCCATTGCGCAGCTCTCCTCCGGCCACCTCGCCGAAGCGGAGGAAAGTGCCCGCTCCGCCCTGGCCAAGGCACCGCAACCCGGTCTGGAATGCCTGCTGCGCTGGATCGTCATCCAGGCAGCGTTCGCCCGCGGCCGCCCCGACCTGGCACTGGCAGAGGCACGGGCCGGATGCCGGAGCCCGGGCATCCCGGCGATCGAGAGGGTCCGGCTCCAGGCGTTCAGCGCGGTGTGTCTCTTCGCGCTGGGTGACCTCACCGAAGCCGGGGCGGTCGCCTCACGTGCCCGGTCCGTCGCCGACGAGGCCGATGACGGTTTCGCCCTGGCCAGCGCCCTGCACGTCCTGGCAGCCAAGCGTTTCCTCGAAACGCCGGACGCGGAAGCGGTCGAACTGGCGCGGCAGGCCACCCGCCTCACACCCGACACGATGCACCCGGCCCAGTGGCTGGGGCTGCAACTCTCCCTGGGCAACTGCTACATCGACCTCGACCTCGGACAGGAGGCCCGGCAGACGCTCGCCGCCGTACGAAGACCGGCGGAGCGCACCGGAGGGGTTTTCCTGCCCTGGTACCACCTGTCCTGCGCGCTGCTCGCGTTCCACTCGGGGCACTGGGACGATGCGCTGGCGGAGGTCGCAGCAGGTCTCGATCACGGCGGCCAGGTCGCCTCGATGAGCCGGGCACTGCGGGCGGTGGCAGCGGTGATCGCCGTGCACAGAGGCCGGCGCCCCGATGCCGAAGCACACCTGAAGGCCACGCCGCCCGAGAGCGACAACGTCACGGTCGCCGCCTTCTACGAGTATCTGCCACTGTGCGCGGGCGCCCTTCTGGACGAGGCGCAGGGCGATGCCGAGCGCGCCTACGTCCGGCTTGCCGAGGCGTTCGACGAGGGCATCGGCCACCTGCCGGGCCGGCTGATCCTGGGCTTCCTGACACCTGATCTGGTCCGACTGGCCCTGACCCGGGGCCATCACGAGAACGCACGACGATACGCCGCCGCCGCGCAGCAGCGGGCCGAGCACAGCGGCGGCCTCTACCACCTCGGTGACGCCTACCGTTGCCAAGGCCTGCTGAATGAGGACCCCGACCTGCTCATGGAAGCGATCCGCTGCTATCGCAACGCTCCGCGGCCGCTCAACGCGGCACACACCTGTACCGATGCGGCGGAAATACTGGCCCGCCGAGGGCGACAGGACGAGGCCCGTCTCCTGCTCGACCAGGCGCTGGACACGTACACGCGGCTGGGCGCGGTCTGGGACGTGGCACAGGCGACGTCCCGGCTGCGAGCGGTCGCCGTCCGCCGGGGCTCCCACCGGGCCCGGACCGGCGTTCGCGACGGCTGGCGAGCACTCACCCACACGGAACGCCTGGTTGCGGAGCATGTGGCCGAAGGGTGTTCCAATCCCGAGATCGCGGCTCGGCTGTCCATTGCCCGAAGCACCGTCAGCACCCATGTGTCCAGCATCCTCAGGAAGCTGGCGATGACCTCACGGGTCGAGATCGCCGCGGAGGTGACCCGTCGGCAGAATTCCGGCCAGTCACCCATGTAGGCGCCTGCTGCTGACCGGTGCCGGGGGCGGCGGACCAACGCGTTGTTCCCCGGCTCCGTTGGCGGAGGCCGGGGAACTGTCCGACGGCGTGCCGTCGGACATCGAGGTGCAACGCTCTGCAGCTCTGCGCTGGTTACCGGTTGTCGACGCACTCCTTGGCGAGGCTGTCGCTCGTGCACAGCACCAGGTTGCTGCTGAGACCGTCGGTGCCGTCGACGGCGGGAACGGTGGCGGTGCCCTCGCCGGACCAGGTGTCACCGAGGTCATTGGTGAACTTCCACTTACCCGTCACCGTCTTCATCAGCTGGCCTCGCATCGCCCAGCTGTAGTTGTTCGGCTTCACGGATATCTTGTTGGCATCGCTCACCGTGTCGGTCTGCGTCCAGGAATGCTCGTAGCGTGCGCTGATCGCGGTGCTGACCTTGGCGGTGACGATCTCGACGTTGATCCCGACCTCGCTGGTGACGGTGAGGGAGGTGCCCACCGTGTTGGTCTGGGACGAGGTCTGCGTCCAGGTGATGGTCCGGTCCGCGGGATCGGTGCTGTTGTTCCACACGTTGGAGCTGACCCGATGCAGGTTTCCCACGGACGCCACGCTGTCGCCGGTGATGTCGTAATCACACGACTTGATGATGCTGGAGCCGTTGCTGCACTGCTTCAGCGCGTACGCGGTGGCCAGATCCGAAAGGGTGGGGCCCGTGTAGCCCGGGCTGGGCGTCGGGCCGATGGTCCACTCCTGGTTGCTGCCACGGTTGCAGCCGGAGATGCCGACCGTGGTGCCGTCGTTGCTGCTTCCGCCGAACACATCCATGCACTTGTCGGTGTTGACGTTGCGGATCAGGTAGTAGCCCCCACCACCGGGTGCGGGCTGTAGGTACCAGTTCTGCTTGGTGTTGGTCTGGTCGCAGTAGACCGGCTCGACGAGGTGATTGTTGTCGGTGTTGAAGTCGAGGCACTTCTGTGTCTTGTCGTTGCGGATCAGGAAGCTGCCGTCACCGTTGGGCACGATGCTCCAGGTCGCGATCGGCGACTTGTTGATGACGATTTCGGTTCCGTAGTCCGACGAGTCCTTCGCCAGGTCCAAGGACGCCGCAAGGCCGTCCGACTGGGGCAGGCGAGGTGACAGGGACAGGCCCGCCAGGGTGGGGGTGTCCGCGTGGGCCGTTCCGGTCGTGAGCGGCGACACTGAGGTGGCGAGCGTGGCGAGGGCGACCGCGGCGAATGCGGCCATCGTCCGCCGCACCGACCCGTGGGGGGTCGACTCGGTGATCATGGTTGGTCTGTTCTCCTTCGGCAGTTCTTGCCTGTGAGGCGGGTTCGATGACCAGCCTTTTCGCCACAGCAAAGCCTTCCGGACAGGAGAGGAATCCCCCGTAGGTGGCTGAAGCTCGCTGCGGCGGTGCCAACGTACGGGGGGCCAGGCGGCGTTACATCCTTCAACTGACGGAGGTTTTCAAAACCGGCGGCAGGCGAGGGGCGGCATACGCTTCACGCTTGCGGCTGATCGCGAGTTCGTGCCCGCCCCGGCGAGGGGTGCGAGCAGGCGGTCGTAACCCGCTTCGAACTCCTCCACCCGGATCACGCGCACCTTCGGGTCCAGCGTGTGCCAGCCCATGTCGTTGACCCCGACGAGGATCGACACCACGTCCGGGCACGCGTCGAGTACGTCTGTCTGCCAGCGGGCTTCGAGATCCCTCACCTTGTCGCCCGCGTTCGCGGTGTTCAGCCAGGTCACCGGCCGGTCCCGGTGCCGGAGTCCCCACTCCCCCGCGACGCGCAGTGGGAAGCCGAACCCAAGACCGTCTTCGCTCTCCAGCCGTTGGCAGGACGAGGGAAAACGGGAACGGGGTACCCACTGAGGGGAACGGGGTAGCCGCTGAAGAGAATGGAGTGGCTGCTTCAGATTTCCGGAGCACCGAACCAGTGACTGGCAGCCCGCTCAAACCCTGCACGATCAGGGGTGCGCTCACCGGCCCAGGCGACTACGCCGTCGGGCCGGACAAGCACGGCACCCAATCCGAGGTCGTTTCTCGCCGGACCGGCTACATACCGCATCCGGCCCTCCCAGCCCATCGCTGACTCGTGCAGGGACCGGTCGGTGCTGAATTCGAGCGCGACGCCCCGTCCGTCCCGCATCAGGTCGCCGAGCCGAGTGCCGTTCTCCAGGCGAAGGTCCGGGGCGTTGCGGCCGACCAGGGG
Organism: Streptomyces sp. NPDC048196; assembly: GCF_040652715.1. Lineage (NCBI taxonomy): Bacteria > Bacillati > Actinomycetota > Actinomycetes > Kitasatosporales > Streptomycetaceae > Streptomyces > Streptomyces sp. NPDC048196. Next base: position 184,803 of record NZ_JBEZMM010000002.1, on the reverse strand, counting down.
ATGCTCGCTGCCAAGGTCGTAATGGATCGACGAACCCGACATCCTCTCGAACATGTAGGTCGTTCCGTCCCGGGTCCCGATCAGGTCGCGGACCACTTTTCGGACCGCCTGCCCATGCGGGTCCGGCCGCATGACCGCCACCTGGGCGCGCGACCAGTCGAGCACCGCCGCGCCGATCGGATGGCGTTCGCGGGTGTAGGTGTCGAGCAGCCCGTCCGGCGCGTACCCGTGCACGGTCGCCGCGAGCTTCCACCCCAGGTTCATGGCGTCGCCGAGGCCGGCGTTGAGTCCCTGCCCACCGAGGGGCGAGTGGATGTGAGCGGCGTCGCCCGCGAGCAGGACGCGTCCCCGTCGGTAGGTCGTCGTCTGCATGGCCCGATCGGTGAAGCTCGATGCGAGATGCACCTCGCTCAGCGTCACGTCGGTGCCGGATACCCGGCGCAGCACCGCCTGGAGATGGTCACGGGTCGGCTGCTGCGAGCGATCGAACGCGCCGCCGTCGAAGTCCATCATGCCGACGTGCCCTTCCGCGAGCCGGAGGTACATGCCCGTCGGCGTCAGGTTGATCCCGGAGCGCAACTTCTCGGAATCGGCGACGGTGGCGTGCATGGTGTAACCGGTGAACTGCGGCTCGGTGCCGACGAATTCGAATCCCGCGAGCCCACGCACCGCACTGCGGCCGCCATCACAGCCGACGAGCCAACGCGCCGCGTATTCCTGCCCGCCGGCTTGGGCGACCGCGCTCTCATCGTTCTGGGCGATGGCTGAGACCGTGACGCCGTGCCTGATTTCCACGCCGAGCCGGGAGGCCTGCTCGGACAGCAGCGTCTCGACCGCTTCGAGGTAGGTCAGCATGCCCTCCGTCGCCGGGCTGGGAAGCCGGTACGGCAGGGCGGCGACGTCGACCTGGGCCGGATCGAGCACCATGCCCGCGAAATGGCCCACGCCACGAGGGGGTGACGGCTCGTGCGCATCGGGATCCGCGCCGGCATCGTCGTGGACGCCCGATGCCGTCCTCAGCTGGTGCAGCATTCCGCGGCGGTAGAACGCCTCCACCGACGCGGCGGACAGGCCCCGCATCCCGAGCGGTTTCGCCCTGAACGGGGAGTGGCCCTCCGGCTCCCGCTCAAGCACCAGGACAGAGCAGCCGGCGAGGCCAAGCTCGCAGGCAAGGAACAGACCAACCGGGCCGGCGCCCACGATCACTACGTCATGCACGAGAGTTACCTTTCCCAAACCCACAGCCGGATGGGGCACCCGGCAGGACCTCTCGAAAGGTGCCAGTGCGCACCGACATCGGCCCGACAGCCCCCGATATCCCACCAACACGGGACCGACAGCCCCGATATGCCGCCGACCTCAGAAGACCCACCGCAACACCAAGTCTTCGGTGCCGTGCCCGCAGAGTCGTCAAGCACCCGGCCGCCGCCCACGTCGCCTGCCCCCGGGCGATGGCACGAATGGTGGGATACACGTCGTTGACGCCATCCCCGGCGGCCAGCAGGCTGAAGACGTGCAACAACGTCGCATCGTCTTCGTCATCTTCGACGGGTTCCAGTCACTGGATCTGGTCGGCCCGCACGAGGTGTTCCAGTACGCGGGGACGCTCTCGGGCGGTTACGACTGTCAGGTCCTGGCGCCCACCGCCGGCCTGGTCCGGTCGACCAGTGGCCTGCCCGTACAGGCCGGACACGGTGTGGCCGATCTCGACCCGCGCGGTATCGACACCCTGGTGGCGGTGGGCGGCGACCACGTCGACCAAGCGGCGCAGGACAGCGCGCTGACCGGGTGGATCGCCGCGGCCGGGGCATCCGCCCGCCGCGTGACCTCGGTGTGCAGCGGGGTGTTCCTGCTGGCGGCCGCCGGACTCGTCGAGGGCCGCCGGGTCACCACCCACTGGTCCCGTGCGGGCCAGCTCGCCCGGCAGCATCCGGAGCTGCGGGTGGACTGCGAACCGATCTTCATCAGGGACGGGCGGGTGTGGACCTCGGCCGGTGTGACCGCCGGTATGGACCTCGCGCTCGCCCTGGTGGAGGACGACCTGGGCCGGGACATCGCCCATGCCGTCGCGCAGGAGCTGGTGCTCTTCCTGCGCCGGCCCGGCGGCCAGTCGCAGTTCAGCGTGCCGCTGTGGTCGCGCCAGCCGTCCAGCGATCCGATCCGGAACACGGTGTCGGCGATCCACACGGATCCCGGCGCCCGGCACGGCATCGCCGATCTGGCCGCTCAGGCGGGCCTGAGTCCCCGTCATCTACAGCGCCGGTTCACCGCCGAACTCGGCACACCGCCGGCGGCGTACGTGGAGAGGGTGCGGGTGGAGGCGGCGCGCCGGGCCCTGGTCGAAGGCGACGATCCCATCGAGGCCATCGCCCACCGGTACGGCTTCGGTACCGCGGAGACGCTGCGGCGCTCCTTCCACCGTCAGGTCGGCATCGCGCCGTCCGAGTACCGGGACAGATTCCGATCCAACAAGGAGTACGCATGACGGCCTATGGGCTGCTGTTGTTCGAGGGGGCCGAGGAACTGGACTTCGTCGGTCCCTGGGAGGTGTTCACCTCCTCCGCCATGATCCGGGAGCACGACGACACCACCGTGCTGATCGCGGAGCGACGGGACGTTGTCCGTTGCAACAAGGGCATGCGGGTGCTGCCCGACCACACCTTCGACGATCACCCGCCGCTCGACGTGCTGCTCGTGCCCGGCGGGAACGGAACCCGCACCGAGGTGACCAACGCCGTCCTCATCGAGTGGATCCGCAAAGCCTCCGACCAGGCCGCCTGGACCACCAGTGTCTGCACCGGAGCCCTGCTGCTGCACGAGGCGGGCGCGGCCCGCGGCCGCCGGGTGGCCACACACCACGCCTTTGAGGACACCCTTCAGGCACGCGGGAACATCACGGTGGTCCGCGACGCACGCTATGTGGTCGACGGTGACCTGGTCACCAGCCAGGGCGTGTCCGCAGGCATCGACATGGCCCTCTGGCTGGTCGGTCATCTGCACGGCCGCGATCACGCCCGTGCGGTGCGCCGTTACATCCAGTACGAGCCGGCCCCGCCCTACCTCGCCGACGAACCGGCCCACTGAGAATCAGGGAGGCGCCGCGGCCGGCCCGATCGGGGGACGGGCCGACCCCGACGCACACACCAGGCACAGCGCAGCTGGCTCGTAAGTGCCGTCGCCAGGCTCTGAGGTGGCAGCATGCCGTGGCATGGCAGACGACAGCACGAGCAGGTTTCAGGCGGGGCAGACGGGACTCATCGTCAGGATCCCGGAAGCAGAGCCGGCCGTCCGCGCATGGCGTGAACGGTTCGATCCGTCAGCCCGAGCCGGGGTTCCAGCACACATCACGGTGCTCTTCCCGTTCCTCGACGAGAGCCGAATAGATCAGGGTGTCTGCTCGGCTCTCACTGACGTGCTCGGCAGTCATCATGCCTTTGACCTGCGTTTTGAAAGCTGCGGGCGGTTTCCGGGTGTGCTGTTTCTCCGTCCTGAGCCAGACACGCAGTTGCGGCGGCTCACCGCGGTGCTCACGGACCGGTGGCCCGAAGTCCCTCCCTACGGCGGCAAGTTCACCAAGGTCGTGCCCCATCTGACCATCGTCGACGGCCAGGACGACGCTGTCCTGGAGGAGATCGAGGCCGACCTCCTCAGCAAACCGCCCTTCACGTCCCGGGTCTCGTCAGTTGACCTCCTGGTACATGACGGTGCGAAGTGGCAGGACCGGACCTCGTTCGCGCTCCATGGCTGAAACGTCTGCGCGTACCGTCGCCGGCACCGCCCTGACAGGGATCTCACTGCACCCCAAACTCAGCCTTGCACCCGCCAGTTGCTGTCCCTACACGCTGCAGTCCTGACTGCCGCCTTACCAACGATCCCGGCTCCCAGCCTGAGCGCCGACTGCTAGGGTCGCGATCATGGGCACCAGTCATCCACTCACCCTCACTGAATGGACAACCCGCAACGCAGTCCGTCTCACCGCCGACGATCCCAACGCCCCGTTCGACGACCTGGCGGTGCTGCACCGACTCGTCGGCGATGCGCGAGTGGTCGCTCTCGGCGAGAATTCCCACCAGATACGCGAGTTCGGGCTGCTGCGCGCACGCATACTGCGCTTCCTGGTCCAGGAATGCGGATTCACCGTCTACGCCGTCGAGTTCGGCGCTGCCTCCGGACGGGCCGTCGATGCCTGGGTGCAGGGTGGTAACGGCGACCTCGACAGGTTGCTCATGCCTCATCCGGACGGCTACCCGGGCCAGTCGGCCGAGGGGCGCGACGCCATACGGTGGCTGCGCTCCCACAACGTCACGGCACCGCACCCGGTCCGCTTCGCCGGACTCGACATCCCGGCAGCCGGCGGCTCGCTGACGCCCGCCCTGGAGCCGGTCGCCGGTTACCTGACCGACGTCGACCCCGGCGCGGCACACTATGCCCGTACCGCCCTCAAACTGGCAGAGCCGCTCACGGGCGGCTCGGGCCTCGTCTCCGCCCACGCCCGCCTCGCCCTCGGCCCCGAGCCGCAGGACCAACTCTCGGCAACGCTCGGCCGGCTCCTCAACCGCGTCACGGCCATGCGCGAGATCTACGTCCAGCGCAGCGGACACCACGCCTACGAACGCGCTCTGTCGGACGTCTGGGCAGCCTGGCGCACCGACCAGATGCAGCGCGCGATGTCCGAACTGCTCAGCGGCGCACCGGACGCCGCCGATCTCGCCGCCCGCGACCGCTACCTGGCCGACAGTCTGCTGGAGCTGCTCGACCGGTCCGCACCGGGCACCCGCATCGTGGTCGCCGCGCACAACGCCCACATCCAGCGCACCGCAAGCCCCGAAGGCAGTCCGCTTCCCCGTATCCCCATGGGGCACGCCCTCGCCCAGCAACTCGGAACGGATTACGTGTCCGTGGCCCTGACCAGCGGCGGCGGCCGGACCGTGCGCAACGTGCCCGATCCGACGCATCCCGCCGGGATGCGCCAGTCCGCAGCCGACGCCCCGGCGGCGACCCCCGACAGCCTGGAGGCCCTGTTCTCGGGGGTGCCGGAGGCACCAGCGCTGGTGGACGTCCGCGCACTGCGCGCACACTCCAGGGACCACGACCTGCCGGAGCCCACCTGCACCCGCATGGACGACGGCTTCCTTCCCGTTCCCGCCCTGGACGCCTACGACGCGGTGGTCAGCGTGCCCCGCACCACCCTCACAACGGACCTCGGCGAGTAGCCCCGACGCCGGCCCGGCCCACTCGGGCGCGGCAACGGCTCTTCCCAGACCATGGGGCCCGGGCCGCCGTCCAGCAGCGATGATCCACCAGCCCGGATGGCTGGCCTCGGCGAGCCTGGTGTGCAGCGAACCATGCGTCCGTGGTCCCGAGTCCATCGTCTCGCAGCATGACGGCGGTTCCCCCGCGCGGCTGATCACGTCGTCCAGGTCTCGTACCAGGTGGCTACCTGAGACAGCCACGCAGGACGATGGAACGCTCTGCGGAGCGCATGAAGATGGCTCTCATGAGCATTCAGCCGAACCCGTCCACTGTTGTCATCTCCGCAGCGCCAGCTCCTCGTTGGGCGGTGTGGGCCGCGCATGTGACGACGTTGGTGGTCCTGCCGAGCAGCCTGTGGCGCATCGTTCTGGTGCTCGGATACCCGGCCGGATACAGCGATGCAGGCTTCGCCGGCTTCGAGACGGTGGGGGCGAAGGTGTGGATGCTGACACTCAGCGTGCTCTGCGAGCTGGGCGCCTTCCTGACGCTCGGTCTGGTACGGCCGTGGGGCGAGGTCGTGCCTGGCTGGGTACCGTTCATCGGAGGGCGAAGCGTCCGTCCCCTGGCCGCCGTCGTCCCCGCCGCTTTCGGCGCGGTCGCGCTCACCCTGCTCTGGGCCAATGTCCCGTGGTGGTGGACCTACCCGCACTCTGACATGACGCCTGCCGGGAACCTCGTCGTCGGCATTCTCTACCAACCCTTGGTCCTCTGGGGCCCGCTACTTGCCGCCGTCACCCTCTCCTACTACCGCCGCCACCACTCCCCGCGTCGCCGGGCAATCACTGCTGAGTGAGTGCCTGGCTTTGCGGAGGGCAACTGGATTCGGTGATGCGTGGGCTGGATTCGGTGGCAGCGGACGGGAGTCGTCGAGGGGCGACTCCTATTGCCGTGCACCCGGGTACGGCACTACGCCCTGGCATTTCGGTTCTGCCTGGGGCAGGTGAGGGATTCTGGTCCGCGCGATGCACTCCCCACTGGCGGACACAGGCGCGACCTGGCACCGCTCTGAGCCCTACCCTCCTGTAAAGCATCCTTGACAGTCGCCGATGGGTGACAAGTAAGCTTTACATGTGCGGAACAGCGTCAGAGAACTGCGGTCGTCACGAGGGCTCTCGCAGGGCCAGCTAGGCACAGCCCTCGGGGTCTCACGGCAAACGATCAACGCCATCGAGACCGAGCGGTACACACCTTCCCTGCCGCTCGCCTTGTCCATGGCCACGTTCTTCAAGGTCAGCGTTGAGGAGATGTTTCATGCCAATGAAGGCCCAGCAGAGGACCGGTAACGCAGCCAGGCGGTCCGTCCCCGGCTTATTCCTCGCCGTCGGTGTCGCCTGCCTCGTGGCCGCGACTGTCGGCGGCAACCTCGCTCTCGGCCTGGTGACGTTCGGGATCCTGGCCGTCTGCAGTCTTGCCTTAGTGCTGCTGGGACGCCGCAGCGAGACCTATCAGGGCCTCACCGCGAAGGCTCCCGACGAGCGCTTCGCCCGGATCGGGGGGTGGGCCTGGGCCGGCACGGGCATCGTGCTTACCGTAGGGAATCTCAGCGCCTTCATCGGTGAACTGGCATCCGGAAGAAGCGGCGATCCGTACTTCTGGTTCGTGGCCACCGCCGCCATCACCTACATCACGTTCGTCGCCCTCTTGTCTCGGCGTACCTGAGAAGCCATCACCTCGAACGACTCGTCACCGCATGTCCGACCAGGCAACGCCATCGATCTGGTCACCGGAGGTCGGTGCCGGGCGAGGTTGAGCGGGCGCGGGCAATGGCACATGAGTCCGTGGGCCGCTTCCTGGGCGGCGGCTCGGGAATGCCCGCGCGATGCACCTGAACGCCGTACGACCATCGCTTCCTGCTCTCCGTCCTGTTCGGGCCGGCGCTCGGCGTCACACCAGGTCCGGCTTCCAGATGACCCGGTCGGGATGGACATGGGCGGTGGGAGAGAGCTCGTAGGAGCCCGCAGTAGCTCCTTCAGGGAGTACCCAGCCAACCCCCTGGTAGGCGAAAGGCGTCTGATTCCGGGGCGCAGTGCACTGCCTGGGATCAGTGATGAGGGTCTTACCTGCCGGGACGCTGAGCTGCTGGGGGTGGGGCGCGTTCGGGCACCGGTGGAACTTGGTGGCTTGTGCGTACTCCAGATGGGCCTTGACCGTGGCCTCTGCCCGACTGTGGTTGGTGATCTTCAAGGCGAAGGAGACGCGGTCGCTCTCGACACGTGTGCACACCCGCCACGTGATCGCATTCGGGCCCTGAAAGGGTGCACTGCACCGACTGTCCTCACCCAGGGCTCCCTTCTCCATGCCGGGGGGCGACATGCTGGCTTCCGCAAGAGTTCCCTGGGCGGGCGGGGCCGAGCCGGTTGGCCGCAGCCTGTGCGGGGCGTCGCTTTCGACACCTGATTCAGTGCCCACGTCCTCGTTGGACGTCGCCACTACGAGGGCAGTGATGAGGGCCGCAGCGGTGACGACAACAGCAACGGCACTGCCCAAAGCCTTGTCCCAACTGCGCTGTTCGCGTCGTGACCACTGCCTCCCGTCAGGTGGGGGCGCGCCGTGCGAGTTGCCACTGGTGGTCAGCGGCGGCGAGGGGGAAGCATCCTGCCCCATCGTGCCCGTGGACGACACGATCTGCGTGACATAACCAGTGCGTGTCTGGGGAGAGCTGGGAGTTCCTTGACATTCTGCGGCTGCCGAAGGCACCGCCATTGAGGTTGGGCTGCTATCCGGTTCCCTGTTCCCGCTCGGGCCGGCCCCGCGTGTGAGGCTCGCAAGGACCTCGTCTCGCCACCGAATTCCGCCTTCGTTTTTGAGGCGACGCGAAAGGTCGGCGATTTCGGTGCTGATCCGCGGTAGTTGCGCGGCGCTGCGACACGCCTTTTCCGAAAGAACGCGGGCGATGGCCGCGCTGTCCTCTTCGCTGGGAAGCCTGTTCCTCTTTCTGCCCACGAGCAGCTGATCACGGCCCTTGAGCCAGTATGCCAGCAAAGGCTCATCGATCTTCTTTCGGTTCTGGCCCAGGCCCTCCAGTTCTCTTCTGCCCCTCTCCAGTTCCGCGATCAGGCCTGCGCGTGTGGGCCGCTTGTCGATGTCGGTCGCTTGCCCGACCGTTGCTGCCCATGCGTCCAGAGCCTGGACTAAAGCACGTGCCAGCTCCGTGAAGAGCTCGGTCGGTTCACCCACAAAAGCCTCCGGCTGGTGAGTTCTCGTTGCGGTGCAACAGAAGGAGCAGCAGGTTACGGCGGTGCAAGTTGCAGTGCAAAAAGTGTCGCTGTTGAAGCCCTGACCCGGACCTTCGCACGGGGCAAGGTGTCTTTCGGCGGTACGGGCCGGCAGCACCGGCCTCGCCAGAACACTGAGCGGCGCTCGTACCGGAGGGCCCGGTTGCCTCCCGACCTCCCGCGGCCGCTCAGGGTCACGATCACGGTCACAGTACGAACCCATCAGAAAGGAACTGACCATGTGGAACAAGTGCCAGCGCTGTAAGGGAGATGGGAAGTGCACCACCTGTGACGGCTCCGGCTACCGGGGCGTGTGGAAGTGCGACAGCTGTCGCGGAAGCGGCGACTGCAAGGCATGTGATGGCCGCGGCTGAACGAGTCGTAGCACTCCGCCATCCCCGCAATTACATCTCGGCCACCGGCGCGCAGCCGTGGCCACCGTCCTCCCTCACCGGAGGGGATTTCCTGGGTTGGCGACTCGACCGACCAACGCATTGCCCCCTCAACTTGAAAGGAACACACATGAGAAAGCTTATGGCAACCTCTCTGAGCATCGCCGCGCTCACGGCATCGCTGGCTTTCGGAGCAGCACCGAACGCCTTTGCCGCACCCTCCTACGCCTGCCATTACGCCAGCACTGAGCCCGTGCTTTCGCGTGGTGATACGGGTGCCGTCGTAAAGCAGCTCCAGTGCGAGCTCAACAACTCGATTCTGGGTGGACGTCTGGCGGTCGACGGCAACTTCGGCAGCGGTACCGAAGCCAAGGTGAAGTACTTTCAGAGGTGCCAGGGCCTCAGGGCCGACGGCATCGTCGGCCACAAGACATGGGCCCGACTCAACCACTGGACGTCGTCCGGCGGATTCGGCTGCTAGACGCCCCCACAGCAGCTCCGGGCGGCGATGCCGCCCGGAGCCATCGGGCCGAGTGTGTTCGCGGGGGATGTGAACACCCCCTTCCACGGCGAAGCAACCATATGCGCACTGCCAGCCTGCGGGCACGGTGACCGGACGGTCACGCTGTCGGCCCTCTCAGTCCCCTGCTCGTCCGCAAGAGAAATGACCGTCTGAGGCTCGCCTATGACGGCCAAGCCGATGGCCGTACCGGGGGGGTGGCAGCCGCCATCGACCTGGACGCCTCCTGCGAGCACCCTCAGCATCCCTGGTCTGCCGCCGACTCCACCACCGATGACCGGTACCGCGCGGTGGTCCACCTGTATGCCCCGGAGGACCACCCGGACACTCCCGTGCCCTCCGGGCTCTCGGTCCGCGAACTGTGGGAGTGCCCGGTGCAATATGCCGAATTGGCTCGCAAGGGACTTGAGAACCTCGAAGACTGGCGCGTCATGCGTGGCGGCGAGGACTGGGAGGACTGAGCGCCTATCGAGGCCCAGTTCACCGCCCTGCGCTGCTTCTCGCTGGGCGGGACGGACCACGCATGCCTCAAGCAACAAGGCAGCACCATCCGCCGCCACATCACCTGGTGGAAAACTCACACCGTAGATATCCGGTTGCGCACCCTCGTCCCACGCGCCAACGTCACCTGACACCCAACGAAGGCGGAGAAGATGACCACCCAGACCCAGCACGTCGACCACGAACTCATCCAGGCTGCGGCTGAAGTCGCACGCACGCGCTGCCGGGGCGACAACCACACCATGGCGGCCGCAGCCCGTGCCCGGGACGGCCGGATCGTCACCGCGGTGAACGCCTATCACTTCACAGGAGGCCCCTGCGCTGAGCTGGTTCTCATCGGTGCGGCAGCCGCCCAGGGAGCCTACGAGCTGGACACCATCGTCGCCGTGGGCGACCGCGACCGCGGGGTTGTTCCCCCTTGCGGTCGGTGCCGCCAGGTCCTTCTCGACTACTTCCCCGCCCTCAAGGTCATCGTCGGCGAAGGTGACCGCATCCGAGCAGTCCCTGTCACCGACTTGCTGCCCGAAAGCTATGTCTGGGCCGACCACCAGCTCAAGGCCGAGTAAACCGCATCACTCAGCACGGGCTGATCCGCGTGAGAAAGGGTCGACGGCTGGTCAGCCCATGACGTGTCATGTCGGATGTCGGGTCATGTCCACAGCCACGCGAGGGGCAGCCCGTTTGGGAAGCGCTGCGGTCAGCGGTAGGCGGCGAGGAAGGCTTGGACGCCGGCGGTCGCGTAGCGGTCGAGTTCGACCTGGGTGTGCTGCGGGCTTCCGTGGAACATGGCCTTGTTCACGGGGATCCAGAGCAGCAGGCCGGAGAAGTGGTTGGCGGCCAGGTGGGGGTCGGGGATGCGGAGGAGTCCGTGGTCGTCGAGCCGTTGGAAGGTAGTGGCGAGAGTGGCCAGGATGCGTTCGAAGCCCTGCTCGTACCAGGCGGCGCCGAGTTGGGGGAACGTGTCGGCGTTGGCGATGATCAGGCGCCGTAGCTGGAGTACTTCGGGCTGGGTGAGGGCGGTCAGGAACTGGTGGGCCAGGCGGGTGAGGTTGTCCTCAAGGGCGTCGGCGTCGGCCGGGATGTCGGCCACCAGGTCGACCATGGCGTCGACGCGGTCAGTGGTGGCAAGGACGATCTCGGTGAACAGCTTCTCCTTGTCGGTGAAGTGCTTGTAGACGGTCTGCTTGGAGACCGCGGCGAGCTTGGCGATGTCGTCCATGCTGGTTCCGGCGTAGCCATTGGCCATGAACGCCCTGGTCGCCGCGTTCATGATCGCCGTGTGCTTGCGTGCCGACCGGCCTTCTTCGCTCGCAGCCATGACCCATCCTTCTCGTAAGTACTGGACAGTCTAGTTTTCTCATGGCTACTCTAGCGCCCGGCTCCGTGTGAATACCACACCGTCTAGTTCTACTCAGGGGGATTCCATGACTCAGGCCATCGACGCTCCGGCCGCTGCCGCCTTCGCATCGGCGAGACGGCCGAAGACGCGGGCACTGCTTGCGGGTGGGATCGCGGCCGGTCCGCTGTTCCTGGGTGCCGGCGCAGTTCAGGGACTTACGCGCGACGGCTTCGACTTCACGCGTAACGCGATCAGTCAGCTCAGCCTGGGCGACCTGGGATGGATCCAGGTCACGAGCTTCCTGCTCACCGGCGCGTTGGCCATCGCCGGTGCCGCCGGAATCCGCCGCACGCTGGCCGGCACGACCGAAGGACGCTGGGCGCCGCGGCTGGTCCGCGTGTTCGGCGCCTCGTTCCTCCTCGCCGCGGTATTCACCGCCGACCCGGGCGCGGGATTCCCCGCCGGCAGCCCCGATGCCCCGGCCGCCTCCCTCAGTTGGCACGGCGGGCTGCACATGCTCAGTGCCATGGTGGGCTTCCTCGCCCTGTGCGCATCCTTTCTGATGCTGGCCCGCCACTTCGCCGCCCGGCGACAGCGCGGCTGGGCCGTGGGTTCCCGCCTGGTGCCGCTCGGCATCCTCGCGGGGTTCGCCGGGTCCTCCGCCACCGTGCTGGCCTTCACTGCCGGAGCCGCCCTCGGCCTGCTGTGGCTGACCGCGACCACCGTCCGACTGGCCACCGCGACCCCGATCGCACAGAACTAGCCGTATTCGTGCGGCTGTTGAACACAAAGACAAGTTGAACGCAAAGACAACCAGCGTGAGCTCTCCGAAACGAAGAGGTAGGACAACGCCCATGACGACACCGGTGAAGGGCCCCGCCAGCTACTTCCCCTCGATCGAGAAGAAGTACGGCCGGCCGATCGCGGAGTGGAAGGAACTCATCCGCACCTCTCCCCTGACCAAGCACATGGAGCTCGTCGCCTGGCTCAAGGCCGAGCATGGACTCGGCCACGGCCACGCCAACGCACTCGTCGCCCACACCCTCGCCGAAGGCAGCGGCAAGTAGCCGTTGCATCTACGCCGCGGGACCTCTTCGGGTCCCGCGGCACGCATGCTCGGTCCCGGTGCTGTTCTTCTCTCTCCTGACCTCTCGCGTGGACTCTCTCCTGGCCACGCCCACTCCCCCCTTCGCGTGCCAGGAGCCTCCGCCCCGACGGGTGACCAGGGCCGATCCCCCACCGCACAGGAAGCAAGCACCGCTGAGGCCCCTTGCAGCCCTGTCGTAGCCCTACCAACAAGACCCGTGGCGAGGTGGGCGAGCGCGTGGTCAGAACCAGTGCAGGCAGTGCGGAGGGCGCTCGGCGCGGAAGAGGGCGTCGGCGAGGGTGGCGGCGCCCGGGCTGTGGGCCCGGATGTGTCCGGCACGTACGAGGGTGCTGGGGGTGGTGCCGCCGAGGTAGACCGAACCCAGGTCGCTGATGTCCAGGGACAGGTCGGGCGCCCGGTCCGTCGGGACGCAGTCGGCCTTGCCGTCGCGGACGGTCAGCAGGTAGCGGTCGCGCTCGCCGAGGAACGGGTCGTCGACGTCGAGGACGAGCTCGCCGTCGGTGGACCAGCCGCGCGCGGTCAGCGCACGCGGGACGTCCAGCAGCCGTACCCAGAGCCAGTCGGTGTCGTCGCTCACCTGGCCGGCACGGAAGTCCGCGAACTGCCAGCGCAGCGGGTGCTCGGGCGGGACGTGCTTGAACACGACCTGAGTGACCAGGTCGTGTCCGAGCACGAACCGGGCCAGGGCCGTGAAGACGGTGTCGTCGGTGGCGATGGTCTCGTCGACCGTCAGGGTGCTGGACTCGACCGAGTAACTGGCGTAGCCGTCCGGGATGCCGTCGGCGTCCCGGTGGACGGCGACGTAGCGCGGCGCCGAAGAGACCGGCGGCTGGCCCGCGCCCAACGCCCACCAGCGGTGCGGCCTGGAGAGCGCACCGGGCTGGGCGCGGCGGTACCGGTCGTAGACCTGCTCCAGGATCTCGCCGCACTCGGCACGCCGCAGCAGCTCGACCGAGCCGGTGTCCGAGCCCATGCCTGAACCCATGCCTGAGCCTATGTCTGAGCCCGTGTCCGATCCGGGCGCTGGGGTGCCGGCCGTTCCGCGCGCCCGGGTCGGGGCGAAGGCGGCCTGGTGGCGCGGCACAGTCAGCTGCTGCGTGTAGGTCGCCGGTCCGTAGCCGAACCTGCGGTAGATCAAGGCCTCGGAGGCCAGCAGTACGGAGAGGAACTCCCCTCGGGCCCGGAGCTCGGTGAGTTGATGCCGCATCATCGCGCTGAGCACGCCCTGGCGTCGGTGCGAGGGCAGAACGCCGACGGCGGTCACCCCGGCGGCCGGGGCGAGGATCTCACCGGGCAGCGTGAGCTCGAAGGAGTACGCCCCGGCGGTGCCCACGGGCCGCCCGTCCGCCGTCATGGCGAGCAGGTTGCGGTCCATTTCGAGCGCCGACCACCAGAGTCCGCCGCCGCCCTCGGTCGGGGTTTCCGGGAAGCGTCCGAACGCGGCATGGACTGTGTCGACGAAGAGGTCGAGGTCCTGGTCAGTCGTAGGACGGATCTCCATTGCTGCTGCAGCCTCCCCGGGTGCCGGCACCACGCCTCGTGGTGTCCCGCCACAGTGCAACGTTGACCCTTTGGCCAGGTCAAACGAATTACGGCGGGGCCCGCGGACCGGTCACAACACAACCCGGTCACAGCGCAACCCGGTCAGGCCGGTTTCAGCACAGCCCGGTCACAGCACAATCCGGCCAGGCCGGTTTCAGCACAGCCCGGTCACAACCCAGCCCCGAAGGTGAGTTGGGTCGCCGGCGGTCGGCGGCGGTGATCCCAGGCATGAGCGAAGGCTCGGCCATCCGGGCGGCCACCCGGCAAGCGCCAGGCAGGCCACCCGGCAAGCGCCAGGCCCGCATCGTCACCCCAGCCGGCCGTCAGGGCCGTCAGGGGATCTGTGCCTCGATGTGGGCGAGTTGGGCGGCGAGGATCTCCTCGAATGCGGCGCGGCGGTCCGCGCCGAGGGGGCGGATGTCGCGGGCGAAGTGGGCCAGGGCGGGGAAGCGTTCGGGGTCGGCGCCGAGCACCGCGACGCGGAACTGCTCCATGCCCTGTTCGTACTCCTTGGGGGTAACGGTGCTGATGCCGGCCTCGGAGGAGATCAGCGCGGCGAGGAGGATCACGATGCGGTGGTAGCGCGCCGGGATCTCCTGGTCGGGCAGGCCGGATGTGCGCAGGGCCTGTAGCACCTCCTCCATGACCAACCGGGATCCGGTGCCGCCGGACCCGTAGCGTCCCCAGATCGCGGCGAGTTGGGGTTGCTCGCCGAAGGCCTCGCGCAGGCACAGGGCCAGGGCGGTGACGCGCTGCTTCCAGTCACCCTCGGGGCGGTAGCCGTCCATGGCGGCCAGCAGGATCCGGTCGGCGACCGCGCGCAGCAGTTCGGTCTTGTTGCGGAAGTGCCGGTAGAGGCTGGAGGAGTCGGTCCCGAGCGCGGCGGCGAGCTTGCGCACGCTGAACGACTCGGCGTCGCTCGTGCGCAGCAGTTCTGCCGCCGTTTCCAGGATCTCCTCGGTCGACCATCGCCTTCGGCCTGTCATTTCGCCCCTCTCGTCGGTACTCAGCCTAACTCATGCACTTGCTGATGCACGCACCGCGTGCATAATGAGGACAACCTGCTGCCGACCGCACCGACACACCTGGCCTCAGGCCGGGAGGGAGAAGGAGACATGAACGAGATCACCACCGCGAAGCGGCCGCCGGAGCCGGACTTCTCGGCGATAACGACCGAGGAGCTGATGGCCTACCGCGAAGCGGAGAACCGCTTCCGGGCATCCAACGCGGCCCGGGCGATCACCGGGGAGCCGGACCCCGGCGCCGCGATCGATTGGCAGGAGATCGCGCTGCCCGGCCGCGACCTCCCGGTCCGGGTGTACCGGCCGGCGCCGACGGGCGACGACGAAGCCGCCACCCGAACCGATCTGCCACTTGTGGTCCATGTCCACGGAGGCGGCTTCGTGGGCACGGCGGTGCAGTGCGACTGGACCAACAGCCACCTCGCCGCCCAACTACCCGCGCTCGTCGTCTCGGTGGAGCACCGCCTCCTCGCCCCCGGCAGCCCGCTCGCGGACGCCGCCGACGACGGCTGGGAGGTACTTGACCACGTGCTGCGGCACGCCGCGCAGTGGGGCGTCGACCCGGCCCGCACGGCCGTCTTCGGCGAGAGCTGCGGCGCGCTGATCAGCGCCCTGACAGCCATCCGGGCCAAGGAGGCCGGCCTGGAGCTCCAGGCGCAGGTACTGGTCAACCCCGCAGTCGACGTGACCGAGACGATGTTCGACTACGCGTCGATCGCCGAGTACGCCTACAGCCCGACCCTGGCCCTGCCGCAGCTGCGGCTCGTCCAGCGGCTCGCCGTCCCGCCGGGAACCGACGCCGGCACACTCTCGCCGCTGTACGCGGACGACCTGAGCGGCCTGGCCCCGGCGCTCGTGGTGGTGCCCACCCAGGACGCGGTCGCCGATCACGGCCGCCGCTACGCCGAGCGGCTGCGCGCGGCTGGGACGTCCGTGCGGCTTTCCGAATTCCCGGGCGCGAAGCACGCGTTCCTCACCCTGCCCGGCGTCGAACCCCAGGCGAAGGCAGCCCAGGCGGAGATACTCCAGTTCCTCCGCGCGGCCCTGGCGAAGTGACGGAGGAACGATGCCCACCACCACTCTCGGGCAGGACGGCCCTGCGGTATCCCGGCTCGGCCTCGGCTGCATGAGCATGGCCGGCAGTTACGGCACCGCCGACCCGCACGAGGCCGCAGCCACCCTGCTGGAAGCCCTCGACTCCGGCGTCACGCTGTTCGACACCGGCGACTTCTACGGCGACGGAGCCAACGAGGAACTCCTCGGCCAGACCCTCGCACCGCACCGCGACCGGGTGGTGCTGGCCACCAAGACCGGTGTCCGTCGCACCGCGGACGGCCTGGTCCCCGCCGGTTCACCCGAGCATCTGCGACGTGCCTGTGAAGCGTCCCTGCGCCGACTCCGCACCGATCACATCGACCTGTACTACCTCGCCCGCATCGACCCCGCCGTCCCCGTCGAAGAGTCGGTCGGCGCACTGGCCGAACTGGTCGCCCAGGGCAAGGTGGGCCGCATCGGCCTGTCCGAAGTCTCCGCCGCCACCCTCCGCCGTGCCCACGCCATCCACCCGATCAGCGCCGTCCAAACCGAGTACTCGCTATGGGAACGCCATGTCGAGAACGACATCCTGCCCACGATCCGCAGTACCGGCGCCACCCTGATCGCCTACAGCCCGCTCGGCCGCGGCCTGCTCACCGGGGCCGTCCGCGCCACCACGCGCTACGAACCCGGCGACTTCCGCGCCACCGCTCCCCGCTACAACGGCGACGACCTCAAGGCCAACCTGGCCATCGTCGACGCACTCACCCACCTCGCCGCCGCCAAGAACGCCACCCCGGCCCGGATCGCCCTCGCCTGGCTCCTCGCCCGCGGCAGCGACGTCATCCCCATCCCCGGCAGCTCCCGCCGCCCCCATCTGCGCGACAACCTGGCCGCCCTCGACCTGCACCTGACCGCCACCGACCTCGGCGCCATCGACGCCGCCGTCCCCGACACCGGGGCCCAGGGAGCCCGATACGGCGACCACGGCATCGGACTGATCGACCAATGAAGGAGAAGCGCCTTGATGACGAAGCCAGCCCATGAGCGAGGGGCGCTCGGAGCGATGTACGCGGGCCTTGCGCTCACTGTCCTCGCGACGATCGCCCTGTACGTCGACCGCGGCACCACCCATCTGCTGGCCGACCACATCCGGGCCGGCTATCCCACCTACCCCCGGACGCGGGTCGACGCGGCCGTCACCACCTACCTGATCGCGTTGTCCGCCATCGGAGCGCTCGGCGCCCTCGTCTGGCTCGCGACGGCCAGGGCCGTCAAGGCAGGCAAACGGTGGGCCCGCCCCGCCGTGACCGTGATGTTCGTGCTCGGCACCAGCGTCGGACTGACCGGGCTGCTCACCAAGGACACCTCCGGCGAGACCGGCCTACCGCCGGCGCTGGGCTGGGCCGGGATGATTCCCTGCCTGGCAGGAGCCGTGGAGGTGGCACTGCTCTGGAGAAGACCGCGGCTGACGTAACCTCAATTCTCCATCCGAGCTCGCACTTGACAAGCAGACAGCGACCAACCCGACGACACAGGCCCGCACCAACACGGGCCTGCAGGAGGACACAGTGAAGCGCATCGGCATCATCGGAGTGGGCGAGATCGGGCGGGCCCTCGTCGAGGGCCTGCGGCACGGGGGAGGCGCGTCGTCGGAGATCTTCCTCTCCCCCCGGGGAGCCCGCACCGCCGCCGAGTTGTCCGAGCGCTACGAGGGCGTCCAGATATGCGCTGACAACCAGGAGGTGGTGGACCGCTCCGAGCTGGTGATCATCGCCGTACGCCGCCAGGGCCATCAGGAGGCGCTCGCCGGACTGAAGGTCGACAACGACAAGATCGTGGTCAACCTCATGGCCGGCGTTGCCACGGACGACCTGCGGCGGACCCTCTCCACCGGCGCCCCGATCGTCCGCGCCATCCCGCTTCCCTCGGCGCGCGAGTGCCGCTCCGTCACAGTGACCTGCCCCTCGCACCCCCTCGTGGACGCCCTCTTCGAGCAGCTGGGCGGCGCGCTCCCCGTCACGGACGAGGCCGCCTTCAACGTGTTCTCCGCACTGACCGGGACGCTCACCACCCACTACACCTACCTCGCCACGCTCACCTCGTGGGCCGCCGGCCACGGCATCGCCCCCGACGCCGCCGACCGCTATGTGCGCGGTCTCTTCCAGAACGTCGGCCGCTCCCTGGGCGACGGGACCCGCCCCCTGCACCAACTCGCCGCCGACCACGAGACACCGAAGGGCAACAACGAGCGCATCCGCACCACCTGGTTCGATCCGGCCAACGCCGCAGCTCTCAAGAAGGCCCTGGACGGTCTCCTCGCCGATCTGAAGTAAGAGCGCCCGGCAGGAGGCGTTCACTTGAGGCACTTCGTCATGGGGCAGCCGTGTGGGGCGACGCTCTGTACGTCGATGAAGGCCGGGGTTCGCGACAGTCGCGGGGGCGTAGCCTACGCCGCTGGGAAGAGGATGAGGTCGTACGTCAGGCCCACACGCTCCCGCGTCGCGGGCCCAGGCCGCACCTCGCGCCAGCCCCGGCTCCACATCTACGACTGACCGGACGGCAGTGTCGCACAGTCGCCCGAATCGGACCGGTCAGGACAAGAACCTTTCAAATGCCCGCGCCCGGCACGGATTTCGACTGGAATGAGCCGGTGGCACACAAGAAAAATGTACGCGCCGTCCGCGCCGTGCTCGCTGCAGTCGTCGCGCTACCAGTTGCTCTCTTCTTTTGCGCTATGTACCTGTCGCT
The DNA here is from genome assembly GCF_040652715.1 of Streptomyces sp. NPDC048196. Taxonomy (NCBI): domain Bacteria; kingdom Bacillati; phylum Actinomycetota; class Actinomycetes; order Kitasatosporales; family Streptomycetaceae; genus Streptomyces; species Streptomyces sp. NPDC048196. Next base: position 166,125 of record NZ_JBEZMM010000002.1, on the reverse strand, counting down.
CATCGAGGCGCTGCTGAAAGGTAACAAGGTCGCGGCTTGGTGGCTGCTGGTCGAGTCCCTGGCCCTCGCTGCCACCATCTTTCTGATCGTCTGGCTGCGGTACCGGCGCGACCGCCAAATCGGCCTGCTCATCGGCCTGTTGGCGATAGGCGCGATCTGGCTGTGGGGGCAGCACCTGTGGGATGCCGTCTCTTCGACGGTCGTGCCGCAGTACAAGGGGCTGAAGCCCGCAGAGCACGCACAGGCCGTCGGACAGTACCGGCTCGCCGTCGTTCAGGCCTGCGCTGCCGCTGGCGGTGTGATCGCGTTGCTCTACACCGCACGGAACTACCGGCTCATTCGCCGCGGCCAGGTGACGGACCGGCTCTCCAAGGCTCTGGAGCGCCTGGAGTCCACGGAAGAGTTCGTACGTCTCGGCGGTATCCTCGCCCTGCAGCAGATCGTCCACGACGCGCCGGCACAGGCCGAGCATGTGACGCACATCGTCCGCACGTTCGTCCGCCGTCAGGCACCGAAGGCAGGCCGGAGCACGTCGCAGGGTGGGCAGGCAGCAGCGGCTTCAGGCTTGCTGCTGCCCCCGGGACACGCGTCCTCCGGCCCAGAGAGGCCGGCGGCCGATGTCCAGGCAGCGCTGACCGCGCTGAATGCCAGACACGCCAAGCTGTATTCCTCCCGCATCGATCTCAGCGGATACCACCTCGCCGGTGCTCATATGGCGCGCCAGAATCTGTCTGGGGCGCAGCTGAGCGGAGCAGTGCTGACGAATGCTGTCCTGGTCCGTGCTGCACTGGGACGAGCAAGCCTGGAAAACTGCGATCTCCGGTGGGTGCTGGCCACGGATTCCCGGTGCAACAAGGCGCAGATGAACGGCGCTGATCTGCGTGCGGCGGTCTTCATCCTGGCCAATATGGTGGCCTGTGACCTCACCGACGCGGATCTGCGCCATGCCGACCTTTCCAAGTCAGATCTGCAGCTGGCAACGTTGGTCGGTGGAAAGTTGTCGGGTGCGTGCCTGGTGAGCACTGACCTGACCAATGCCGACCTGACGGATGTCAGAGCAGAGGAGGAGCCGGTGCGCCTCGATGAAAGCTGCCTCGACCAAGCGCGCCTCAACGGAGCGGTATTGCGGAACGCCAGCCTCATCGGGGCGAAGCTACGGCACGCCGACCTTACCGACACCGACCTGACGGGCGCCGATCTGACCAGAGCCGACCTTCGCATGGCGCGGGGGTTGACGGCAGACCAGTTGCTCGCTGCCGCTTCGATCGACAAGGCACAACTGGACCCCACGCTCCGCGCAGCATGCCGACGCAACGTGCATGGGGCCGGGACTGAGGCTCATGGGCCAGTCGGCCAAGAGGTACAGCCCTGACCTCGGGCGTGCAGTCGCAGGCCAGCCGCCTGAAGGGTTGCAACACCGCGTCGCGCTCTCGAACGCCGCCATCAGAGCACACCCAGATGCCGCTCGCATAAGGGGTGGTCGGGGCCTGGTCACCACACGGTTTCCTACTGCGTTCGCGTCGCGTCGGCGTGCGGCTCGACGTTCGCGCGGCGGGCGGCGCGGCGGCCGCGCCCCGGCGCCCACCAGTTGGCCCGCCCCGCCAGCCGCATCACCGACGGGACCAGCACCCCCCGTACCACCGTGGCATCGACCACGACGGCCAGTGCCAGACCGACTCCCAGTTCCTTGAGCAGCAGCACGCCCGAGGAGGCGAGCGCGCCCATGGCCACGGCCACGGCGAGCGCCGCCGCGGTGAACAGCCGTCCGGTCCGGGAGATGCCGTGGACGATCGCCGCCGTATTGTCGCCCGTTGCCCGGTAGTGCTCCTGGATACGGGAGAGCAGGAACAGCTCGTAGTCCACGGACAGGCCGAATGCCACGCTGAACAGAAGCAGCGGAATCGTCATGTCGATCGTGCCGGTGACGGTGAAGTCGCCGAGCAGCGACCGTAGATGACCGTCCTGGAAGACGAAGACGAGGCCGCCGAGGGCCGCGGTGAGGCTCAGCGCCGCCACCGCGAGCACCTTCAGCGGAATCAGCACACTGCGGGTGAACAGGAACACCACGGCCATGGTCCCGGCGGCGATCAGCCCCAGTGCCAGCGGGAGCCGGTTCGCCAACGCGGCGCGGGCATCGACGACTTGAGCGGCCCAGCCGGCGAGATGCAGGGCGCCGCCGGGGGCCGGCAGCCGGCGGACCGCGTGTACGAGGGCGGCGGCACGCTCCGACTGCGGGTCGGACCGCAGCGTCAACGTCACGACGGTGCCCCGCACCATGCGCCCGGCGGCTCCCCCGCCCAGCCTCGGCGCGTGCGCTCCCCCGCCCGTCTCAGAGGGGTACGCTCCCTCGCGCCCCACACGCCGCCCGCCCGCATACCGTCCCGTCGCCGGAACGGTCACCGTCGCCTCCCCCCGCACCCCGGCCAGCCCGGACAGCCTGCGTCCGTACGCATCCAGCGCCGCCCGGTCGGCCTCCGGATCGACCCGAGGGAGGACCGCCGTCAGGGTGCCCTCCGCGGACGTGCCCCACTCGCTCCGCACGAGATCGGCGGTCGCATGCGACTCGGCGCCGGCCGGCAGGATCCGTTCATCGGCGAGCCCGGGGCGGCCGTGTGCGAACGGCAGCACCAGCGCGGCCAGCACCACCATGCAGGCCGCTCCCCAGCACACCGGCCGCCGGGTGACCGCCCGTGCGATCGTGCCCCACAGCGGACTGTCCCCGCCGATCGTCGGCGCCGGTGCCCACCGGAACCGTCCCAGGGGATCCAGGGCCGTGACCCGGCTCCCCCAGCGGACCAGTACCGCCGGCAGCACGAACACAGCGGTGAGGGCGGCGAGTACGACCACCACCATGCCCGCGTACGCCATCGAGCGCAGGAACGAGAAGGGGAACACCAACAGCGCCGCCAGGGCCGCGGTCACCGTACCGGCCGACACGGCGACCGTGCGGCCGGCCGTCGCCACACCGGCCAGCGCCGCCTCCTGTGCGGTACGGCCGCGGGCCTGCTCCTCACGGAACCGGGCGACGATGAACAGGGCGTAGTCCACCGCCAGTCCGAACCCGAGCGCGCCGATGAGGTTGACGGCGAAGACGGAGACGTCCGTGACGGCGGTGAGCGCCCACAGCACGGCGAGCGCCCCGACCGCCGCCACCCCGCCGACCAGCACCGGCAGGAGCGCCGCCACCAGCGAACGGAACGCCAGGGCCAGGATCACGAAGGTCAGCGGTGCGGCGATCAGCTCCGCCCGCAGCAGGTCCGTACGGGCCTGCACGGTCGACTGTGCCAGGCTCCACGCGGGCCCGGTGGCCCGGATCGCGAACGGGCCCCGTTCCCCGGCGTAGCGCGGTACGAGCCGCTCCGCGGTACGCGCCGTCCCGGTCTCGCTCCCGTCAAGATCGACCAGCACGAGCGCGGCCCGCCCATCCGTCGACCGCAACCCCGCCGCACGACCACGATCAAGGTCAACATCAAGACCACGAGCAAGATCAGTACCACGAGGACCGTGCGCACCGTCTGCGTCCGCCGTCCAGTACGAGCGGACCCCGGCCACCCCTCGCTCAGCTGCCAGCCGCTCCGTCAGACGTCGTCCCGCGACACGCACCGCCGGATCGCCCAGCGCATTCCGCGGTGCGACCGGCCGGACGACCAGCACGAGTTCCGGGCTGCCGGCGCCGTAGCGCGCCGCCCACGCCTCGGCCCGCTCCGAAGGTGTCCCCGACGCGGCCAGGCCGCCTACGGACAGCCGATCGGCCAGCCCCGAGGCCGCGCACCCGAAGAGGACACACAACACCCCCGCCACCACCAGCACCCGGCGCGGAAACCGCACCCCCCACTCCGCGAACCCCCACCGCCCCGTCCCGCCGCATCCCTTGCCCATCGCGCCATGGTCCAGCCGGCCTGCGGGCGGGCTGAGCTGACGCGCCGTCACTCACCCCACACATGGAACGGATGGCGCACCATGAAGGACGCACACAAGTCCGCAAGCCGAGCCCATGCCGCCGCGATCCGCCCGCTCCCCTTCGCCCCACCGTTCGCCCCACCGGAGGTCAACACCGTGACCCAGGCCCGCTACATACGGTTCCAAGGGACGACGCGCAGTCCGCACGGCCACTTTCCCGGCATCTTCGCCCTCGCCAACGGGCTCGCCCGGGACGGCAGGCTGAGCGAGGAGCAGTACCGCTTCTGGCGCGCCGGAAACGACTGGTACGACGCCCACTACGCCAACCCGTCCGACACCGACCCGCTCGTCTACGACCGGCAACGGAACCCGTGCGCGGTGGCCTGGTTCAAGACCACCGCGACCCACCTCATAGCGCGCGTGGACGGCTACCTGCACCTACTGGCCGCACACGGCGTCCCGTACGAACGACTGGAGTCCGCCGACCCGGGCCGCATCATCTACGAGGACGACGACCAGGTCGTGGTCGTACCCCGGGGATGAAGAGAGCCCGTGCCCCTTCGGGGCACTCGCGGGCTCAGTGCGGGATGCCGTCGATGAGTTCGCGGGCGCCCTGGCGCAGCAGGGTCACGGCCACGGAGGTGCCGAGCGTCTCCGGGGTGAGCGGTCCGGCCCATTCGTGGGCGTTGAGGACCGTCTTGCCGTCCGGGGTGAAGACGCAGGCGCGCAGGGAGAGTTCGCCGCGGCGGTCGGTGGTGGCGTAACCCGCGATCGGGCTGTTGCAGTGCCCCTGCAGGGCGTGCAGCAGCATCCGCTCGGCGGTGGTCTCCTGGTACGTCCGGGGGTGGCCCAGGCCGCTGACCGCGTCGATGGTCTCGGTGTCGTCCTCGCGGCACTGGAGCGCCAGCACGCCCGCGCCGATCGGCGGGCACATCTCCTCGACGGAAAGGACCTGGGTGATCACGTCCGTCCGGCCGATGCGCTCAAGACCCGAGACGGCCAGCAGCAGTGCATCCGCCTCGCCGGCCGCGAGCTTCTCCATGCGGCGGTTGGCGTTGCCGCGCATCGGCACGCACTGGAGGTGCGGGTGCGAGGCGGCGAGCTGGGCGATCCGCCGGACCGAGGAGGTGCCGATCCGGGTGCCGGCCGGGAGCTCGTCGAGCGTACGGCCGCCCGGGTCGATCAGCGCATCGCGGACGTCATCGCGCTCCAGGAACGCGGCGAAGGTCGTACCCGCCGGCAGCGGACGGTCGCCCGGAATGTCCTTGACGCAGTGCACCGCCAGATCCGCCTCACCGGCGAGCAGGGCGGCGTCGACCTCCTTGGTGAACGCGCCCTTGCCCTCGACCTGCGAGAGCGCACCCATCCAGCGGTCACCGGTGGTCTTGACCGGGATGACCTCGGTGGCGATGCCGGGATGGAGCGCGGCGAGTTCGGTGCGTACCCGCTCCACCTGGGCCAGGGCCATCGGCGAGTCGCGGGAGACGATGCGGATCAGTTCTGGGGCGGACATGCGCCCACGATAGTCCGTCAGTTAGGGGCGACCGCCATCAGGAGGCCACCGGTGGGGGCGTTTCCTCGGGGCCCGTTCCCTTCGCCCACGTCATCACGAGATACGGTCCCTTCATGTCCCAGTCAACACCCCTTACCGTCACCGCGGACGACCTCGACCGTTGTGTGCAGCTCGCGGTGGCCGTACTGCGCCGGGCACCCGCGGAGGCGTGGCAGCAAAGAGCCGGTTCGCTGGAGTGGGACTGCTGGGAGACGGTCGAGCACCTCAGTGACGACCTCTTCGCCTACGCCGTCCAACTCGGGCCGCGGAAGCCTCCGTTGGACGGTGAGGTGCCCTTCGTGTGGGAGAGCCGACGGCCGGGCGGGCCGGCGAACGCCGTGCATGCCGACCGCGCGGCGGGGCCGGCGGGGCTGTTGCAGGTGCTGGAGGCGTGCGGCGCGCTGCTGGTCGCCATGGTGCGCACGGCATCGCCGGAGGTCCGGGCTCACCATGTGTTCGGGCTGTCGGACCCGGCGGGCTTCGCGGCGATGGGGGCGGTGGAGACCCTGGTCCACACCCACGATCTGGCCGAGGGGCTGGGGCTGATTTGGGAGCCGCCCGCCGACCTGTGCGCACGGGTGCTCGCCCGGCTGTTCCCGGACGCCCCGGGCGTCCCGGGCAATCCGGGTGACCCGGGTGACCCGGGTGCCGCGGAGGATCCGGGGGCTCCAGCTGTGGCGGATGCCCCAGTGACCCCCGGCCCGTGGACCGTCCTGTTGTGGGCCACCGGACGCGGTGCGCTACCGGGACGTCCTCGTCGCACCAGTTGGCGCTGGGACAGCAGCGTGCGCCGATGAAGTCCGGGGTGACTGCGCCGACGGAGTGACGAGGGGGTTCTCAGTGCCGGGCCCAGGGGTGCCGTAGGCGGATCCAGATGTCCCTGGCCCGCCGGCCGGCCTCGGTGCGGCTCTTGGCCACGAGTGCCTGGGCCTGCTCCTCGGTCTCCACCATCGGGCCGGAGCCGCGCAGCGGTTTGCCCGCGGTCTCGTGCAGGAAGAAGGTGGCGATCAGCCCGATGACACCGGCCGCCATCAGGTAGTACGCCGGGACCATGGCGCTTCCGGTCGCCTGCACCAGCGCGGAGGCGAACAACGGTGTCGTACCGCCGAAGAGCGAGACGGAGATGTTGAAGGAGATCGACAGCGCTCCGTAGCGCAGCCGGGTCGGGAAGAGGGCCGGCAGCGTCGAGGCCGACGTCCCCGCGAAGCACACCAGCAGCAGGCCGAGGATCAGACACCCGAAGGCGGGCAGCAGGATGCCGCCGGCCCGGATGAGCAGCACCGCGGGCGCGGCGAGCGCGATCAGGGCGGCGCTGCCCGCCATGAAGACGGGCCGCCGGCCCCATTTGTCGGAGGTGCGGCCGACGGTGGTGATGGTGAGCACCACGACGACCATGGTGCCGAGCACCAGCAGCTGCGCGGTGAGGGGGTCCTCGCCGAGGGTCTCGGTCATGTACGTCGGCAGGTAGGAGGTCACCATGTAGTTGGTGACGTTGTAGAGCAGCACCAGGCCCATGCAGATCAGCACCGCCTGCCAGTGCCGGGTGAAGATCTCCTTCAGCCGCCCGTGTCCGGACTGGCGGGCCTCCTCGACCGGGTCCTCGCCACCCGCGGCACGGACCGCCTCCGCGTCGTGGTGGGCCTGTTCGGCCTCGCGCTGGAAGGCCGGCGTCTCCTCCAGCCGCAGCCGCATGTACAGGCCGATCAGCCCCAGCGGCCCGGCGACGAGGAACGGCAGCCGCCAGCCCCAGTTCACCAGACCGTCCGTACCGAGGACGCCGGTGAGCAGCGTGACCAGTCCGGAACCGAGCGAGTACCCGACGAAGGTGCCGAAGTCGAGCCAGCTGCCGAGGAAACCGCGCCGGGTATCAGGGGCGTATTCGGCGATATAGGTGGTGGCTCCGGCGTATTCGCCACCGGTGGAGAAGCCCTGCACCAGACGGCAGATCAGCAGCAGAATCGGGGCGGCGAAGCCGATGGTGTGGTAACTGGGCAGAAAGCCGACCGCGAAGGTACTGATCGCCATCATGATCATGGTTGCGGCGAGTACGCGCTTGCGGCCGATGCGGTCGCCGAGCGGACCGAATACGAGGCCACCGAGCGGCCGGACGAGAAACGCCGCGGCAAATGTTGCGAACGTCGAGACGACCTGCGCCCCGGGCGAACTCGCCGGGAAGAACACCTTCCCCAGCGTGCCCGCCAGATAGGCGTAGACGCCGAAGTCGAACCACTCCATGGTGTTGCCCAGCGCGGCCGCCGAGACCGCCTTGCGGACCGCGGGCCGGTCCGTGACGGTGACGTCCTGGGCGCTCAGTGGCTGTTTGCGGCGGCGCAGCAGAATGCGCAGCATGCGGTCGGTCGCGGGCGTACCCCCGCGGGCCGGCTTCCGGCCCCGCCGCGGGGTAGGCGGTTGTTGACGTCCGGGGTTCATTTCATCCCGTCATCAGGGCGAGGTTGTGGCATCACGAGCAGAGTGCGTCAGACGCACTCACGTCTGCGGCACGCAGCTCTGCTTCTCAGCGCTGCGGTACTCACGTCGTCTCGCGTGTGCCCAGTGATCGCCAGGCAAAACGGCTCACGACCGGAACGACCCGTGAGTACTTCTCGAAGTCGGAAAGCGGAAGGCAGAACGCAGGAGGGGAACGCGGGAGGGGGAACGGGAAACGTGGAACGGCGAACGGGGAACGCGGAGAGGCGTCGCGAGGTCGTTCTCAGTGCCGGGCGAATACTGAGCGGTTCGGGCCGAGCGCGTTCATTATTCCCTCGCCCCTTCCCGGCCGGGGAAGCATCCACGGTTCCGCGTGTCGCTCGACCGCAGGCCGAATACAGAACGGTGCCCGGACCGGCGCGGCGGCCGGCCCGGGCATCGTCCGGTTGCAGCGGGACGAAACGCAAAGACAGGAACGGGTGGAGACGGGGAGGGTCGGGAGGAGGGAGGAGGTACGAGGGCGGATCAGGCACGCCTGTACGAGGAGAGGTGGGCGAAGACCACGATGTTGTCGACGTAGTCCTTGACCTTCCGGTCGTAGGCGCCCCCGCAGGTGATGATCCGCAGCGACGCGTCCGGCACATCGCCGTAGACGCGGTCGTTGGGGAAGTTCGCCTTGCTGAAGGTCTCCACGGAGTCGACCTTGAACGTGGCGATCACCCCGTCCTCACGGGTGATGTTGACCGTACTGCCGGGTTTGAGGGATTCGAGTTGCATGAACACCGCGGGTCCGGTCTTGGTGTCGACGTGGCCGGCGATGATCGACGAGCCGCGTTCGCCCGGCGTGGCCCCGTCCTTGAACCAGCCGACGAGGTTGTTGTCGCCTGCGGGAGGAGCTTCGAGCTGGCCGGTCGGGGTGATGCCGAGCGGGGTGAAGGGCGCGTCGACCGCGATCGCCGGGATCGACAGCCGCTTCGGCGCGGAGCGGGGCAGAGCCAGTCCCGGAGCGACGGTCGGAGCGGATGAGGAGCCGTTCGCCCGGGGGGTTGCGGAGGCGGCCACGGCGTGGGAGGACTGCGGCTTGGGATCCGCCGAGGTGTCGACGGAGTTGTAGACGAGGAGCGAACCCAGCAGAAAGGCTGCCGCGGACCACAACAGGCCGCGCCCGACGGGGCGGGAGGCGGGGGTCCGGGGCGGGTTCTTCTTCGGCTGGGGCGACTGCTGGGCGGTCATGTGCGGATGCCTTTCATGAACGGGCGGCGGCGAGTCGTGGGGAGGCGGTGGGAAACGCAATCGCCGCGGCCACCGTCCACGAGGAACGGTGGCCGCGACGGCGCAGCGGCCTCCGTACGGGGCAGCCTTGTCAGGCCGTCGCAGAACCCGAGGCGGAACGACGACGCAGCATGTAGGCACCGGCACCCAGACCACCGAGCATCAGCACGGAGCCGGCGGCCATGCTGCTGCCGGACGCGAGGCCACCGCCACCGGTGTGGATGCCGCCGTGCGGCCGGCGGTGGTCGCCGTAGCCACCGTGGTCGCGGTCGCCGTAGCCACCGTGGTCCCGGTCGCCGTAGCCACCGTGGTCCCGGCCGCCGTCCCGGCCGCCGCCGTCCCGGCCGTGGTCGCGCCCGTGATCCCGGCCACCGCCACGGCCGTGGTCGTCATCGCCGTAGCCGCTGCCCTGGTCCCAGTCGGCGAGCACGGTCTGAGCCAGCGCGCCGCCACCGGTGTGCACACCACCGCTCGGCCGCTGCCGGCCGTGGTCGCAGTAGTGGCCCCGGCCGTAGTCACGACCGTGGTCCCGTCCGTAGTCACGACCGTGGTCGCGGTCGCGGTCGCGGTCACGGCCGTTGTCGCGACCGTTGTCCCGGCCGTTGTCCCGGCCGTTGTCCCGGTCGCGGTCGCGGTCGCGACCGTTGTCGCGGCCATTGTCACGTCCGTGGTCCCGGCCGTAGTCACGACCGTGGTCCCGGCCGTAGTCGCAACGGTTGTCGCGGCCGTGGTCGCGGTCACGGTCGCCGTTCCTGTCGTGATCGTTGTTGCTGGCAGACGACCCGCTGCCCGAGGCAATATCCTCCATGATCATTGCGTTTGCGACGGGCGCGGAGATTGCGAGGGCCGCCGTGATGGCGGCCGAAGCGAACAGGGTGCGGGCAGTGCGCATGGGGAGATGTTCCTTTCGGCGCGACTACGAAGGCTGACTCTTTGTCGGCACATCGGATCGCAGTAGCGATGTGATCACCGTCAGCCGGATTGCGACCGCGCACCACCGGAGAACGTCGCATTCGAGGTACCCGATGGGCTCTTCGGGTGGCCGAAAGCAGCGGATTCACCCGTTGGACGGCGCGCGTCGTCGGCGTGTCGCGCAACGAGTGGGCTAGGGGGCGCGAGGGCACACTCGCCACCGGGATGGCTCACGGTCTACGCGGGATGGTTCACGACCTCCACGCGGGATGGTTCACGACTGAACGACTGAGACGGCGACGGTGACGGCGACGGCGACGGCGACGGCGCTACAACTGGTACCTCGGCGGTCCACTTCGGCCGGGTGGCAGAGAACCCGGCACCGAGCCGACGGCCGATCCGCTACCTGACTTGATTCAGAACTCCCTTTCAACGAAGGGAAGTTGAGCACTCATCGACGAAGAGTCACTACGGCCACAGCAGGTGCTGGAGCGACGCGAAGCGCCGATTGCCCTCCCGCCCGTCACCCGCCCTGAGGAATGCGTACGGCCAAGCGGCCGCCCCGGGAGGCGCCGGCCCGCACCGCGTGTTCCAGCGGCAACGGGCGATGGCCCACGGGCAGCCGCTCGCCGTATCAGCCGGCGTTCTCCCGAAGCGCCTCCTGGACGATGGCCTCCAGTCGGGCGTGGTGGGCACCGCGCCAGTAGACACGGCCGCAGGCGGTGCACTGCGCGAAGACGTCGTACGTACGCTGCGTGCCGTGCTGGAGTTGCTCGCGCACCGAGTCCTTGTCGGCGTCCGCCAGCTTGCCGTTGCAGGCCGTGCAGCGCGTCCAGGGGGCGAGCGCGGGCGCAAAGCGCGTTAGGACGTCGCGGAGTTGGTCATCGGGCCGGTCGCTGTAGACGAACGCTCCGGCCCAGATCTCCCGTCGGCGCAGCAGGCCGCGGTCCCGGGAGAGCAGCACCCGCTGCTCCTTCGCCGAGAGCGCCGCCAGTGCGGCGTCGCCCGGGTCCTGGTTCGTGTACGCCGCGTCGACGCCCAGCAGCCGCAGCCGGCGGGCGAGGGTGCCGAGGTGGACGTCGAGCAGGAAGCGCAGCGGGGCACCGGGGACCTGTTGCGGGCGTTCGACGGCCCGCACCTCGATGCGTTCGCCCGCGCTCGGCACATGGGCCGGCGTCGCCTCGGCCCCGTCCACCACCAGACCGCCGACCTCGGTGAGCGGGACGCCCAACGACTCGACGACATGGCCGAGCGTCGAGGTCCCGTCGGTCACCACGGGCACATCCGCGGCACTGTGCTCTGCCGCGACGAAAACGTGCAGCTCAGGGGCGAAGCTGAAGTGGACTACCGGTGCGTTCACGTCGCACAGCATGTCATCGGCCGGGACGGACCGGCCAGCAAATTCCGCCTCGGCGGGCGGCCTCCAAGGAAGACGAGATCTGGCTACGTACGGACCGTAGTGGTCCGCGCCCTCGGTTGTGCACGGTGGAGCAGGCCCGCGCTCCCCCCTGAGCCCTAGCCTCACTGCCACCCCACGCACATCAGGACGACATCAACCTCATCGCAACACCAACGTCACCACGGCATCAACGTCACCACGACACCTCAACACCAACGTCGCGGGGCCTCGACGTCTGCTGACATCGGCGTCACCCAAAGGCACCCAAGGCACCCACATCACGAGCATGACCAACGAGGGGCGGTACCGGTGAACTGGCTCATCCATGACTACCGCGAGAACGATCTCGCCGAAGTGGTCCACCTGATCGACTCCACGGCCGACCTCGGGCAGGAGTCCGTCTTCTCACTCGCCGAGTGCATCAGCGCGCTGACCTCGCGGCAGCCCGCCGTGGTGGCCGTCCACCAGGGAGCGCCCATCGGCGCCGCGCTGGCCTGCGTGGCGGGTGAGCGGGGCTGGGTGATGCGGATCGCGATCTCGTCGGCCTGGCGCGGCCGGGGCCTGGCGAGCGCGCTGCTGGTGGAACTGGAACGGCGGCTGATCGCGGCCCGGGTGAGCCGCATCGCGTACGTCCTGCCGGAGGAGGACCTGCTCGGTGAGGGGTTGCTGAACGCCGGCTACACGCGGCAGCCCGCGGTGGCCTACTTCGAGAAGGTCGAACCGCACCACGGTCCGGCGGCCAGCCTCCTGGAGGACCTCGGCGGGCGGTTCCTGCCCGCCGACCTCTGGGCAAAGGTGGCCGGGATGGAGGCGGAGAAGGACCTGATCGAACGGCGGGTCGTCCTGCCGCTGGCGGAGCCGGAGCGGGCCGCCCGGCACGGCGTCAGGCCACCGCGGGCGATCGCCCTCTTCGGTCCGCCGGGGACCGGCAAGACCACCTTCGCCCGGGCCATCGCCGCCCGACTCGGCTGGCCGTTCGTCGAGCTGCTGCCGTCCCGGCTCGCCGACGAGGGCAATCTCGCGGCGGCGCTGCGCAGCGCGTTCGCCCGGATCGCGGATCTGGAACGGGTGCTCGTCTTCATCGACGAGGTCGAGGAGATCGCTCCGGTACGGCATGAGCCCGCCCAGCCGGGTGGGCTGCACGGCGTGACCAATGAGCTGCTCAAGCTGATACCGGGGTTCCGGGAGCGGGACGAACGGCTGTTGGTGTGCGCGACCAACTCGATCCGCTCGCTCGACCCGGCGTTCCTGCGTCCGGGCCGCTTCGACTACCTGATCCCGATCGGTACGCCGGACACCGCGGCGCGCTCGGCGATCTGGTCCCGGTACACCGAAGGGCGGGCCGATGTGGACGTCGCGGCACTCGTGGCGGCCAGTGAGCTGTTCACCCCGGCCGACATCGAACACGCCGCGCGGGTGGCCGCGCAGGCGTCGTTCGAGCGGGACCTGGAGTCGGTCGGCGCGGGGGCGGGCACGCACGGCCGGTTCGGTGCGAGCACCGAGGACTACCTCGCCGCCATCGCCCAGTGCCGGCCGTCCGTCACCCCCGCCATGATCGACGAGTTCGGCGCGGACATCACGGCCCACGCCCGTTGCTGAGGGCGGCCGGCGCTCGGACGCATCTACGTATGCCTACGCCTACGCCTACCCCGCCTCAGCAGCTCAGATTGTCGCCAGGTGTGGTGCCCAGGATCTGCACGAAGCTCGTGTAGTTGTTGATCCGGCTCTGCACCTGACCGGGGTTGCCGCCGTTGCATTCGAGGGACCCGTTGATGCTGCGGATGGTCTCCCCGAAACCGGCGCCGCTCACCATCGCCTGATGGGGGGTCATGGTGCCCGGGCCCTTCTGGGTGTTCCAGTACCAGAGCGCGGTCTTCCAGGCGACGGCGGGATCCTGCTCCACCAGGTAGGGGTTGTGCAGCAGATCGATCCCCAACGCGTCGCCCGCAGCCTTGTAGTTGAAGTTCCAGCTGAGCTGAAGCGGCCCGCGGCCGTAGTAGGCGGCCTGCCCGGCCGGGCACCCGTACGGCTGGCCGGCGTCGCAGTAGTGGGGATAGTTGGCGGTGTTCTGCTCCACTACGTAGACGAGCCCGCCGGTCTCATGGCCGACGTTCGCGAGGAACGCCGCTGCCTCCTGCCGCCGTACGGTGTCGCTCCCGGTGTTCGCGAACTCCGGGTAGGCACTGAGCGCCGCGGTCAGTCCGCTGTACGTGTAGAACGCGTTCCGGTTCGGGAACATCTGGTTGAACTGCGCCTCACTCACGACGAATTCCTCGGCCCGCGCATCGGCCCGGGCATCGGGCCGGGCTCCGTCCGGAGCAGCGGTACAGGAGGTACAGCCCACCGCGGCCGCCACAGGGCCCGTCGGCACGACGAGGGCAACACCGACGGCCAGAGTCGCGGCACTCAGTACCGCGGCCATACGTGTTCTCATTGCGAAACTCCTTCGCGCGGCCGACGGGCGCCACGAGCCCCAGGAGCAGGGCTGAGCGAGGCGGGGCGAGGCGGGCGGGCCGGCCGCAGAGGTGGGGGGAGACGGGAATCGCGCGCACGGACGTACAGAGAGACGAGCCAAGGTCTAGACCAACTGAGACTCAACTGCAGGCTAGCCAGCCACAGTTGTCCATGTCCAGACCAATGCAAGGATCGCCTCGTGTCGCCTCGCGCGTCGCCTCGCGTCGGCTCATGTCGCGTGGTGTCGCCTCGCGTCGGCTCGCCGCTCAATCCCGCACACCTGTGCAACAGTGATCCCATGGAAATGCGAACGATCGGACTGCTCGGCGGGATGAGCTGGGAGTCCACGGCGGAGTACTACCGGCTGCTGAACGAGCTCACCCGCGAGCGTCTGGGCGGCCTGCATTCGTCCAAGTGCGTGCTCTACTCGGTGGACTTCGCCGAGATCGAACGACTGCAGGTCGAAGGTCGCTGGGACGAGGCGGCCGAGATACTCGCCGAGGCGGCCAAGGCCCTGGAAGCGGCCGGCGCGGACCTGCTGCTGATCTGCACCAACACCATGCACAAGGTTGCCGATCAGGTAGCCGCCGCGACGTCCGTCCCGCTCCTGCACCTCGCTGACACGACGGCTGAGGCCGTCCGCGCGCACGGGCTACGTCGCATCGGACTGCTGGGCACCGCCTTCACCATGGAGCAGGACTTCTACCGTGGCCGCCTCGCACACCACGGACTCGACGTCCTCGTCCCGGACGCCGCCGGCCGCAGCACCGTCCACAAGGTGATCTACGACGAACTCTGCCTCGGCATCGTCCGCGAGGGATCCCGGGCGTCCTTCCAGGCAGTCATCGACGATCTGGTGGCGGCCGGCGCCGAGGGCATCGTCCTGGGCTGCACCGAGATCGAGCTGCTCATCGGCCCCGAACACAGCCCGGTCCCCGTCTTCCCCACCACCCGCCTGCACGCCGAAGCAGCCGTCAACCACGCACTCGCCCCCGTGACCACGTAGCTCGGCCCGACGCTGAACACCCCTGCAGTTCGGCCCTGGTGTGAAGTCATTGCACGAGGTCACGGCATGGGGTCACAGCGTGAGGTCACGGCGTGACGGGCGAGCGAACCCCTCGGCAGGTCACTCGGCCCCACCCCAAACCCCTGACGCGTACGACCACTCCCTCAACTACCCTTTCTCCGCTAATTCTTGGGTGACCCCGAGGTTTGAAGTGGCGACAGGTACTCTGACGTGGTGTCGCGTACCGAGTTAGAACGACTGGCCAGAATCCGGATGCAGGTCACCGGGGAAACGCTCGAACGCGCCATGGCCGTACTCCAAGGACAGGCCGCCGAACCGGACCCCGAGGACGACCACGCCCCTGAGTCGGACCGCACCCTTCCGGATGCTGAGCCCGAGGCTCCAGAGCCGGGCTTCGCCCTCACCCTTGCCACCGCTCCTGCTCCCGCCCCTGATCCAGACCCGGCCGCCGACGACGACGGCACCGGCGAGGGCGCTGGTGATGGTGATCGTGATCGTGATCGTGATCGTGATGGCAACGGTGACGCAGAGCCCGCCGATCCTCCGAACGTCGGCGAGGCTCCATCCCAGCGGCGGCCCCACCTACGCGGCCTCTAACCAATGACAGGCCCGCCCGGCCCAACCTTGCGTCACGTACCGCAGCCACTGGATCGCAAACAGTCACTCCCCGCCAAGGGCGCTTCTGCCGCCTCCGGCACCTCCAGCCCTTCCGGGCGCAAGGAGAACGGCGGCCACCGGCCCGGGCACGGACACAAGCAGAGGCAGGGCCACCGGTCCGGTACTGCCACCGGACCAGTCACCGCCCGCTCCGCCACCCCTCAAGCGTCAGCGCCCAGCCGGCGCGCGAGGAGCGGTGTACGGGGTGCCTGGTGTCCGCCGCTGGCCAGCATGCGCACCTCGCCCCGGTCGCTGATTTCCGCGCGTACGATCCCCGATTCGTCCTCGTAAACCGGATACCCGCCTGCTCCGGCCCGCTCGGTGCGGCGGACGACCACCACGTCGTCCTCTACGGCGGGGGCTTGAAACACCAGCTCATAGCGTTCCGGGTAATCCATGGCGGCCTCCCGATACGGCTTGGCCCTTCCATCGTCACTCAGGCCCGCCGAGCGCGCCTCAGGAAACGGCGCTATGCCCACACGGAAGACCGCACAGTGCGATCACGGAGCGTTTGGGCCCCGCTCCCGTGCGCTGTCACAGGAGCGGGGCGGGTCCGAGAAGCGCCAGCAGCTCGGATAGTTACGGGTCCCACCGTACGGGCCACCACTGACAATCGCGGTCCGGGAGAGAGCGCGCGGTACCGCCCGCACGACGCCCGACAGCAACTGGCCACCCGAGAATCGCCCTGGCGCGCCATCGGGGCATCACCCGATCAGGGGAGTACCCTCCGGTCAACCCAAGGCCCTGACAGAACAGACGGTCGCAGCTGACTACAGACGAATGCGCCGACCAAGCCGGGACCACCGGGGCAGCCGGGACGGCCGGGACAGCCGATCAAGCCCAGAATGAGGTAGCTGAAGGTGACGAGGAAACCCCAGTTCTCGATCGCGACGGTCGCCCTGGACTGCCCGGACGCGCACCAGCTGGCCGGCTTCTACGGACGACTGCTGGGCTGGAACGTCACCGCCAGCGAACCGGACTGGGTGCTACTCCGCTGCCCGGACGGCGGCACCGGCCTTTCGTTCCAGTCCGAACCGGACTATCGACCACCGGTGTGGCCCGAACGCCCCGAGAAGCAACAGAAGATGCTGCATCTCGACATCCGGGTCGACGACCTCGACGAGGCCGAGCAGTACGCGGTCACACTCGGCGCGGTCCGAGCCGACTACCAACCCCAGGAGGATGTGCGGGTGCTCTACGACCCGGCCGGACACCCCTTCTGCCTCTTCCGCGACTGACCAGCTACTGACCCCCACCTCAACTCCCGTCCGTCCCACGTCCGTCTCCCGTCCGTCTCCCGTCCGCCTCCTCGCCTCCCCCGCCTTTCCCTCCCCTCAGCTCCACTGAGCTCCATTGAGTTCCCCTGAGTTCCTCTGGGCTCCCCTGGGCTCCCCTGAGCTCACTGTCCGGACGCGGAGCGTGTGGGAATGGACACATATAGCCAGCGAATCGCGCCCACCGGACCACCGGTCCTGGCTGGTCAGGGAGTTGAGGTGGAGACAGGGACGGGGGTCGGATCGGGCCATGTGAGCCACCGCGCGCCGCAGGCGGGGAGGCGTTGTCAGTGTCTGCCCCTAGCATTGCTCATATGTCCCCAACTCCTTCTGCCCATATGGGTGTGCCTGTCCCTGCCTCCGAGGCGAACGAATCGATTCGGCGGTTCGTGCGCGCTCGGCGTGGTCTGGCATGGACGGCGCAGGACATGGCGGAGTACGCGGCACTGCTGGAGGTCTGGACGCTGGCGGTGCGGTCAGAGGGCGCGGACGTCGTGGTGGTGGAAGCGGCCTGAGGTCGCAGCACGCGCATCAGACCAAGATCAGAACAAGCTCAAGATCAGAACAGCAACGGCCCACACCTCGCGCGCAGAGAATCAGCCAATCAGTATCAGCCCATCAGCGAGACCAGGCGGACAGCACCCGGCAAAGAACCGGACAGGACGCGGGCAAGAAGTGCCGCCGCGGGCGGGAGCAGGAAACCGGGCGGGCAGGCCAGCGGACGGGCAGGAACCCAGGCAGGAACACATGAGCACGCCACTCCCCGGCTTCGAGAGCTTCGGCACGCCCGAAACAGAGCCCACACCCGCGGGGAGCGGGGAGGCGCGCGGCGAGCAGGCCGGCAGCACGCCGACGAGCGCCCGCCGGGAGATCGCCCCCGGCGCCGTACACGTCCCCGGTTGGCTGTCCCTGGCACAGCAGCAGGCGCTGGTCGTCGCCTGCCGGAACTGGGCGCGCGGCCCCGTGCCGATCCGACACACCAAGCTTCCGAACGGCGGCGTGATGTCCGTCCAGACCGTGTGCCTCGGCTGGCACTGGCAGCCGTACGCCTACACCCGTACCGCCGACGACGTGAACGGCGCACAGGTCGCCGAACTCCCCTACTGGCTGGTCGAGTTGGGTCGCCAGGCGGTTGCCGCGGCATACCAGGACCGGCATCCCGCCACAGCGGCCGCGCGCCCGCCCCACACCCACACACGCGACACCTGCACACCCAAGACCTACACACCCATCTCCTACACACCCGACACGGCACTGATCAACTTCTACGACGACCAAGCGAAGATGGGCATGCACCAGGACAAGGACGAGCGCTCGGACGCTCCCGTGGTGTCCCTCAGCATCGGCGACCGCTGCGTCTTCCGCTTCGGCAATACCGAGACGCGCACCAAGCCGTACACCGACGTCGAGCTGGCTTCCGGCGACCTTTTCGTCTTCGGCGGGCCGTCCCGCTTCGCGTACCACGGCGTGCCCAAGGTACGACCAGGCACCGGCTCCCCCGCCACCGGCCTGACCGGCGGCCGCCTCAACATCACCCTGCGCATGACGGGCCTCAAGGGCTAGAAACAGGGGATGAAGCAGGGAATGGAACTCAACAGATCTCTAGGTTGATGAGGATGAAGAGCCAAGGTCCAAGCCGCCGAGCTCCCGAGACCGGCCAGGCCTGACCAGGCCAGGTCAGATCAGGTCAGGTCAGGTCAGCCCAGGTCCACCAGCTCGGCTCCACCGGCTCAGGCCCATCAGGGCGCGTGACTCCGACGCCGGAAGCCCGCACACTGAACTCATGTGCCGCAGCATCAAGACGCTCCGCCCGCCGATCACCCCCGAGGTCACCGAAGAGGACATGCGGGCCGCAGCCCTGCAGTACGTCCGCAAGATCTCCGGATTCCGCGCCCCGGCCGCCCACAACCGCGAGGTGTTCGACCACGCCGTGGACGCGGTGGCGGCAGCGACCCAGGACCTTCTCGACGGCCTACAGATCCGCGGCTCCACCACCCGCCGGCCCAGCAGCGAGCCCACCCGCCAATAGCCCCACCCCACCCCACGCCACAACACAAAACTCACCCACCCCGCTGCCTCACCCTCCCAACCGCCTCATCCTCACCCTCCCCACCCCACCATCGCCTGCACCGGCAGGTGATCGCTCGGAAACTGACCGTGCGCGGAATAGGTGTTGATCACCGCGCGCCGCGTCCGTACGCCCGGCGATGTGAGGATCCAGTCGATACGGTCCCCGTCCGGTACCAGCGGCCGGTATCCGTGGAAAGTGCCGTACTGCGCGCTCCGCTCCTCAGCCGTGTCCCAGCTGTCCACGAGCACCCCGCCGTGCAGCATCGCGTCGTACACGGGATTTCCGTGCGCCGCCACATTGAAGTCGCCGGTGACGATCCGGGGCAGGGCGGGGTCAAGCCCGCCCAGCCTCTCAGTGATCAGCGCCGCGGACCGCTCCCGCGAATACTGATGCGCATGATCCAGATGCGTATTGAGTGCGTAGAACTCGCTTCCCGTACGCAGATCCCGGAAACGTACCCAGGTCACCATCCGGATAACGGTATTTCCCCAGGTCGCCGACCCGATCAGATAGGGAGTATCGGACAGCCAGAAATGGTCGTACTCCAGCGGAGCGAGCCGCCCCACCCGGTAGAAAATCGCCGCGAATTCGTCCTTGCTGCCACCGCCCCGCCCGGTGCCCAGCCAGGCGTAGTCCGGCCCCAGGTCCTCCGCGATGTCGCGCAGCTGACCGTAGAGCCCCTCCTGGGTGCCGAGCAGATGCGGGCCCTCCCGGCGAAGGAGGGCCCGCATCACGGGGCGGCGCTCGGCCCAGGAATGCGGCCGGGCGTCCGAGGCATAGCGCAGGTTGAACGTCATCACGTGCAGCGCCGGCCCGCCGTCGGCGGCGTACGCGCTCTCCGCCCCGTACGCCGTCGCCGTCACCACCGTCCCGCTGACCGCCGCAGCCGCCACCGCCCGCACCACGACCCGCCGCCGAAACCCGGGCCCACCCGTACCACCGGCAGTAACACCAGCAGCGCCGGCAGCCCCATCCCTTACGTCACTCAGCTCAGCTACGTCGGCTAACTCAGCCACGCCCGTCACGTCAGTCACGTCAGTCATCCAACACAGGCTCTCGAAGAATGCCGTGAGCGGGAAGTGACCCTCAAGGGAATGCGCCCGGAATCAGCCTCAACGGTCGCTGGCCGGCCCCCGCCAGTCCGCATGCCGAATACGCGACAGCTCCCGCACCTCACCGACCGTCCCCCACTCGTCCCGCCCCAGGCGCGCCAACGGCTTCAGCCGGGAAATCTCAGGATGACCGTCGACCAGCACGTCCTGCGAAACGACCGCATGCACCACCCGCCCGAAAACGATGACGGAGTCCCCGATCCCCATGGTGGAGTGCACCTCGCACTCCAACGCCACCGGCGAGGCCGCCACCCGCAGCGGCTTGACCCGCAGACTCGGCTCGGACTCGATCCCGGCCGCCTCGAATTCACTCACACCGTGCGGAAAATCGGTCGCCGTGTCATTGATCTGCTCAAAAAGCCCCTCGGACGCAAAATTCACTACGAATTGCCCGGTCGCCTCGATGTTAAGGAGGGTGTCCTTACGCCCGACCGAACTGAACTGCACAACGGGCGGCGCGACGCTGGCAATGTTGAAGAAGGAGTGCGGGGCAAGGTTCGCGGTGCCGTCCTCGGAGACCGTGGAGACCCAGGCAATGGGCCGCGGCACGACCGTCGCGGTCAGGAGCTTGTAGAACTCTCTGCGGGGCATCTCAGCGGGATCAAAGTCAATGCGCATGGTGATCAGTATCCAGGTGGCGGCCGCGGATCGTACAGCGGATCCACGGCGCCTATCTGCGCACCTCCTCCGATCGCTTCGGGCTCGAAGCAGGCGTGGACCGGCAACTGGAGGATGCGGAAGACTCCCGGCGCCGCCTGGGCTGGGGTTCTTTCGCCAAGATCTATCGCGAGAACGACACCTCGGCCTTCAGTAGGGGAAAGCGAGAGGTGCGCCCGGAGTGCCCGGTGTGCCGGGAGGATCCACGTGCCCGAGTTGTGCGTGGGCCGCCGGTAGGGAGGGTGCGGTCAGCATCGCTGTTCAGCGGATCACAACGTCGCGTTCTTGCCTCCCATCGGTCCTTTCGCTTCTGCGCGTTGGTGGTGATCGCGTTGCCGGCGGTCCGGTCGTAGGTGCACACGGGGTCGGACCGCCGGTGGGTGTGGTCAGTTGTCGGGCGACTGCTGGATCTCGGCGGCGGTCAGGACATGGCCGCCGATGCCCCAGCCGCCGTCAGGTACGTCCTCGACGAGCACCAGGGTCGTGGCGCGGGCGCGTTCGCCGTAGATCTCGACGTACAGGTCGGTGGTGCGGGTGATGATCTGCTCCTTCTGCCGCTGGCTGAGGGTGTCTGCGGGGTCCTTGAAGTTCGCGTATGGCATGGGGAGTTCGTTCCGTCCTGGATTCGCGTGAGCTGGCCGCGGCGACGTGCGATCACCGCACTCTCACCCTCGGCCGGTTTGTGGTCGGCTGCCAGGGCTGTGCCCACCCTGGGGTTGTCGCCCCCTGACTCTGCGCACGTCGTACCCGGCACGATGCGGGTACGGACCTTCCTGAACTCGCCGGATTCCTCAAGTCCCGGCGGCTGATCCCGCCGATGCGGGCCTGCAAAGCACGCGGCCGCATCGGGCCCGACTCGCCGAGGACGTAAATGACCACGCTGTCCCAGCGGTTGGCCACACCCCCGGTCGACGCGGCCCGGGCCAGGAAGGTGCCCGTTCCGTATGCCCGCCGTGCGAACAAGCAGTGGCGGGCAGCGAGGCGACGGCGGCCGACGCCGCGAAAGCCGCAGCGGACCGACGCGGAAAACCCGGTGTCGCATGGTCGACAAGCTGCCGATAGGAGGGAGCGCGTCCCGCCTCGGACGCTCACAGCGATCCGGGCGACTCGACTACCCTAGATCGTGGCCATCGAGGGAAGTTCGCCGTCCAGCGCTCGTTCCGGTTCAAGCAACCCCCGCGGGCGCGAGGCAGTCTTTACAGGCAGGTGTCGAGGTGGGGCAGCGCCCGCGCCGACCGCCGGAATACAGGTGGGAAAAGACGACGTGCCGCGTGCCTGACTGAGGGTGTAGATGACGAATCTGAACACCGTGGTGACGTGGGTTGACGCACGCGAGCGGCTGCCTCGGAGCGGTGCACCGGTGGCAGCGGCGATCACGGGCCGGTATCCAGCTGACAGTGCCACAGAGTCCGGGGGCGACACAGCACTGGGTGAGGAATTTTGGCTGGTGAGGCCCATGGTCTTCATGACTCTGCACTGGAGTGAGGACGGGGCAGAGCACAGGGACTGCTTCGTCGACTCCGACGGGGTTGTCCGCTTGCCCCACGGCCTCGCCAGCGCCGAAACCGTGACGCACTGGGCCGAGCTGCCCACCCTGCCGCGCGGGACGACGCACCTCGTCCTCGGGAAAGGCGTGCAGTCAGCCCTCCAGAACGCGTGGGGCCCTCGCCCCCTCACCTGAACCACACCCTGACCGGAGACGTGGCGGACACGTGGCGGGTGCATACGTAGCCGGTCGGCCTACCGGAGCCGGCTACAGGGCGCCGCGCAGGGGGTCCCTCTGGATACGGCTGCTGAGAGAGTCGTGCGTTGGCGAGCGGTCCTCAGGAGGCTCGATCTGGAGCACACGTTGCGGTTCATGAAACAGAGCCTCAGTCGGACCGGCCGAGGATCCATACCCTGTCGGACCGGCCGAGGATCCACACCCTGGCTCTGTTCCCGCGTAGCAGCAGCAGTTGTTCACGTTTTGGAGCAGTGTGCGGGATCGGCTGCGATTCGAACAGTGCAGGGGCGTCTGGGCGGCGCCGAGGCAGCCAATTACGGCTGAGGGTCCTGGGGGTGGGGACCGCCCGTTTGCGTACGCGTCTGCGGCTGGGTTACTTGACGTCGACCCGTCCTACCCGGTCGGGACCGGTCGTCAGTGCCTCGCACGTGGTCTGCCACGTGGGGGCACCGGGGTGGAGCTGGGTGTGGAGGTAGGCCGCGGTGAGCCGGGCGAGGGCGGCAACTCGCTCGGGGTTCTCGTCGGTGGTCTCGGCGGCGTCGTATCCGGCGATCCCGCCGAGTCCGTGTTCCGCGTCGAACAGGGTGAGAAGGGTCTTGGGGCCGGGGGCGAGGGTGTAGGGGTCGGCGTGCCAGTCCGGTCCCATGTCCGTGAAGTGCCGAGAGTCGTCCTTGTCGCCGGCGACGACCAGCGCGGGTGCGGTCATGGTGGAGAAGTCGACGGCCCCGATGATGGGCCATTGCTCGGCCATGGGCCCGTTGAGGACGTCGCCGCCCCTGCCGGGCGCGGCGAGCAGCACGCCCGCCTTGATCCGGGGCTCGACGAGGTGCACCACGTTTCCGGTGTCGGGGTCGGTGAGTCCGGCGCCGAGCAGGAGGGCGGCGGTGAAGCCGCCGAGCGAGTGCCCGGCGAGGGCGACCTTGGTGTGGTCGATTCGTCCGGCGAGCTGCGGCACGACGTTCTCGATCACGTCGAGCCGGTCGAGGATGTGGGTCATGTCCTCGGCGCGGGAGCGCCAGAAGTCGGGTGCGCCTGGTGCGTCGGCGACCAGGTGGCTCAGTGTCCTGGAGGTGAGGTGGGTGGGCTGGACGACGACGAATCCGTGTGCCGCCCAGAAGTTGGCGAGCGGCGCGTAGCCGTTGAGCGAGGAGAGGTTGTTCGAGGGGCCGTGGCCGTGGGAGAGGAGGATGACGGGGAGGCTGGTTCCGCTCACGGGGGCGGAGACGCGCACCTGGAGGTCCACGGGACGTCCGGGCACGGAGAGGACTACGGGGCTGAAGGACAGGACCGGCACGGGTGTGCCCAAGGTGTCGGCACTGGTGGCGGTGGATGTGCTCACGATGCGGGCTCCCTTTCGGTGGCGCCTGCCGCCCGCCCGGTCACCTGCGGCCGGCGGACGGACAAGACAGTCAGGAGCGCCCCGTTTCGGTTAAGCTGAAACGGAACACTGCTCCATTTACTATCTGGAGCGATGTTCCGCTTTGTCAAGTGGTGTGGAAGGAGAACGTCATGGCCAGCGAGGGCCCCGCAGGGGAGTCGTCGTCCCGAAGCAAGCGGTCCGACGCCCAGCGCAATCGGCAGACGGTACTCACCGCCGCCGCCGAGGTCTTCGTCACCTCCGGCGTCGACGCCCCGATCCGCCAGATCGCGGCCCAGGCAGGCGTCGGGATGGCCACGATCTACCGCCACTTCCCGACCCGGGCGGATCTGGTCACCGCCGTCTATCGCCACCAGATCGAGGCATGCGCCGAGGCCGGCCCCCGCCTACTGGCGAGTGCCGACTCCCCGCTCGACGCACTGCGCCAATGGATCGACCTTTTCGTCGACTTCCTGGTCACCAAGCACGGACTCGCCGACGCCCTGCAGTCGGACAGTGACCGCTTCGCCACGCTGCACGCCTACTTCCTCGACCGCCTGCTGCCCGTCTGCGCCCAACTGCTCGACGCCGCGGCCGAGGCCGACGAAATCAGGCCCGGCACGCAGCCCTACGAGCTGATGCGCGGCATCGGCAACCTCTGCATCGGACGCGACCACGACCCCCGGTACGACCCCCGGCGCCTGATCTCCCTCCTCCTCCAGGGACTCCAGCAATCTCGGGAGTGCTGACGCCGACGAGCGACGTCGAGACCTGGCCCCTCCCCGACTTCCACGCGATGCGAACGGCCGCCCGCCAACAGGCCGGAGACCGGCAAGCCACAATGCCCCTGAGCCGGTGCTGCCACTTCTCATGAACATCGAACACGGCCTCATCAGGGTGCTGCTCATCGTCGTGAACATCCGCTGTCGTAACTCGGGCTCTGACTCAGCTTTTGTGGTCAATTACTGTGAGCGACAATCAAGTGTCGACCTGCCAGAGAATGAGAGAGCGCCCGATGATGCCGCCGTTCTGCGTCATATGCCGTGTTCCGTACCAGCATTCAGGCTTTGAATACGAGGACTTCACCCTCGTGAGCTTCCGGCCCACAATGACGTATCCGGATGATTGGGCTGGTCACCCGGAGCATTGCGAGTGGTTCTGCCCCGCGCATCGACCCCTCACGGAGGGCCTGACGCATCTGCCGGCCGTGGAAGCCCTGGCACGCATCCAGGCGAACCTGCGCGAGACGACAGACCAGGAAACCTAGGGGCGGCCCAGGAGCGCGACCGAAACGAAGACTCAGGCCATCCATCACTCAAGGCGGCCGCATCACAGAAGTTGAGCCAGAGCCGTAACTCCTGAGCAATGCCAACGCCCCGAGCCACACGCCGAGTTCGGCGCGCAGCACAGCGAGAAGGACGGGTGGCAACACCGGCATCGCGCTCTGTGCCGACTCATCGGACCGGATCCGTACCGGCACAGCGCTGCGAAGCGGCAACCCACCCAAAGCCGCACCCAGACAACGGCGCGGCAGGCGTGAATCGCCCTTCTTCAGATGGGCGAGGATTTCAACCCGTCATGCCATCCGGGGCCTTGTCTGTTGGACGCCACCTCACGGGCCGTCGTGACCTCCAGCCTGGACGGCGGCAGGGCGCTTGCGAGGCTCCCTGGGTGCAAGGGTCCGTTCGGACCGTTTCGGCCAGCTCCGGTCGGCTACCTGTCGCGAACAGTGCGGCGCTGACGAGCGTGGCGAGCAGGTCGATGTCGGAGCCCGATTCGAGTCGGACCGTGATCCAGCCGGATGTGGTGGGCAGCTTGAGGGCGCTCGACCTTTGCAGTGCCGGGCGCAGCCGGTCGATCATGCAGTGGGTCAGGTGTACGTCGGCCTCGTTGCCGCCGTGGAAGTGGACGATTTCCTGGGTGCCGGCGCAAAGCAATGCCGTGCCCCGCAACGCGCACGACCCCGCGAGAGCGCCGGCCAATCGGCGAGACGTGCGTTCGCGTGTTCGGCCAGGTTCATATCGTCAGCGTGCCCAATCCCGGCCCAAGGGCATAGGGCTGCGGCAAAGGGATCTCGGATCCGGACGAGACAGCTGTCCCAGCGAGCAAAGCCGTGCACGACTCTTCGCTTCCGCTTCATCGGCCGTCCACGGCCCCGGTAGCCATCGGGCTGAGGCTGGGATTTCGAGGAAGCCAGGGTGTCGAGATGTTCAGCGCCGCGCATGCGATGGGTAACCGTCGAGCCGGCCTGCGGCCGATACGGGGGGCCGCAGGCCGGTCCCCCTGCGGAGGCAGGCATGAACGCTCTGGCATGACGGGCGGCTGTGGAATCCCGCTGGGTCGGGTCTTGGTCGGAGCGAACCGCCACGACTCCCCACTGCTGGAACCGACCCTCGATCTGCTCGACGAACTCGGCCCGCTCCCGGACGAGATCACCGTGTACCTGCACGCCGGCTACGGCTCGGACGCCACCCGCGCTCTGCTCGACGCACGCGGACTGTACGGGTGCGTTGCCCACAAGGGCGAGAAGGCCCCCGTCCAGGCCAGCGGACGTTGGCAGGTCGAGCGGACCCATGCAGGGCAGAACGCTTTCCATCGGCTAACCCGCTGCTACGAACGGCGAATCAGGATGATCGACGCATTCGTCGACCTCGCCGACACCGTCATCACCGTCCGCAACCTCATCCGCCGGGCATGGACGACATACCGCTGGGGCGGCCGCCCCAACCGGCGACCATGAACGGCGATTACACAGGCTGACCGAGCGGCCTGACAATCACCGTGTTGATGTCGACCCCCCTCGGCTGGCTAATGGCCCAGACGATCGTCTCGCCCAACTGCTCCGCCGACAGAAAGTCGCGGTCGGGCAGCCCACCGGGGGCGCCATCGAAAAAGTTCGTCCTCGTCGCGCCCGGCGAGACGAGGGTGACGCCGATGCCGTCAGCAGTCACCATCCTCCTGGTGTTCTCCGCGATGCCTGTGACGGCCCACTTCGTTGCACCGTAGATGTTGCCTGGCGTGTGGACGTGGCCGGCCACGCTGCCGACGAGCACGATCCGCCCCTTGCTCTCACGTAGTGCGGGCAGCGCGGCATTGATGAGCAACGCGGGGCCGAGGACGTTGGTCAGCACCATGTCGTCCCAGCCTGTGGGGTCACCGTCGGCCAGGTCGTCGAAGGTTGCGTAGCCCGCGTTGGCAACGACGACATCCAGCCGGCCGAACGCCGTCACCGTCGTCGCCACCGCCGTCCGGACGGCCTCATGGTCGGCCGCGTTGCCCGGCACAATCAGCAGTCCGTCCGGCTGTCCGAGCTCCGCAGCGAATCGGCGGAGCCGGTCCTCGCTCCGACCAGTGATCGTCACGCGGTACCCCTGCTTCACCAGTTGCCGAGCCGTCGCGGCCCCGATCCCGCTACCCCCGCCGGTGATAAGTGCGACTGGAGAGTTCGTCATGTGCAGCCCCAAGGAATGTGTCGTGAAGTCAACTCGGGGATTCCAGCAGTTGGAGTGCACTCCAAGTCAACCACTTTGAGAGGTCGAGCGGGTAGCTAACTTGCCTATCGGCGCGACCACTATGGGTCGATAGCCGCTGGAGGAAGCAAGGAGGGGTTGGCTGCTTGCAGCCGACCCCTCCGATCACGCGCATCAAGCCCGATGGCGCGACTCATTTGCACTACGCAGTTTCGGCTGGCCGGCTCGCGTAGGCCGGGACCGACTGTCCTCGCCAGCGTCAAGCGGGGCCCTGCGCAGGCCGGTTGAGGCCTTCGTCGTGTCCGTCCGCTCACCGGCGGACCGGGCACCCGCAGCAGCGGGTGCCCGGCAACCTTGGCGACATCCTCCCGCCGACGCGCTTCCCCAGTCCGATCCTGTTCGTCGGGCGTTCGCTCGGGATCAGGCCGTCATCGGCTGCCCCGCTTTTCTTGTCCGCCGGCTCAGCTCCTTCAGTGCGGTGGCGTGGATCTCGGAGAAGCTGGGGAACGGCTGGATCGTGTCGCGCAGCACGTCGAGTGGGACGCGGGCGCGGATCGCCAGCGTGGCCTGCAGCATCCACTCCCCCGCGTCGGGGCCGAGCGCATAGGCGCCGGCCAGCTGTTCACCGTCGCTGAGCAGTGTCATGAAGCCGTTCGATTCGGCGTAGGCGTGTGTGTAGGTGGCCGTCTTGGGGATTCCGTAGGCCGTGCGGTCGCGCTGAACCGAGCCTCCGTGGCGCCTACCGCAGCGGCCTGCGGATCGGTGTGGGTGACGCGCGGGACCGCCTCGTCATGAGCTTCGCAGGGCTCGCCGAGGATGTTCGACGTGACGACCTCGCCCTGGTACTCGCCGACGTGCGTCAGAGGCCAGATGCCGGTGACATCACCGACCGCCCACAACCGCTCCCCCGCCCGCATGCACGCATCGACCGGGCCCCCCGGGCGTCCGCCGTGACGCCGACGGTCTCCAGCCCGATCCCCTCGACGCGCGGGCGACGACCGATGGCGACGAGCAGGCGGTCGCCACGCAGCTCGTACTGGCTGCTCCAGCAGCGTACGCCAGCGGTACGCCCGTCGTCACGACGGTGATCAGGCGGCCTCGACGAAGCCCGCGCCCTGGCCCTGGCCGGGCGCGACCACCTGCCGGCTGACGCCGTCGGCGCGGCAGCCGTAGCGACGTCCACCGGCGTCCTGGTGCTCACACTCAACCGGGCCGGCACCACCACCGGGCTCAACGTCTCCACCCCGGTCAAGCAGTTGCTGGACGGCCGCGGTGGCGGCACCGCCGACATCGCTCAAGGAGGTGGCATCCCGCGCGATCGACTGGGCGGCGTACTGGCCGATGTGCCGCGTCTCGTCGGACGTGGCTGAGCGCACAAGCAGCGGTGAGGTCCTCAGGCCCAACCGGTGCGGGTGTCGCGATTTCGGCGCCCGCACCGATGGCCACCGCGTATCCCACTTTCAGGGGCAGCCCAAAGCAGTGAGCCTCGACGTCACGACGGCCAGATGGTGCGAGGTCGCCCAGGCTCTCCACTCCGTCCCACCGCCTGCTTTCGCCCGCTGTCGATTCGCACATTCCTCAAGACGAGCGTCTCCCCACGACGTACCCGCGCCGGTGGGCGGCCGGTAGGGCGAGGAGACCAGGTCACGGCTGAGGGTGAAGAAGTCGTCGTTGCCGGGACGGGTCTTTGGATAGACAAAGACCTGCCAGTCTGCCGCCGTGGTGTAACGCATGTTGGGATGCGGAGTCCCACGAGCCTGCAGGGGCATTCGCGGGTGCGTCACACCGAAGTCGCCGAAGTCAGGCACTTCTCCACGCCACTGGTCGCGAACCTGCTTCCAGAGAAGCGCATCTTCCCTCACTACCGGCGTTGCTCGCCCGCGCGGGAAATTCGTCAGGTTGACCGGGAAGGCACCAGCAGCCACGCACTCATGCCGCCAAGGCCACTGCGTCATGTGCTTGAGCGTGTCCAGCACCTCAACTGCCAGTACTCTCCTTCCGTCCCGAGAATGCACAGGCCCAGCGTCAATGATCAGATCGATTTCCTCCGGCGCAGCGCGGAGCGTTCGGAGCATCTCGCGGACTCGTTCATCGTCCGGGCGGCGTTCTTGTGCGTCAGGAGCCGACGAGATGCGTAAACAACCGCCCTGCTGGTGCCACGCCATCACCGCACGAACCTCGGCGAGCGTCTCGTCGGTATCAGTACCTCTGAAGACCGGGCACATCGCAACCTGTCGACAGCTCAGCGACTCGCCGATCCTCACCATCGGACCGCCCGCATCGCCCTTGAGTACCTGCGCTGTCGGCAAGGCTCCGCAGTCGACCGTGAGGACCATTCCATTCGGAACATCTTCCATGGCACGGTCACAGAAGGTCTCCAGGAGATCCCGAACGTCGCAGTCGGGCACGACCTCCATCACCGGACGTATCTGGGACTGCACCTCCGCCGACGCATGCCCCAGTGCCAGAAACTCCCCCGCCTTGCCCTTGAGAATTGGAACGTAGGCCACCGGCTCCCCCAAGCACAGCACGCACGCAGCCAGTTGAAGTACCAACCACTCTTCTCAGAATGACGCATCGTTCCCATACCCGACAGAGTCTCGAATCAGCCATCCCGGCTCAAAGTGCGGCGAACGCCGCGAGATCGGCCTCATCCCGTGCCCCGGAGCAAACAACGCGGCAGCGAAAAACTTGGTGTGCGGGGCCGACGGAACCGGGTAATGTCCTCGTCATGTTCTTCCAGACACCGATTTACGAGTGAGAGCGTGACGGGCCCCTGCTGACGTCCTTCGGCGTCGCCGCGCCCGTCCCCCACCGATGAGTCCGTAGATCACTTCACATCATTCCGGGAGAACCCGTGAGCAAGAACATCAACAACCCCGTGGGCATGGGCGGCGGCCAGCGCAAGAGGCTCTCCCGCGCCGAACGGCAGAACAACGGTCCGCACCGCAACCTCGACCGCCAGGGTGCCGCCGACCAGAAGGCGGAGCTGGTGCGCAAGATGCGCGAGAAGGCAGCCGCAGCCGAGGGCGCCGGGCAGACGGGCAACGACACCGCACAGAGCTGACGCACCGCCGCCGCAGGGCGGCACCGCACGGGGCAGGCCCGGACCGCGACGCGCGGTCCGGGCCCTGCTGCCGTACCGGGCGCGGCCGGTCCCGCTCAGCTCTCGGCCGACCACCCGGGGCAGCCGCAGATTCAGCAGCCCCTTCAAACGCGGGAGTTCGACTCCCATCAATAGTGCAGCTCAGCACCGCGTACAGGTAAAGGTGCACATCGCACAGCATCACGTGCAGATCCGAGGCGGCGAGGGCGGCTTCGGGGCATTTCACATCGCAGCACCATGGAAAACGGCGATCTGCGACGGATACCGTTGGCGATTTGGTGGCGCTCCAGTCATCCATCGCGAACGAGACTTCGCGTAAGCCAGGTCGTTTGAGAACGCTGGCCACAGTCGGTCTCAAACGACCTGGCAACCGTGCTGGTCAGCAACCCACCATACGCAAGGTGCCGCCACAGGACGGAAGTTCGCGCCTGCACCTCGATCGCGTGGAACCCCGAAGCCTGGAAGGCCATCGCCGCGCCGGGAACAACCAGGCCGGTCGGCACGGTTGCATCGACCGAGGGGCCGAAGCCGCACGGGCGGGAGACACGGAAACCACCAGGTCGTCCGCCCCACCAGGATCCGATCCCCAGGATCGCGGTACACCCGCCGCGCACTCGGAACAAGACGTATTTCTGCAGGAGGACTGTTTCATGACTGACCGGCCCTTGACGCTCATGGCGGTGCATGCCCACCCCGACGACGAGGCCACCGGAACCGGAGGGGTCCTGGCGCGGTACGCGGCCGAGGGCATCCGCACGGTTCTCGTGACGTGTACCGACGGCGGTTGCGGTGACGGGCCAGGGGGTGTCAAGCCGGGCGATCCCGGGCACGACCCGGCGGCCGTCACTTTGATGCGCCGTCAAGAACTTGAGGCGAGCTGCGACGTCCTGAAGGTCAGCGATCTGGAGATGCTGGACTATGCCGACTCCGGGATGATCGGCTGGCCCAGCAACGACGCCCCCGGATCGTTCTGGCAGACCCCCGTGGAGGAAGGCGCCGCCCGACTCGCGGAACTCATGCGGCACTACCGGCCCGATGTGGTCGTCACCTATGACGAGAACGGCTTCTACGGCCACCCCGACCACATCCAGGCCCACCGCATCACCATGGCGGCGCTGGAGATGACCGCGCTGACCCCGAAGGTGTACTGGACGACGATGCCCCGCTCGATGATGCAGCGGTTCGGGGAGACCATGCGCGAGTTTCAGGAGGACATGCCGGAGCCGGATCCTGCCGAGGCCGCCGCGATGGCCGAGATCGGCCTCCCCGACGATGAGATCACCACGTGGGTGGACACCACCGCATTCAGCGGTCAGAAGTTCGATGCCCTGGCCGCGCACGCCAGTCAGGGCGAGAACATCTTCTTCCTCAAGATGGGCAAGGAACGGTTCGGCGAGTTGATGGGAATGGAGACCTTCGTACGCGTCAAGGACGCCACCGGCGCGGCCCTACCCGAGAACG
Organism: Streptomyces sp. NPDC048196; assembly: GCF_040652715.1. NCBI lineage: Bacteria > Bacillati > Actinomycetota > Actinomycetes > Kitasatosporales > Streptomycetaceae > Streptomyces > Streptomyces sp. NPDC048196. The sequence continues at coordinate 134,294 of NZ_JBEZMM010000002.1, read as the reverse complement.
ATCTCTTCGCCGGACTGCGCTGATCCGCCCGTCCGACCGAGGCCCCGGAAAGGCGCATCGGCCGCAGGCGTGATCGAGCGGACACTCCGGAGGCTTGTCCACACGAGTCCCGCTCCGGCAGCCCGCCTCCAGCCACTCGCCGGTCGCGTCAACACGTGTGCGGCGGCCCGGCCCCGGGTGTCCGGATCGGGCTCCTCGTGGTCCTGCTCCCCGCTCGCGCGAGGATGGGCGCCCCGGTACATCGATGTGACACGGCCGTGCGCGCCAGCAACCGCGAGCACGGCCGTGGCCGGCTGATGTGTTAGCCGACGAAGGTGAACCGCTGGTAGGACAGTCCGTTGTACCCGAAGGCGCGCAGGCCGAAGTCCAGGCTGTCGTCCATCACGCGGCCGGTGTTCTGGTTTTTGAGCGTCTTCGTGCCGTCGGACTGGTAGATGATCGACCACCGCTGGTACGCCGAGTAGTTGCAGCCGAAGGCGCGCAGGCCGTAGTCGGCGCTGTCGTCGATGCAGCGGCCGGTGTTCTGGTTCTGGATGACCCAGGTGCCGTCGGACTGCGGATACCAGTTGAAGTTCTGGTAATTGAGCCCGTTACAGGTGAAGGCGCGCAGGCCGGCTCCCCATGAGTCGTCGACGCAGCGGCCGGTGCTCTGGTTCTTGAGGGCGTAGAAGTAGATCTGGCCGTTGGCGATGGCCGGGCCCTTGGGCCTGGGTGTGACGGCGTGTGCGGCCGTGGTGCCGGTCAGCAGCAGCGCGGCAGTGGCGCAGGCGGCTGCCGCCGGTCTCGCAATGCGGGTGGCGAGGGTGGTACGCAGGCGCATGATGGTCCTCCCGTTGTGGTGGTCCGCCTGCCCCAAGGGCAGGCGGGTAGGCGCCGCGGCCGTGCGCTGTGGAGCGGGGTCATCAACCCGGCCGCGCATGCCTCGCACACGCTATGGGTCGGACATGAACACTTCAATCCGGTCTGGCATGCACTATCCGGTATGGCCGGTTCCGTGCGGTCTGACCGCCCCAGGCACATGCCAATGACGCACGGTCCTCGCCCCGGTCACCGTCTTCGAAGCGAATAGTTGTGATCGATCGCCTTGGCCGGTTCCTCGGCGTGGGCGTCGAGCAGCGGCTTGAGTGCGCTGTAGTAGGGGTGCTGGTCTGCCGTTCCTGCCCAGTGGCGCGGTGGCCACCTTGGGAAAGGTGACGCGGAGGCGATACAGCGTTCCCTTGGACGGCAAGAACCAGGCGGGGATGGCTGGATCACCCGACGGGACGTACCCAGTCGGCAACAGGGCTGGCGTCAGGTCGTCGGATCGGACCAGAGGCAGATCGGTAGGCCGGCGGTACGACCACGGTCCGACCTGGAAGTGTGGACCGTGCTCCGACGACGCGGCGTGTGCTGCGGCAGCATCTTTGCACCATGACCGTCACTTCTCCGTCGAACACTGCATCGCACTCTGTCTTTCCGGGACGATGGGTGGGCGGCGCATCCCTCATCATCGGACCCTTGCTGGTGCTCGCCGGTGCACTGCTGCGGGTGCGCTTCGGCTTTTTCTTTCCCGACCAACTGAGCGCGTACGAGCATCATCCGGACCTCATGACAGCCTCGTACAGCCTGGTGTCCGCAGGATGGGTGGTGCTCTGGCCGGGCGTCGCGCTCCTCGCCGCCGACATCGGTGCGCATTACAGGGAGCTGGCTGTGTGGGGCGGCGTTCTAGCAGCCCTGGGCTTGTTCGCCCGGGCGTTCCACGCTGGTGTGGACCACGCAGGCTTCCAACTGGTGACCGCTCAGGGTGTAGCGTCGGCGACCCGAACGGTGAGCGAGACCCATGGTGCGTTTCATGTCTTCAGCACGCTGAACGCCGCCATCATGGGTGGCTGGATCCTGCTGGCCGTCGGCGCCTACCGCTCGCGGGTGCTCGGCCCCCTGCGCGCGGCGGCCTTGGCTCTGGCATCGGCGATGCCGCTGGGAGTGCTGAAGGGGACGACCGCCTGGTCGGTCGCGGCGGCTGCGGGGTTGTGCGTGGCGCTTCTTCCGCTGGGCGTAACCGCATGGCGCACCGGGCCAGAGGCGGGGCCGCTGCTGCGGATCGAGCTGGAGCACGGTGCAGCGGATGCAGGCGTGTTCGTGCTGGCAGGGTGAAAATCGACCCCACTCCTAGTATCCGCGCAGGTCACGAAGTGTCGTCCCCGCACCCGCGGGGATAGTTAACGTGTGTGCCCGCTATGCCAGAGGGCCTGGATCCGTCGTCGGATCCAGGCCCTCGCGCATCTGGCGGGCTCAGCTGGCGTACCGCATCAACGCAGCTGGCGTCCCATCCTTGCCGACTGACGGTTGTGCCCCTTGGTGTCCCACCACTCTTCGAGCAGGGCGTGGACCAGGTGCACGGTTTGCTTCAGCCGTTCAGGTTCGGGCTGGGGTGAGGTCAGCACGTCGGTGAAGGACTTGTCGTCCCAGGGGAGGGTGAACTCCCAGTCTTCTTCCGGGTGCCGTTGCCCAACGACGGTGATCCGGTACGTGAAGGTGACGCTGCGATTGGCATGGTGACGGACCGACAGGTTCGTGACCTCAAACCTGACCTGCCCGTCGCCAGAGGTGTACGAGTGAGCCAGAGCTCGCTCTGCAGGCGTCTGTTCCAGCACGCGAGCCATCCTCCTTCGCCTCACCTATCGATGAAGGAACTCCCCGCGTACGGGAACGTTAACGCCGGCTCTTGGCGACCTTCGGCTCCAAGCCCCGAGTGATCAACTAGGAGTTCGAGCGCAGCCCCAAGGCACTGTGCTGAACCAGGCCCGCAGGGGCACCGGCAGAACCCGACTCCCGACGCGACACCAGCTTCGCGCGGAGGTCAGGCGCTGGTTCCCCAAGCACGATGGCACTGAGTACCAACTCAAGCATGATGCAGTCGTAGGCATCGTCCGTGCCCCCATAGCGCTCAGAGTCACGTTCAACCACGGCACTGACGATCCGCCAACCACCGCCATCAACCGGCGCGAAGGTCGCCGCGAAGACTCCGTAACCGGTCCAGCTTCGGTGCAGGAGGACGACCTCGTCCTCTGCGAAGACGTTCCACTTCTCGTCCATGTCCCGCGCCGCGTAGCCACGCTGGATCTGTTCCCAGTCCTCATCTGACCAGATTCGCTGGGGCAGCTGCGGCATCGGCTGAGGAGCCGATATCGGCTGGGCACGACCGGAGAACGTGGACCGGGTTACGCGTTCGTCAGCAGGCATGGAGTGATCCTACGGACGAACCCGAGCGTCAGAGAATCCCGTCCCCCAAGGACCCCATGGCGAAACGACCTGTAACACCGGCTAACACAATGAGCTGGTTCGGCCCTGCTGGCCGTCTCCATGGCGGGAGTTGAGCGTTCCGACGGTGTGGGGGTACGGGGCCCGGCGATCTGCGGCTGCTCCGTGTGGGCCCCCGGCTGCGTGCCCGCCGGCGTCATGATGCTCGGCGACAAGTCCCGCAAGCCGCAGAAATGATCCTTTCAGCTTTCCCATTGAGGGCACCCGCCGTAGGTCGCGGCGAGTGCCCTCGACGCGCTCTTCAGGGCGTGGGGGCGGTGAGATACCGCTGGACCGTGGGTCCGAGCCAGTCCACGATCTCGTCGCGGTCGAGCGCCACGCTCGCCGGGAACCGCAGCACGTAGCGCGTCAGCGCGAGCCCCAGCACGGTCGAGGCGCACAGTGCCGCCCGTGCCGGCGCCTGCTCCGGATCGGGGCCCACCTGGCGGGCCAACGGGATCAACTGCTCGCGCAGCACGCTCTGCATGCGATCGGCGGCGGCCGTATCGGTGGCTCCGACCCGCATCAGCGCAGTGAGCTCCCCGTTCCCCTCCCACAGGGTGAGGAAGTGGCTCACCAGCGTACGGCCGATCGCCTCGCGCGGTTCGAGGGGCAGGTCAGGCAGTCCGGGGTCGATCGCGACGGCAGCTGCGAACAGGCCCGCCTTGCTGTCGTAGTAGCGCATCACCATCGACGGGTCGATCTTCGCGTCGCGCGCGATGGCCCGGATGGTCGCCTTCTCGTAGCCGTCCGCCGCGAACCGCTCGCGGGCCGCGGTGAGGATCGCTGCGCGGGTTGCGTCGGAACGCCGTACAACCTGCTGGTTCTCCGTGGTGCCGATCATGCCTACAAATGTATGCCAACGACTGTTGACAGTCCAGGGTCGCGCCCTTACGTTTGCCAACGCGCGTTGCCAACAAGCGTTGCCAACACATGTTGCCAACGCTTGTTGTCTAGATACCTCTGAGCGGACAACCAACAGCGAGAGGACGTACCCGAAATGGCCAAGCTCCAGAGTCTCGACCCGCACACGCCGATGTTCGCGCAGTTCCAGGAGAAGGCCGGGCCCATCGTCCTGGCCAACACCTTCGTCGTCCCGAAGGACAGGTACGCCTCGTTCCTGCCCCTCTTCCGGCGGCAGGCCGAGTTCATGAAGGCTCAGCCGGGATTCGTCTCCCTGCAGATGCACAAGGGGACGGCGGACAGCCGGCTGCTGATGAACGTCGCGGTCTGGGAGTCGACCGAGGCACTCGCCACGGCGTTCGGCAGCCCGGAGTTCCAGCGCATGGCAGCCGAGTTCCCCGACGACATCGTGTCCTACCCGCACATCTTCGAGCAGATCGACGTATGACGCGGCAGCTGTAGCCAGGGGAGGCAGCCGGAGAAACCCAGCCCTCCCCTGGGCAGTCACGCATCCCCGCCATGCCGCGGGATCGCCGAGTCCGCAGACCAACCCACCACGCGTAGCCCGTCCCTGACGAGGAATCCCAATGGCCGTGGAACGGAATCACACCATCGTCCCCACCCGTGACCCACAAGCCTCGGCGCAGTTCCTGGCCGACATCCTCGGCCTGACCGTCGATCCGCCGGTGGCGCACTTCACGCCCGTCACGCTGGCCAACCAAGTCAGCCTGGACTACGACCAGATGAACGACTTCGAGCCGCACCACTACGCGTTCATGGTCAGCGAGCAGGAGTTCGACGCCGCACTCGTCCGCATCCGGCACGGTGGAATCACCCACTACGGCGATCCCGCATGCCGAGAGATCGGACAGATCTATCGCGGTAAGCGCACCGAAGGCCGCAGGGGCACCTACTTCCACGACCCCGACGGACATCTCATGGAGATCTGCACCCCGGGCAGCACAGGGCCGTGAGGCCGACGGCGGCCCAGCGGATCACGGCTGCGCTGGTGGTGGCGGGATGGCGTTCGTAGTCGCGGACGAGGCGGCGATGCGCGATCAGTCACGCCAGGGCCCGTCATCTTGCACGTCATCGGCCGCCCAGCTACGGCCGCCGCGAAACCCTGACCCATCCCAGGCGGAACATCGAAGGAGAAGCACCATGTCACTGAAGAACGTCAACACCGTCCTGGCCACCGCCTGCGCCCTGTTCGTCCTCTACCTCGGGCTGTCCTTCATCCTGGCCCCGGAGGCATCCACTCAAGGTGTTGGCCTACCCAACTGGCCCGCCGGCAACGGCGATGGCTTTCTCATCATGAAGGGCACCCGCGAATTCTCGATGGGCCTGGTCCTCGGCATCCTGCTGGTGACGGGCCACCGCCGCGCCCTGGGCTGGGTTCTGCTGATGGAGGCCGTCGCTCCGTTCGGCGACATGATCAACGTCTTGGCCCATCACGGCTCCATCGCCGCCGCTTTCGGCATCCACGGCCTGACCTCTGCGCTGATCGCGATCACCGGCCTGCTGACCCTCCGCGAGACCAGCAAGGCCCATCAGGCGCCCGCCCTGGCAACCGCCGCGCAGCCCGCCTGACAGCTACAAGCCCCGCAGGGGGTGGCCCGGCCATGTGGCCGGGCCGCGGTGCGGGCGATGATCGCTCGCACCGCCCCCGCGCGCAGATCGCCGCGGAGAAGTCGCAGCACTTCGAGGAGATGCTGCAGAAACTGACGGGGCGGGGGGAATGTCAGGCACAGGCGCTGGAGCGGCTAGTTTGTGTGCAGGACTGGTACGCAGGCCCGTGGTGGCAGAGGTGCACGGGGGACAGGGGGTCGGGAAGAGTGTCGCTGCGCGAAGGTGATCCAGCCGAGATCGGTGGTTATCCACTTGAGGCCCGGCTCGGCTCGGGTGGCATGGGCACGGTCTTTCTGGCCCGTACGAGTTCGGGGCGTCCTGTCGCGATCAAACTGATCCACCCGCAGTTCGCGGCGGACGACGAGTTTCGCACCCGGTTCCGGCAGGAGGTGGCGGCGGCGAGGCGGGTGAGCGGGGCGTTCACCGCCGCCGTGGTCGACGCTGCCCCTGAGGCCGAGCAGCCGTGGATGGCGACGTCCTATATCCAGGGGCCCACGCTCGCCCGGCGCATCGCCACGAAGGGCCCGCTGAGCGGAGCGGAGCTGAGGCGGCTCGCCATCGGGCTGGCGGAGGCGTTGCGGGACATCCACCGGGTGGGGGTCGTCCACCGTGACCTGAAGCCCTCGAACGTCGTGCTCTCGCCCGAGGGCCCACGCGTCATCGACTTCGGCATTTCGCGCGCCGTGGACCAGCAGACGCTGACGGTTACCGGGCGGGTCATCGGTACGCCGCCCTTCATGTCGCCGGAGCAGTTGCAGGCGCCGCGTGATGTGGGGCCGCGATCCGATGTCTTCTCGCTGGGGACGCTGCTGGCGTACGCAGCGACGGGCCACGGGCCCTTCGACGCGGACAGCCCATACATCGTTGCGTATCAGGTGGTGCACGGGGAGCCGTCGCTCGAAGATGTGCCGGTGGCCTTGCGCACGGTCGTCGAGTCGTGCCTGGCCAAGGAGCCCAACGGGCGCCCCTCGGCGGACGAACTCCTCGTGCTGCTACGGGACCTGCCGGCCGACCTCGGCCAGACCGACGCGTGGGGAGTGGACGCGGGCCGCACCCGCGACATGGTCACCCAGCACCACTTCGCGACGCCGGCCACCCCCACGCCGGCACCCCCGACGCCGGCACCCCCGACCACCACCGCGGCCGGACTCGACACGGGGAGCACCGAAACGGGGAGTGCCGAAACGGGGAGCGCCGACACTCCCATCGGCCGCCGACCGCGTCGCCGATGGCGTCCCGTGCTCGCGGCTGCGGTCGCGGTCACGGTGGCAGCGATCGGTGGAGGAGTCGCCGCACTGACGGCGGGCGGCTTCAGGGGGAACAGCGGCGACGACAAGGGCAACAGCCTTGCGGCCCCGGGTGCCGCACTTCCGGACGGCTTCGAGCGGTGGCACAAGACCGTGCCCGGCGGTCGCCCGGACATCCCCGACGAGCTGCGGTGCGTCGCGCGTGGCGACGCGCTGTTCTGCGGGGGCGGCAGTGTTGTCGCGACCCGTATCAGGGCCAGGGACGGCTCGCGGACGTGGACGGTGAAGAGCCCCGGCGTCCCCGCCAACGGCATGCACTTGGTGGGCGCCACCGACGACACGGTGCTCGGTTACCGCTTCGCCGCCCAGGACACCCCGCAGGCCCCTCGCAGCGAGGTGGTGGCCGTGGACGCGAACAGCGGACGGGAGCTGTGGTCCGTGCCGTCCGGCGCCCAGTCGACGGCCGTCACCGGTCGAACGCGGGACGCCATTGTGGTCGGTTCCGACGTCGTGACGGTCGATGCTTCCAACTCCCGCTTCGAGGCCCGCAACGCGCACAGCGGTCAGGTCGCATGGACGTCGCCATTCCCAGCGGGTACGCAGTGCGCTCCCGTCCCGGTGGGCCCACAGCTCGTCGCGATGTGCGCGAAGGATGCGGAGGTGGATGCCTTTGCAGTGCGCCACCCCACCTTGTACCCGGTCGACCGCGCCTCGGGGAAACTGGGCAGGCCCATCGCGGTCAACGGCCCCGCCGTGCCGATGGGCACCGCCGACGGCAGGCTCGTACTCCTGCAAGTACGCCTGGGCGGAACGGAGCTGGACCGCTACAACGGGGTGGCACGGGTCGACACGGCCTCGCAGAAGGTCACGTACTCCCGACTGGCCAAGACATACACGGGGACGCCCGGCATGGCGGACAGCACCGTCTACGTGAGCGGGCAGACCGGTCTCGTCACAGCACTCGACCCCGCGACCGGCCGGAAGAAGTGGTCGCGGCAGACTGACGTGGAGGGCGCGTCGGGTCCTGTTGCGGGAGCCGACGCCCTGTATTTCAGCTCGGCCACCGGCCGGGTGGTCGCACTGTCGCCGGACGATGGCAAACCCCTGTGGACAACAGATCCGCAGGCCGATGGGTTGACGGGCGAGATGGACGTAAGCCCGCGTGTGACTCTTGCGGGGCGTGCGGTGATCGTGGCCGCGGCCAAGAACACGCTCTTCGCCTTCGACGCGCAGAAGCCGCCGAAGTCGGGCTGACCCGGGTGTCTGGACGGCGGCTGCAACATTGCCATGTTGTGTTCACCACCGAGCGCTTCACGCACATCATCCTGCGCGTGGGGCCGGTGGAAGTGGCCATCAACGGTGTCCCTGACGGTCGACCGACGGCCGAGGAGTGGCCCGCGTGATGGCGGACCGGGTGCGGGCAGTGCTGGATGGGAAGAAGCCCACCGCCCGGGTCGACTGATCCACACCCCACCACCGCGCCCCCGCCGACATTGACGACACTCTTGCACCCAGTCCGCCAGGTACGACAAGGCCGGATCACCAGACGGGCCGTCCAGTCTGTTGGGTCCGCGAGTTCGACGTCGGACTAACGTGTCTGACCGGTTCGGGAGAGTGAGGGAACGGCGTCAGTCGTGCCCTCCCGGGCCCGCGCCAGCTCGGCCGCATCGTGCTGGAACGCCCAGGACATCTTCGGCTCCATCACGTATCGGAACACCCGCCGTACCGGCCGCGTGCACAGCAGGGTGATCAGCGTGGCGGCCAGCACCGTCACCACGACCTCGCCGACCGGCGTGCGCACCCAGGGGAGAGTGTCGTACCAGCCGGACCAGCGTGCCACCTTGATCGCGAAACCGTGCAGCAGATAGCCGTACAGCGTGCCCGCGCCCAGCTTCGTGAACCACGTCCGCCGCCGCGGCACCAGGGCCAGGAAGCACACGGTGAGCACCAAGGCGCAGCCGAACAGCGCGAGTTCCATGACCGGGGAGACCCACGCCGGCATGCCCAGGTCCTGTACGGCGTTGTTCTGCCGGAACCATGCGGAGTTCATGCGCGGCGCCGCCCAGTACGCGAAGACAACGGCGCCCAGCACCACCGGCGCTGCCGCGACGCGGATCGCGCGCTGCCGCAGCAGGTCGAAGTGGGCCGGCTTCAGGTGCAGTCCGAGGACGAAGAAGGGCAGGAACTGCAGTACCCGCCGCATGGCGAAGTCGTTGCCGACCTGAGGTGAGGCCGCCGCGAGCACGGCGATCAACAGCGCCAGTGGGACGGGCCAACGCACGAGCTCCCAGACAGGGGTGGTCAACCGCCAGATGAAGAGAGCTGCCAGGAACCAGTCCAGGTAGTACGGGCTGGTGAGGCTGATCGGCTCGTTCGGGGAGTCGTGCACCCAACGCTGGAAGTAGGCGTAGAGGACCTCGAACACCACGTACGGCACGGCGACACTGGTGATGAGCCGCTTGAGCTTGGCCGGGCTGAGGTCGAATCCACGGGAGAAGTAGCCGGAGATGAGGACGAACGCCGGTATGTGGAAGGTGTAGACGGTCATGTACAGCGCCATCGCCGCCCGGCCGCCGTGGGTGAGCGGCTCCCATGTATGCCCCATGGCGACGAGGACGACCGCCAGGTACTTCGCGTTGTCGAAGAACGGGTCTCTCCCGCCGGACTTGGGGTCGATGCGTGGGACGGGATCCTGCCGCCCCTCGGGCGCCGGGTTCACAGTACGTTCGAGGGGTATGGCCGCGCGGAACATTTGAGGCACCCTAGCTGCACAGCTGTAATGGGTAAAACCGTCCACACGACTGATCCATCGTCCGTCCATCCGATTCGGCGCAACGACAGGCCGATTCATGCGTTCCGCCGGCTTGATGCCTCCTCATCTGCCTCAATGGAGGCGTGTACGCGGCGAACTGGGCAGGCCGTTGTCGCGCTACGGCGGAAGAGCCGCTCCGGGCATCGGATGCCGCCCGGGCGACGGTGCCGCCGCGAGATGCCCACCAGCCACTCACTGGCCCCCTCCGCCGTGTCCGGCACGGGCCTGAAGCTGCGGATCCACCCGCTGGCCGCAGCCCTCGCACGCGCTCAGCTCTCCCGCCTGGACAGCTACCTCGCCGGGCGGCAGGCTGCCATCGCGACCCGCGTGTGCGCCGCGCTGGACGGGGTACCAAGAATCCGCGTGCCGTACGTGCCTGCCTCGGCGCGGCCGCCGTGGTACGTGCTGCCGCTGCGATATGAGTCAGCCGAACTCGGCGGGCTGTCGCTCCAGCGGTTCCTCGGCACCGTGCACGCCGAGGGCGCCACCATGGCCCACCAGCCGGCCTCGACGTGCCCGCTGAACACCCACTGAACACCCACCCACTGTTCCAGCATCCCGGGGCCCTGCTGCCTGGCTACGCTCGCCACCACCAGGACCCCGTGCCGGGGTGTTCCAGCCAGCCGAGCACGTGCACGCCGTGGCGGCAGCTGGTCGGCAAGGCCGAGCGGCACGAGGGGGTCCCGACGGCGGCCGGCTGGTGTTCCCCGCGGGCGCGTGCCACACCAGCCCGGCCACCCTCGGCGAACTCACCGTCCAGCTGACCACCCGGGATGGGGGGCCGGCCGCGCCCCGACCGTGATCGCTCTCGATTTCCGGCCGCGGACCCTCAGACCGCCGAGGCCCTCGGGCTGCGTGAGGTACCGCTGCCAGGCACCGGCTCGGAGGCATCGGCTCCCAGGGCGACGATCCGGTTGTCCGCGTCGACATGCACGACCTTCGGGCGCAGCGCACGGGCCTCGGCGTCGTCCACCTGGGCATAGCTGATCAGGATGACCAGATCCCCGGGGTGCACCAGATGCGCCGCCGCTCCGTTGATGCCGATGACACCCGAGCCCCGCTCGCCCTCGATGACATACGTCTCCAGGCGCGCCCCGTTGTCGATGTCGACGATATGGACCAGCTCGCCGGGCAGCAGGTCGGCGGCCTCCATCAGCGCGGCGTCGATGGTGACCGACCCCACGTAGTGCAGATCGGCCTCGGTCACCGTGGCCCGATGGATCTTGGACTTGAACATGGTGCGCAGCACAGCGTCACACTCCTGCCAGAGAGAGGGTCGCGCCCTCAGCGGAGGTGCGCGCCGACCACGCCATGCTACGCGGCGACGCCCCGGGCCTGCGCTGCGCGCCCAGGTACGTCCACTGGTAGGGCCGACACCCCCGGCCAGGCTCGCCAGGCCCGTCATGGGCACAGCGGAACGGTGCACCCTGCGGGACCGGCGAGGCTCGTCGTCCGGATGGCGGGGCGGTGACGCCACCGAGGTACCCCGCCCACGCTCCGTACTCAGTACTCCGTACCCAGACCCGTTAAAGCGACGCGAGGTCGTCGGCCAGGTCGGCGAGGCCGAGGGAGCCCTGGGTGAGCGCCTTCATGTGCCAGGTCCGCAGGTCGAAGCCGGGGCCGAGGCGGCGGCGGGCGGCGTCGCGGCCCTGGAGCCAGGCGCGCTCTCCCAGCTTGTAGCCGATGGCCTGGCCGGGCCAGCCGAGGTAGCGGTCGATCTCGCTGGTGCGGCGGGTGGCGTCGCTGCCGTGGTGGGCGGCCATGAACGCGGTGGCGAGGTCCGGGGTCCAGCGTGCGCCGGGGTGGAAGCCGGAGTCGGCCGGGATGGTGAGTTCCAGGTGCATGCCGATGTCGACGATCACGCGGATGATCCGGAGCATCTGCTAGTCCAGGTAGCCGAGGCGACGGGCGGGGTCGGTGAGGAAGCCCAGTTCGTCCATCAGACGCTCGGCGTACAGGGCCCAGCCCTCCTTGTTGGCGCTCACCGCGCCGAGGGTGATCTGGTAGCGGCTGAGGTGATCGACGGCGGCGGTCCATCGGGCGGTCTGCAGGTGATGCCCCGGGACACCCTCGTGGTACCAGGTGCTGACGATCTCCCAAGTGGGGAAGGTCTGTTGGCCCGGAGTGGGCAGGTAGGTGCGTCCGGGGCGACTGAAGTCGAGGCTGGGGCCGTTGTAGTAGGGAGCGCCCGAGCTGCCCGGGGGCGCGATCCTCGTCTCGACCCGGCGGAGCGGGCCGGAGATGTCGAAGTGGGTGCCGTCGAGGGCATCGATCGCCTCGTCCATGATCTGCTGGAGCCAGGCTCGGATGTTTTCCTCGCCCGTGATGGCGTGGCCGTGGTGGTTCAGGTGGTCCATGGTCTCCCGGACGGTGGCGTTCGGGAGGATCCGGCGGGCCTCTGCCTGCATCTCGGCGACCGTGCGGTGGAACTCCTCCCAGGCCCACGCGTACGCCTCGGCCGGCTCCGGACCGGCGCCGATGGCCCAGCGGGCCGAGCGCAGGTAGCGCTCGCGGCCGACGGCGTCCGGGGTGCCGTCCGCGGCGGGCAGGTAGGTGCCGCGCAGCCAGTCGCGGAAGCCGGCCACCGCGGTCGACGCCCGGTCGGCCGCGGTGTCCAGCTCGGGCCTGAGCCGATCCGGACCGGCGGCCACGAACTCCGCGAACCAGCTTGCGCCGTCGGCCTCCTGGCCTGTCCAGGCCGCGAGCTGCCCGATGACGGCCTGGACCTGCCGGGGCGCGCACAGCAGCCCGCGGGCGATGCCCTCCGTCAGGGTGGCCCGGTAGCCGTCCAGCGCGTCCGGCAGATTGCGCAGCCGCCCTGCGACGGTCGCCCAGTTCTCGTCGGAGTCGGTGGGCATCAGCGTGAAGGTGCTCCGCACCTTGTGCAGAGGCGAGCTGACGTTGCGCAGCTCGCGGAATTGGTCACCCGCCTCGTGCAGGGCGAGTTCTGCGGTCAGTCGTTCTCGCAGCAGGCGTGCGCAGTTCCGTTCGGCGTGCTCCCACACCACGCCGTCCTGCTCGGCGTTCCGCTCGCTGGCATCGAGCGTGGAGAGCGTGCGCCGGGACGCTTCGGCGAGTGCCGCGAAACCGTCCGGCGACAGATCCGGTTGCCGGTCGTCCTCGGGGTGCAGGCCGAGTCGGGTCGAGGTCAGGGGGTCGAGGGCGGCGACCTGCGCGACGTGGTCGTCGGCGATCCGGCGCGGAGTGCTCGCGTTCTCGGGCATGTCCCCATGCTGGCCGACCGTGTCGACGGCGTCAGCCGGCCGCCATCGGCTTTCGGCCGACGCACGCCGCGGTGAGGGATCGGGGCCCTGTGCGAGCTCGTCCGCCGGTGCCGGATGTCGCGTTCATGGGGCTGCTCGTGCCCCGCCGGGCGCATCGCTCCGAGGGGTGACGCCGGCCGAAATGGACGCGTCGGGTGAGGTGTGAGCGAGCGTAGGCTGCCCACATGATCGTCCGCTGTGTTCAGATCCTCAGCCCGACGAGCGGTGAGGTGGTCAGTGACCACCCGGGGATCCGGACCGGCGTGGAGTATCCGGTCCTCGAAGTGATCACCACCGTGGGTGGGGTGCTGCTGCGGATCCCTGAGCACCCCAACGTCCCGGCAGAGCGGGAGACTCCTGGCTTGTGGGATGCGGCAATGTTCACCGTCATCAGCAACCGGCTTCCCGACTGCTGGGTCGCAGAGTTGGGAAACGGCCAGCTGACGCTGGCACCGAAGGAATGGCAGCGCCCAGGCTTCTGGGACGACTACTTCGACGACGAGCCGTCTGCCTGCGCCGAGTACGAACGTCTGCGGGCGGAGATCCTCTCGCAGGCGTAAGCGCGTAGTGACGCTTTCTGGTCCTTGACCAGTCATTCGCGGTGGGGTGGGGGCCGGTGGCCGGGGGTCGGGAATCTGGGGTACACCGGCGGTCGGCTGGTGAGCTGCGCGACGTTTTGCGATCCAACAGCACCCAACTCGCCCGGATTTGCCTAACCGCGGCCTTCTGCAACACGCTTTGGTGAGCAGGCCAATTGAGACGACCTATAAAGCCAGCCGGGTGGTGCTGGTGCTGGTGCTGGAAAGGCCAGCGTCACCCGGCAGACTTTACTTACCGAGCGGCAATGGAGATGGTCCCGACCCCGCCGGCCCGTTTGTTCGCCGCGTCGGCTTCCTGATAGGTGAAGTAGTCGCGGACCGTGCCATCCGGGAGGTGGAGTCGGTAGACAGTGGGCTGCGGTGTCGTCCCGCCGCAATTGCATGCCATGATCGCGATCCTTTCCGTAGCTTCGTCGAAGTATTGGTTCGCTGGTGCTGCATGGTCCTGTCATTCCGGAAGCGCGTTCCGGTGAGTGGCCGAGCTCCGCACTTGCTCGCGCTAACCGCTCTGTCTGCCAGCGTTCAATCAAGCCAGCGTGAAGCGACTCCTGCGACATAGGAGAGACACAAGGCGGTCGCCGTGAGGTGGAACCATGAAGAGTCTTCCCACCATTGGGCGGACGCGGCCACCGAGGCTCCGACCCAAGTGCTGGTGCACCAGCAGCAGTTGACGAGGTAGGTGACCTTGGATTCGTCACCGAAGCGGTCCGCTATCCATATCCTGAAGCCGGCCGCGAGTGTGTCCTTGGCTATGAAACGAGTAATGCGGCAGGTGGCACCCAGGGAAAGCAGAAATCCTGCGAGGTTCACGGTCCTCCTGTCCTTTCGGCGCGACCGGTCCCGACGTACGCGCGAGCCGTCCTACCAAGGCGTCTCGCCCCTGCGTGGGTCCGCGTCCGTCAGGTTCGGGGCTCTCAAGTCAGCGCCGTCGTAGGCATCTGGGATTGGGGTGTGTGCCGCTTCTTCCGGCCCGGAGCCGGGGGCGGAGGGAGCGGCCGGGGGCAGTGCGGGCAGGTTCAACGAGCCCCAGGAAGGGCTGGTCCTCGCCTGCCTTGGCTCAAGACGAGTGGGGCCACCCGTGGTTCCGCCGTGCCACCGAACGGAACCCGAACTCAAGGCTCCCTCACCCCGAAAAGGGCACACCCTCGGGCGCACGCACGCACGCTCGCATGCCATAGGCTGCCCAGCTCCGGAGAGGGATGGGCAGCCCACCGGTTCTACCTCCAGTAACCCACCGGAGTGACACTGCCTGCAACGAGCTTGACGCCAATTCATCCGAATGGCCGAGCAGATCAGTGCATCGCCCCGACGTTCCGCCCCCACCTGGGCCGAGTGCGCTGTCCAACGTCACGCGAAAGGCGAGACGGATCCTGCCTCGATACGCAGGAGCGGAGCGGGTAGTGGTCCGGCGTTCGGGACGGCGCGCTGACGTCTCACTGCTCGGGTAGCCGGTTGCGGTTGGCGACCGGCTGCTCGAACTCTTCGTGGGGGCGCCCCGCATGTCGTCCCCGCGCCCGCGGAGGTAGTTCGGGTGGCAAGGTCGTCCCAGACAACGAGCTCCACCGAGGTGGGCCGGCCCCCGAGGCCACCGAGTCCAGCGGCGACCCCGCGGGATGCTACGGGGCCGAGCGCCGCCCCGACCGGCCGGTACCGCCGGTGGCCGGTACCGTCGCGATCGGGGCGGTTGTGCATCGGCTGGTCACCGCCGTTGAGGAGGGCCGGGGACTGTCCTCGTTGAGCGGCATCCTGGCCGACAGCGCCTACCGTCTGCCGCCGGCCTGACGGCCCGACCTCACTTCAGGTGCCGGCCGAAGAACCGGTCCCCGTCGTCCACCTCGAACCACGGCGTACCGGCGTGCCCGCCCATATTGGCGTGCAGCGTCTTCTCCTTGGAGCCGAAGGTGTCGAACAGGTCCAGGGCCCGTTGCCGGGGGTTCCCTTCGTCGTCCCACTGCAGCAGGAACAGCAGCGGAATGGTGACCTGCCGGGCCTCCTCGCGCTGGGCGCGGGGCACGTATCCCCCGGCGAAGAAGCCGGCGGCCGCGATGCGCGGTTCGACCACCGCCAGCCGGATGCCGATGGCGGTCATCCCCGAGTACCCGACCGGGCCGCCGATCTCGGGCAGCGAAAGGAGGGCGTCCAGGGTGGTCTGCCATTCCGGGACCGCCTTTTCGACGAGCGGGACGATGAAGGACTCGAAGATCTCGTCGACCGGCTCGCCGGCCGCCATCGCCCGGCGGAGGTCGGCGCGAGCCTGCTCATCGACGGCGGAACGGGGCCGTTCGCCGTGGCCGGGGTGGTCGATGGCGGCAACCGCGTAGCCGTAAGCCGCGGAGTGCCGGGCCCGGGCCACCAGCCGCGGTTCCCGCTTGTGCAAGCCGCCGTTGTGGCCGATCAGGATCAGCGGGGCCGGTGCGGATCCAGACGTCCACAGGGTGCCGGGGATCTCGCCGAGGGTGAATTCGCGCTCAAGGACGCCGTCGTCGAGGCGCTGTTCAGACGTGAATTGCATGGTCGTGCCTTTCGGGAGTGCTCTTGAACGGCGCTCCCGGACGACCTATCGCCCGACCGTGACCCCGGAGGGGAGCACCCATGTCGATACTGCGTTCACGGGTACCACCTCCTCGTTCTCTCGCACGGCCGCCGGGAGATTAGCAGTGGTCGCCGTGGTTCGCCAACGGGGTTTTGACGTACGACCCGATAAGGCCGGTACCGCCGATGACTGCGAAGGATGACTGCGACCTTCATACGTCACCTTTCATCTCGCGCGCCGACAGGTCCTGCATCCAGATGGGGACGGTGCGGTGCGCGGCGCACGCGGACCATAAGGCGTCAAGGCGTCAAGGCGTCAAGGCGTCAAGGCGTCAAGGCGTCAAGGCGTCAAGGCGCGGATATCGGCTGATCCGGGCCGGGCTTGAGGAACCTCTCCCCCGGCAAGCAGCACGGCTCCGGCCTGGGGCCCGCGTGTCCGCCTGTCCGCGTCGAGGGCGGCGGCCGCGGCCCGCGGCCCGGGGTCCGGGCGTCGTTTCAGTGTTCGTCGGCCGGTTCTCGTTGAGTGCGGGCGCCGAGGGTTCCGGCGATGTAGTCCGCCAGGCGTTTGCGCAGTACCTCGCGTGGCACGCCCTTCTCGCCGGCCAGGTATTCGACGAGGTCGGCTCGGGTGGCGGCGAGGAGTGCGTGGGCGGTGAAGTCGGCGGAGTCGATGGTGGCCGGTGCCGGGAGCTGCTTCAGCAGGTCCCGGAGCAGGGTGTGCCAGTGCTCGTAGTGAGCTGTCCGGTAGGGGCTGTCCGCGCCGGTCGCCTCCAGGGCCAGTGCGAGGTGGCGGTTGTCGAGCTTGAAGCACAGGACGGCATCGAGGAGGGCCGGTACGCGCTGAAGGGGTGGCGTGGCGGGTCCCAGCGGCGGCGGGCCCGCTTCGACGGCGCTGCTGAGGGGTTCGAGTCGCGCCTCGCACAGGGCGCGGATCAGCGCGGTGCGGTCGCCGAAGGCGCGGAAGAGGGTCCCCTTGCCGACGCCGGCCGCTGCCGCGATGTCGGCCATGGTGACGTCTTCGGGGCTCCGGCACTGGATGAAGAGGGTGTCGGCGGCCGCGAAGACGGCTGCGCGGTTGCGGGCCGCGTCCTTGCGTGGCTTGCGTTCAGGCACGGGGACCTCCGTGTTGCGATACGGACCGGCGGTCCGTATCGTTCGTGCGAGAGAAACGGACCACTGGTCCGTATCGTACGGGATGGAGAACTCCATGGTCGCCACCACCTCACCGGCGGATCTGTACCGCCACAGCCTGCGCCTGCTGCTGAACAAGGACATTCCCGCCTGGGTCGACCTGTGGGCCGAGCACGGCGTGATGGAGTTCCCCTTCGCTCCCCCGGGCTGGCCCCAGCGACTGGAGGGCCGTGCCGCCATCGCCGCCTACATGCGCGACTACCCCGACCACATCGACCTGCACGACTTCCCCGACGTGCGGATCCACCGGACCACCGACCCCGGAACCCTTGTGGTCGAGATGCGCGGGGTTGGCCGGATGGTCGAAACGGGCGACCCCTTCGACATGACCTATATCGCCGTGGTGACCGTCCAGGATGGGCGCTTCACCTCCTACCGGGACTACTGGAACCCCCTGGCCGTCCAGGCGTCCGGCCTGAACTTCGCCGGGAGCAGCGTCCGATGACCGCCACCGGCACCACCTTGGTCATCGGGGCCACCGGCACCACGGGCAGCCGTACCACCGCGCAGCTGATCGCCGCCGGCCACCGAGTCAAGGCCGCCAGCCGTCGAGCCACCCCGCTCCCGGGCGCGGAACCGGTCCGCTTCGACTGGTACAACCCGGCCACCTTCGGCGACGCCCTCACCGGAATCGACCGCGTCTATCTCGTTCCGCCCGTGGGCGACCCGGATCCGGCCGCCGTCATGCTGCCCTTCCTCCAACAGGCCCGTACCGCCGGCGTACGCCGTGCCGTACTCCTCAGCGCCTCGGCCATCCCCGCTGGCGGGCCGGCGGTGGGGGCGGTGCACCAGGCCCTGCCCGGCCTGTTCGACGAGTGGGCGGTGCTGCGGCCCTCGTGGTTCATGCAGAACTTCACCGGCACGCACGCCCATGCCGACAGCATCCGCGAGCACGGCGTCATCCTGACCGCCGCCGGGGCCGGCCGGGTCGGATTCGTCGACGCCGACGACATCGCCGCCGTCGCCGTACGTGCCCTGACCGACGACCCGCCGCCCGACACCGACCTGGTCCTCACGGGGCCGCAGGCCCTCAGCCACGACGACATCGCCGCGATCGTCACCCAGACCACCGGCCGCCCCGTGACCCACCGCCACCTCACCTACGACGAGCTGTGCAATCGGCTGGCCGCGGTGATGCCACCGGAGTTCGCCACCATGCTGGCCGACATGGACCGCGCCATCGCCGGAGGAGCCGAGGACCGCATCACTGATTCCGTGCAGCGCGTCACCGGGCGCCCCCCGCATGGCTTCCGGGCGGTCGCCGTACGGGAGTTGTCTCTCCAACGAGCTCGGGCACGGTAGCGATGAGACATCGAGCTCTCGATCGTTGATCATGGTTGTGTGGTGGGGAAGGCGCGATGCGGCGACCTCTGCTCGCCCAGCGAGGCTGCACTGTGAGCCCAGGTGTGCGCCTGCGGACGCTGGCTGACGTGGTCGATCATCTCGGGGTCCCTGTGCGTCAGGGCCGCTCCCTGCAGTCCGTATCGGGGAGGCGTTCGGCGAAGCGCGCCCCTATTGCGAGGACCATGAGAACCGCGGTGCATCCACCTAGCAGCATGACCGTGGACGGCGAGGTGCGGTCCAGGACGACTCCCCCTACGAGTGCACCCATAGCGAACGTTGCCTGGAAGGAGGCGGTGAACAGGACCGACGCCGCTTCCGGGGCATGTGGTGCCGCCTTGGAGAACCAGGACTGGGATGCAACTGGCACAGCGCCATAGGCGATGCCCCACACGATCAGCAGTATCAATGCGCCGGCATCCCAACGGCCCAACGCTGGAAGCAGGAGGGTCACCGCGGCGATCAGGCCGGCCGCGAGACCGAAGACGGTCCGGGGATACCGGGCCACCCAGGCACCGCCCAGGAAGTTTCCGAGGATGCCGCCGGCACCGTAGAGCAGCAAGAATGCAGTGATCAGACCGCCGCCGGCGTGGGTGACCTGTTCCAGGAATGGGGTCACGTAGGTGTAGGTGCCGAAGTGAGCCAGCACAACAAGGAACGTCAGCAAGAGTGCAAAGCGTGTGTTGACACCGCGGAGCATGCCGCCCAGGACGCCCAGTCGTGTGGCCTGGACCGGAGGAAGCGGCGGCACGAGCAAGAACAGCATGACCAGGACGCCGACCGTGAGAGCTCCCATGACGGTGAAGGCCGTTCGCCATCCGGCGAGATCTCCGATGAGGGTGCCGGTCGGCACGCCGAGGACGGATCCCAGCGGGACGGCAGAGAAGATCACAGCAGTCGCCCTGCCGACCGAGGCCGGTGGCACCAGTCGTTCCGCCAACCCCGCCCCGATCGACCAGAAGCCGCCGATCGTGACGCCGACCATGATCCGGGAGATCAGTACGAGCGAGTAGTCGGGGGCCGCGGCGGCAAGGAAGTTCGCCAGTGCCAGCAGGAGCATGAATGCGCACAGCATCAGCCGGCGGTCGAAGCGTGCCGTGGCCGCGGTGACCAGCGGAGCGGCGAGAGCCGCCAGGAAGCCGGGCATGGTCATCATCAGTCCAGCCATCCCGTCCGAGACGGTGAAACTGGATCCGATCGAGGTCAGCAGACCGATCGGCAGGATCTCGGTGGTGACGATGGCGAAGATCCCCAACATCACCGAGACCACGGCCAGCCACCCCATCAGCGAGGATCGAGCGGGTAGCAGTTGGCCGTTGACTGAAGCGGTGGTGGCTATCGGCATGGTGTCCTGTCCTGTGAAGGCAGCGCGTTTTGCCCTCAGTGCGGCAGGCTTCCTCAAGAGGTGGCTGGCAGGTCTGCGACAGCACCCTTGCCTTCATGGGTGAGGTCGCATACCCGCCGACAACGTCCCACGCAAAGGAAGTGCCTTGGTCCTGGAGGAGCCGTACCACCGCTCATAGTGGCTCGCCTGGTACACGGTGCTGATCCCGCTCCCCTCCAGGCCCCACACCCTGTGTCGCGGCAGAGCGATCAGGAGAAGCGGACCACGAGGTCATCGGGGTGACTTGGTCATGCGGTTGGGTGGTGGAGGGAGTCCAGGACGGCCAGTTCGTCCTCGGAAAGGCGCAGAGAGCCGGCCGCCACGTTCTGGACGAGATGGCCGAGGTCGCCGGTGCCGGGAATGGCCAGGACGTGAGGGCCGCGGTGCAGCGTCCACGCCAACCGGACCTGGGCTGTGCTCACCCCGCGGAGGCGGGCGATGGCGTGCACCCTGCTGCTGTCGTCGGCAGGGGCGCCGGCCATGCGTCCGCTGCCGGCGATCGAGTAGAACGGCACGAACGCGACGCGTTGTTCACCGCAAACTCGCAGGAACTTCTCCTGTTCGGGCGAGGCGCCGATGCCGTACATGTTCTGGACGCAGACCACCGGTGCGATGGCCTGGGCCTCGGCGAGGTGGTGGGGGCGGACGTTGGAGAGGCCCAGGTGGCGGATGAGTCCGGCGTCGCGCAGTTCGGCGAGCGCGCCGAAGCGGTCGGCGAGGGAATCGGTGCCGACGATGCGCAGGTTCACCACGTCGAGGTGGTCGCGTCCGAGCTGGCGCAGGTTCTCCTCGACCTGGCCGCGAAGCTGCTGGGGGGTGGCGTGCGGCAGCCAGTTGCCCGAGGGATCGCGGCCGGGTCCGACCTTGGTGGCGATGACGAGATCGTCCGGGTAGGGCGCGAGGGCGCGGTTGATCAGCTCGTTGGCGGAGCGCAGCGGCGAGAAGTAGAACGCGGCGGTGTCGAGGTGGTTCACGCCGAGCTCGACCGCCCGGCGCAGCACCTTGATCGCCTGGTCGCGATCGCGCGGGACGGCGTCGGGCGCGAGCGCCTCGCCGTGCTGGGGCAGGCGCATCGTGCCGAAGCCGATCCGGTTGACCGTGCGGTCGCCGAGCTTCCAGGTGCCCGATGCCGCTGCGGTGATCTTCTGTGAGGTCATGGCGGGATGATCGGTGCACGGTAGCCTGGCGGGCCATTGTTTAAGGCATGCCTGAATCCATTGAGGGGCGATTGTCGTGGCGGAGCTGGCGTTCTCGGCGAACGATCTCGCCGAAGTGCGGTTCGCCGTCTCCCCGATGTGGGAGGTCGCGCCCAGCTTCCGGCTGCTGACGTCGAACACGGCGCATCCGGTCCACCGGTCCTGGGTCGAGCACGTGCGGCCACGCGTGAGGGCCGCCGGCCTGGACCGAGGATGGCTTGCCGAGCTGATCGGGCCCGCCGGCTATGTGCCCGACTTCCTCAACCCGGCCCCCGCCGGACCGGCCCCCACACCGGCGGCAGAGTGGGATGCGATCCGGGCCTCGCCCGCCGACCGGGTACGTCAGGACCTCGACCACCTCGCCCGCCACCAAGGACATCTCGGCCCCCGACTGCGGACCCTGCTCGCCGACCCGCCCTCCCGCCTGACCAAGGTCACACAAGAGATCGCAACCTACTGGGAGTTGGCCCTCGCCCCTTACTGGGCACGGATCAGGGCCCTACTGGACGCCGACATCTTCCACCGGGCCCGAACGGTCGCCGAGCACGGCGCGGGCCACCTCTTCAACGACCTGCACACCTCGGTGAGCTGGGACGACAACACGCTCAGGCTGCTCCGCCGGAAACGAGACATGCCCCGCCCATCCGCAGGCGCCGGACTGCTGCTGATCCCGTCCGCGTTCACCGGCCCCGGCCTGCGCACCCGGGTGCGACCGCCGGACCCGCCGCAACTCGCCTATCCAGCACGGGGTATCGGCACACTATGGGAGACGCGGCCTGCCATCGGCCCCTGTGCCCTCGCCCCCGTCCTCGGCCGCTCACGAACTCTGCTGCTGAGCGAACTGGAGACCCCGGCCTCCACCACCGAACTGGCCCACCGAACCGGGCTGTCGCCGGCCGGGGTGTCCCAATACCTCACAGCACTGCGCAACGCGGGTCTGGTCAGCGCCCATCGCGCCGGCCGTTCCGTCCTCTACGCCCGCACCACTGCCGCCGAAACCCTCCTCAAAGCCGCCTCCTCCTGAAGGTCTGGACGTCAACCCTCGAAGGACTCCCTGGAGCCGACCGCTGGGTCGTGTCCGACGGGTGGCTGTTCGATGCCCGTTGGTGCCGCTCGATGGATGGTGATGGCGTGCCTGCCTGTGGGCGCCCCCTGGGTGTCTGGATCGCTCAGGCCGGGGCGCCTCAAGGGATCTCTCATCCACCAGCAGCCTGAGTCGGCTGCCGCGGATGGAGACGGGCCTACCGGGGCGCCGCCGGGTCAATATCAGTCGTCGATTGCTTGGTAGAGCGTGGTCCAGAAGTCGTGCATCAGGTGCACCGAATGCGGGACGGACGCCCCGACCTGGGTGAGCAGGATGCCGGTGAGCTGGTTGGCGGGGTCGGCGTAGGTCGAGGTGCCGCTTCCGCCGTCCCAGCCGAACTGGCCGATGGGCGCGTAATCGCCGCGGTAGGCGCGGACCGCCATCCCCAACCCCCAGCCGCCGTGCTGCCCTTGACCGAAGGAGATATGGACGTTGTCGCGGGCCAGAGCGGTGCGGGCGGCGTTCTGCTCGGGCGTGAGGCGGTTGGTGGTCATCAGCTCGACGGCGGCCCGGGAGAGGATGCGTTCGCCCCGGTGCATCCCGCCGTTGAGCAGCATCCGGAAGTAGGCGTGGTAGTCGTCGGCGGTGGAGACCAGCCCACCGCCGCCGCCCGGAAACGCCGGAGGCGAGCTCCACCGTCCTCCCTCGGCCTCGTCCCAGACGGTGAACTCTCCGGTCTCCGGGTCGGGGGCGTAGAGGGTCGGCATCCGGTCGATCTTGTCGGCGGGCACGTGGAAACCGGTGTCCTTCATGCCCAGCGGCTCGAAGATGCGCTCCCGCAGGAACGTCTCGAACGACTGGCCCGTGACCCTGGCGACGAGCACGCCGACCAGATCGCTGCTGATCTGGTACTGCCAGCGCTCGCCGGGCTGATGCATCAGCGGAAGGGTGCCCAGGCGGCGCATCCACTCGTCCGGCTCGGGCATCGGTGTCGGCAGATTGGGCGTGAGCCCCTGCTCGAAGACCGCGCCCATGATCGGGGTGCCCAGCACCGTCATATCCATGCCGAGCCCGAACGTGGAGGTCAGCACGTCCCGTACGGTGATCGGCCGCCGCGCCGGCACGGTGTCGTCCAGCGGGCCGTCGATCCGCTTCAGCACCTGCCGGTCGGCGAGTTCCGGCAGCCACGTCTCCACCGGGTCGTCGAGGCGCAGCCGACACTCGTCCAGCAGGACCATCGCCGCCGCGATCGAGACCGGCTTGGACGTCGAGGCCATCCGGAAGATGGTGTCCCGGCGCATCGGCGCGCCCCCGTCATGGCGCATCGTCCCGACCTCTTCGACGTGCGTCTCACCGCCCCGGCCGACCAGGGCCACGACTCCGGGAATCTTCCCGGACTCGACATGCCGTGCCAACACCTCGCGCATCCTGCGCAGCCCTGCTTCGGAGAAGCCGCTCTGCTGGTCGGAAAGGGTGGTGGACATGGTGGTGTGCTCCTTTGATGGGAAAGTTGGAGGGGGAATGGATGGTGAGGGCGGATGGTCAGCAGCCGAGCCGGTCGGCAATCACACCCAGCACCTGCTGCAGATCGCGGGACATGCGGGCGTGCAGGCCGATCTCGGCGATTCCGTCCGTGAACCCCGGATGGTCGGGCAGGACCCGGTGGACGCGATGGGTCACCCGGGTGCCTGCGGGGCAGGCGGTGACGGCGTGCACCCCGGCGTACCAGCTCTGCACCGCCATCCTGGACCGGGCCCGGTCCACCTGGATCTCCACCGGCTCCACCGGCCCGGCGAGCTCGGCGCGGTAGGCACCGGTGCCGGCCCCGGCCACGACGGTCATCGCCCCCTGCCGTGCCGCCGAGGCCCTGGCCAGCACCAGCAGGTTGTCATCGCCGACCCGCCCCTCGGCGACGGCGAGCAGGAGCTCGGCGACCGCTGCGACGGGCGCGGCGAGCGTCCCTTGGACTTCCCACGGGGCGGGCAGCGCGTCCAGTTCGGCGAGAAGGGAAGGCGTCGTGTGCATGGCCAGGAGCCTCGCCGCCGCGGCCGGTCCCGGGCCACCCGTGCCGCACCTTCCGGGACGCGGGACATCTCACCGAGCGCCGGCTGACCTGCGCTGTCACTCCGACGGACGGCTGGTGCGCGGGTGTCCCGGGACGGGACGGGACACCCATGCAACCCCTGGGACAGGCTCAGGACACCTGGGTCAGACCTGAACGCGCCGCGGCAGTGAGGTAGTTGAGGTCATGTGCGGTGGCGATCTCCAGTGCTGCCTGGAAGTGCTGCGCCGCGGCGGCCCGGTCGCCCGTGGCCAGGCATGCCTCCGCGTACGGGAGGAGGCTGCGTACCCTCCGATGCGGCTCGCCGGCCCGTTCGAGGATCCGCATGGCCTCGGCGTGCCTGGCCGATGCCTCCTCGGCGCGGCCGAGGTGGCACAGGGCGACGGCGGTGTCCGTGAGGCTGGCCGCCTCGAAGATCGGATGCCGTGTCGCCCGACTGAGCGCCACCGCCCGCTCGGCGTGGTCGAGGGCGGTCTGCGCGTCGCCCAGTCCCAGTGCCGCCCGGCCGAGCACGTCCAGGCACACGCGCTCCTTCTGCCGGTCCAGCCCGCGCGCGGTCTCGATCACCTCCGAGACGACCTCGCGGGCCTCACCGTACTTCCCCAACTGCACCAGCGCCTGGCCGAGGACGGTGCGCACCCGCACGCGGGCGGCGGCCTCGCGGGGTGACAGCATCCCGGTCGCCTGGCGCATGAGCTCGACGGCGCCTTCGGCGTCCGCGGCGTACAGCCGGATCTCCGCCAACTGCTCGAGGGCGACGGCCTCGCCGACGATGTCGCCCTCCTCGGCCATCAACACACGGGCCACCTCAAGCTCCGACACCGCCTCCGCCAGCCGGCCTTCGCGCATCAGCGCGGCGCCCAGCAAATACCGGTGCGAGGCGAGCATGCGGCGCTCACCGAGCCGTTCGGCAGCGGGCATGCTGGCCTCAAGCCCGCGGCGCAGCTGCGCCATGCCACCGCGCCGTGCGTGGGAGATCAGGGCGAGCTGTCCCAGCCCGACCGCCGGCGCGTCGATGCGCAGCTCCATGGCGAGCGAAAACGTCGCGGTGAGGTTGGCCCACTCGGTGTCCATCCAGTCGACGGCTGTGTCGTGGTCGGCGAGGTCGGGAAGAGCGGGAGGTGGCTGCGACACGATGACCGGCAGGGAGATGACGATTTCGACCAGCCTTTTCACGGCCAGCATGCCACTCAGGTAGTAGTCGCCCAGCCGGGCGATCGCCGGCACGGGATCGGCCGCGGCATCTTCGGCACGAGCAGCCTGCCGAAGCAAGTCGTGCATCCGATATCGACCCGCCGCCGGCTCCTGGACCAGATGGACGTCCACCAAGTCCTCCAGCAGCGAACGGGCGTTGGCCAGCGGGACCCCGGCCAGGGCGGCCGCGGCGTACGCGTCGATGTCCTCGCCCGGCACCAGCCCCAGCAGCCCGAACATCCGCCGCTGGGCCGCGTCGAGCTGCCGCAGCGACATCTCGAACACGTCCGACACCGCCAACTCGCCCTCGCGCAGCCGCTCCACCAGGGTGTCCAGCGTCCACGCGGGCCGGTGCCGCAGTCGCGCGGCGGCCACCCGGATGGCGAGCGGCAGGTTCCCACATCGGCGCAGCACCTCGCCGACGTCACCGGACCGAGCGCCGCCCGCGGATTCGACGAACAGCTCCGCCGCCTCCTGGGTCGGCAGCACGTCCAGGGAGATCGGCTGGACCCCGTCCAGCTCCACCATCCGCCGGCGACTGGTGATCACCACGAAGCTCCGGCCGGCGCCGGGCAGCAATTCGCGCACATGATCCGCGTCGGCGGCGTTGTCCAACAGCACGATCGCACGCCGCGTCGCCAGCTCCGAACGCCATAGCGCGGCCCGCTCGGCGACCCCGTCGGGGATCCTGCCGGGCGGCAACCCGAGCGCGGCCAGCAGCACCCGCAGCGCCTCCGCGGGCTCGACCCGCTCCCGGCCCGGAGTGAACCCGTGCAGGTCCAAATAGAGCTGGCCACCGGGGAAGTCGGCGGTCAGCAGATGCGCGGCGTGCACGGCCAACGCGGACTTACCCACCCCGCCCATGCCGTCGATCGCCACCACCGAGGTGTTCCGCGCGGCGCCGAGGAGGGCGTCCAACTCCGCCCGGCGCCCGGTGAAGGCGGTGATGTCGTGCGGCAGGTCATTGCGCACCGACGGAATGGCAGCCGCGCTCGTCCGGGGCCCGTCCTTGGCCCGTTCCCACACCTCACGCATCGGCCGCGGGTCACGACCGGCTGCCTTGCACAGCGCCACCACCGTCGGCCAGGGCGGAACGGCCTGCCCGGAGACATAGCGCGACAGCGAAGAGCTGCTGACGTGGACCTCGCGGGCGAGCTCACGCAGACTCCGTCCGGTCACGTCACACAGCTGCCGTAGCGTCCCTGCCAACTCCTCGTGCACTTTTCCCCCTTGCTCCAGTTTCACGCGCTGATCCTAGAGGGATCGAAATCGGCCAAAGCTGGCCCAGGACCGACCGTCCCCGCGTAGCTCACGGACGCGCACAGTCACAGTCCGTTGGCTTCGTCATCCGTGGGGCGGGGCGGGGGGGGTGGCCCAGGCCGTCGCGGCTGCTGAACTCAAGTGTCCGGGACGCGGACCCGGTCCGTGACTCCGTACAGCAGGCCCCCTTGCCGGTCGGCCCGCGTGGACGTCACGACCGGAACCGCAACCGGTTACGCCGCGACCACCTGTGCATGCCCCACACCGCCCTCCGCCGCGCTCAGCCAACAGGTGAGGTCGGCGCGGGCGCGAGCCACCCGGGAGCGGACCGTGCCGACGGGGCAGCCCACCACGGCCGCGGCGTCCGCGTACGGGAGTCCGAGCAGCTGGGTGAGGACGAATGCCTCGCGGCGGGTGGCGTCGAGAGCGTCGAGCAGTTCGCGCAGCGCGACACCTTCGGTGAAGCCCGGAAGTCCGCTCGGCTGTGCCCTCTCCGCCACCTCCTGCCAGTCGTCGACGGCGGCGATACGGGGACGGGTGGCGGCCGAGCGATAGCGGTCGATGACCACTCGGCGGGCGATCGACAGAAGCCAGGTGCGTGCGCACGAGCGCCCGGCGAATCGCGGCAGGCTGGTCAGTGCCCGGAGAAAGGTCTCCTGGGTGAGGTCGTCGGCGCCGTGCAGATCGTCGCTCCGGTGGGCCACGAACCTCCATACGTCTTTATGGGTGGCGCGTATGAAGCGTTCGACCGCGTCGGATTCTCCGCTGCGGGCGGCGAGCGCCCATTCCGTCACCTGAGCGTCGTCTGTCGTGGAGCGCGACGCGCGGGTCGTCTCTTCGAGGGCAGGGGTCATCGCTGGGTGTCCTTAAGAGCCTGCGGGGGTCGGGCCAGGCCATGGCACGGCAGACCCCCGGCGGTGAGCGGCGTCCCGGACCTACCCAGCCGAAGCGCGGCGGGCGGGCCGGAATGCCGGGGAGGCAAGGAGGAGGCGGCGGTGGACGGATCACGTGCTACGGCGTGCTTTACGGCAGCCTGGGCGTGGACGCGCCGGCGCTCCGCTCGTCACCGGCTCCGCGGCCCCGGAATCGCGGTCCGAGACGGCAGCGTGAACCGACGGGAGCGTGGGGCAGGGCAGTGACGAGCTCAGCAGCAGAGCGAGTGCTGTGGTGGGCCTCTGCGGGAGACGACGTCGTGCCACAGCACCGCATTCAGTTTCACCAGGGGGGTGGCGCTCAACGGGCGCTCAAGCAGCGGGAGTTCTGACCCGCCATGCATCGTCCGCACCAGTAGCAGTGGCGTGAACAGCAGGCCGGCCAGGCTGCGGGCGAGCCTGAAAACGGCCGCCTCACCGCGCCACAACCACAGACCGCACAACAGGGCAGCCAGCAGGTGGGCGAGGAACATGCCAGGGCCCCCGGGGCCGGCATGGCCCATGGGATGGGTGGGTGCCATGGCGCCCATGTCCATACCTGGCACGCCGGCCATCGACGTCGTAGGGGTCACACGGAGGGTGGCTGAGGATGCCGATGCCTGCGACAGACCGAATATGGCGTGCAATCCGAGTTGCGCGGCGACGGTGGAACCCGCGACGACCAGCACTCCACGTTGCCGTCCGGTCAGGCAGTACGCAGCGGAGCCCGTTGCGAGGAAGGCGGCGATGAGTGCCGACCAGGGCAGGGTGCCGGACATCAGCGCGTGCCCCAGGGCCGTCGTCGTCACACAGACGGCCGCAAAGGTCGCGGCTCGGGCGGTGCGAGCGGGCGGCCCGGTGGTCACGCCGGACATCGTGCCCCCCTCCACGCGGGTCGGCAGGGCGGTACGGCTGCCGACGGCTCGCTCACATATGCGCCGCATCACATGATGCAGCCGAAACTTACGCCTGCCCAGAGCCGACCAATGGGTAGGTTTTCCGTCTTCGGTGGTGTCGAGAAGGTACAAGCACGGTGAGGCCGTGAGGGCGGTTTTCCTCGTCCTCGCCAACTTTCCGGCCTTCCGGGAACCGGGTGCCAGGATGGACCGACTGACTGTTCCGGGCCCAGTGCCGGGCCGGGGATCATCGGAGGTCAGTGGTGGGAACGCAGTGGTGAAGCAGACGACCCGTCGCGCCGGAGCTCACGTCGCCACACCGGACCGCAGCAACGGCCGGCCCGCTCGCTCGGGTCCGTCCGTGACCGTGCTGCTGACCTGCGCGATGGCCTTCTCGATGATGCAGCTGTTCCTCCTGGGAGCGCTCGGCCCGCGCCTGGTGGGCGAGTTGGGGATCTCCCGGACGGTGCTGGGGCTCACCACGACTGCGGGCTTCGGTATCGCGGCGATGCTGTCGCCGGTGGCGGGGCGCCTGGTGGACCGGGTGGGGCCGCGACGTTGTCTGGTGGCGTTGTTGTTGCTGGCCGCGGTCGCGCTGACGTTGATCGGGGCTGCTCCGGGAACCGCGGGGTTGCTGATCGCGGTGGCCATCGGCGGGCTGCCGCAGGCGCTCGCCAATCCGGCCACGAACAAGATCATTCTTGCCGTGTTCCCGCCCGAACGGCGTGGGTCGGTCACCGGGTTCAAGCAGTCCGGGGTACAGGTGGGGGCCTTTGTGGCAGGGCTGCCGCTCTCGCTGTTGGCGGCGGGCGTGGGCTGGCGCGGGGCGGTTTGGGCGGCGGCGGGCACGGCAGCGGTGGCGGCGGTATGGGCGGCGCGTGCACTCCCGGCGGACCCGGCAGCTGCGGCGGCCACCGGTCCGCGCCCCGTGCCGGCGGCACGCGGGGTGGTGTGGCGGCTGGCCGCGTTCTCGCTGTTGCTGGGCTGCGGCATCGCTTCGGTCAACACCTACCTGGCGCTGTTCGGTACGCAGCGGCTGGGGCTGGCGCCGACCACCGCCGCGGCGTTGCTGGCCACGTTGGGAGTGGCGGGCATCGGTGGGCGGGTGGCGTGGTCCCGTGCGGCGGGACGTAAGGGACGGGCCGAGGTCCTTCCCGCGCTGCTGGCCGCCGGGGCGGTGGGCGCGGCACTGCTGCTCGCCGCCTCGCTGCCGGTGCACACGGTGGTGTGGCCGGCCGCGGTGGCCGTGGGCGTGTTCGCGGTATCCGCCAACGCGGTGTCGATGGTGCTGGTGATCCAGCGGGCGGCCCCGGGCACGGCGGGCGCCGACACCGCACTGGTGTCGGCCGGCTTCTTCGCCGGATTCGCGCTCGGCCCACCGCTGTTCGGTGTGCTCGTGTCGGCCACCGGTTACGGGCCGGGCTGGCTGCTGGTGGCAGGGGAGTTCGCCGGTGCGGCGATGGTTGCCCTGCCGCGCCTGCTGCGCCGGGGACAGGGGTGACGGTGGACGGGGCAATGAACGCCGCGGCCCATATAGGGAGTTGGCCCGCATCAGCGTTGGCCGTGGTCCTGGAGCGGGTCCGCACGACGGCGGTCGAGGTGGGGCCGCGCTTCCCGCTCTACGCGGATCCCGACACCGGCCGGTGGACCACGACGTCACGCGGATCCTGGACGGGCGGTTTCTGGGCGGGGCTGCGGTGGCTGCGCGCCTTGGCCTACGGCTCCGCGCACGACCGGGCGGAGGCCGCCGCGTGTACCGGGCGCCTGGCCCCCTGGATCGGCCAGGACACCGCGGCCCGGGGGCTGGTGCTGTGGTACGGGACGGCACTGGCGGCCGGGCCCGGGGACGACCGGGCAGCGGCCGCACTGCGTGACCGTGCGGCGCGGGCCTGCCTGGCCGCGTACGAACCGGAGCTGCGGGTGGTTCCCTGGGGCGACGCCTTCGGCGGGCCCCGGCTGCTGGCGAGGGCGGACGGTGTGCCGGGGCTGGTGCCGCTGCTGCCGTACGCGTCCGGTGGCGGCGCGGCTGCGGCGCGCGGGCACCTGGCACGCCACCTCGAACTGTGTCTTTCCGAGGAACTGCCGCGTCCCGCCTGGGAGGCCCTGCGCGGTGGGCGGTGGGCGGGCTGTGCGGAACCCGCGCCGGGGTGGAGTCGTACGGTGGCGTGGCTGTTGCTGGGGGTGGCGGACGGGCTTCACTTCCTCCCCGATGACGAGGGTGCGAGCGGTTCACGGGGTGACCTTACGGCGATCGGTCTCTGGGAGGCGGCACGGCGGCTCATGGCCCTGCGGCTCGACGATGCGGCCCCGCTCGTACCGCACGACGGGGACCACTCCGGCCCCGTGGACACCTCGGCGGCCGCGATCGAGGCGGTGGCCGCGCTGAAGCTGGCGTTCCTCGCCCGCGCCGAGGGATGGCACAGCGAAGCCGATCGGCTGGCGGGCCGGGCCGAGGCGGTGCTCCGTCGACTGTGTGAGCACCACCTGTCGTCCTCGGGCGGGTTGCTCGACGGCTGCTATGACGCGGCACGCGGCATCGCCCCACGCCATGAGCTCGTCTGGGGTGACTTCTTCCTGGCGCTGGGGCTCGCGGTGCTCAGCGGGCTGGTCGGGCCGTTCGCCACCTGACCAGGGCGGGTCCCACGGACGTCAGTCCCGCAGGACCCGGCGCGCGACCGACGCGATGTGCAACTCGTCCGGACCGTCCAGGAGCCGAGCCGTGCGGCCGGCCCGGAAGAGGGCGGGCAGGGGCGTGTCGGGCCCGAGTCCGGCCGCACCGTGGACCTGGATCGCCGCGTCGGCGACCTGCTGGAGCATCCGGGCCGCGGCGACCTTGGCCAGTCCCGTCTCCACCCGGGCGTCCTCGCCCGCTTCCAGACGGGCCACCGCCTCGTGGACCAACGGCCGGGTGCTGCGGATGGCGAGCAGCGCGTCGAAGACCAGTTGCTGGACGAGTTGGCGGTCCGCCAGGGGGCCGGATGACTGGGCGCGGGAGCGGGCCCGGGTGCACATCAGGTCGAAGGCGCGGGTCGCCTGGCCGAGCCAGCGCAGACAGCGCAGGATGCGGCCGAGCCCGATCCGTTCGCCGGCGATCCGCAGCGCGTGCCCCCGCGGCCCCACCAGGTGGTCGGGGCCCACGGCCACGCCGTCCAGTTCGATCTCCCACTGGCCGCCCGCACCGAGAACGGGCAGTTCGCGTACCACGCGGAATCCGGGCGCTGTGGTGGGGACGAGCAGGAGCGACAGCCCGTCGGCCCTTGGCGCCTCACCGTCCGTACGAGCCACGACGGTCACCAGATCAGCGTCGCCCGCGCCGGTGATGTACCACTTTCTGCCGCGGATCTGCCACGTCCCGCCGTCCGCGTCTTCGTCGGCGCGGGTCGCGATCAGCTTGGGGTCGGTGCCGGGGGTGTCCGGCTCGGTCATCGCGTAGCAGGCGCGTAGTTCTCCGGCCGCGATCCGTGCCAGATACCGCTCCTGGGCCGGTGCGGTGGCGTGCCGGCTGAGCATCAGCACGTCCAGGAGCGATGCCGAGCCGAGCGCGAGCGGGCCGTGGTCGCTGGCGCCCTCCGCCTCCGCCAGGTGTGCGTAGTGCGAGAGGGGCAGTCCCTGCCCGCCGAGCTCGACGGGCAGGGGCAGCGCCCACAACCCGGCTTGCTTCGCTTGCCGTTGGAGCTCGCGCATCCGTTCTGTCGCCTCGGCCCCGCCCGCGTCGAGCACGGGCTCGAAGGGCATCACCCGCGTCCGTACGAAGGTGTCGACCCGAGCGCGCAATGCGGTCACTTCGGGCGGACAGCCGGGCAGTCCACGCACCGTGGAGCGGCCTTCCGGCACGGAATCGATCATGTTCACGGGCTTCCTCCTCAGTCACCGGGAACCCGATGGAGTCACGGTCCGACTTACTCGCCGTGGAAGTTGGTCGGCGCCGAACGCCTCCCAGTTCCCGCACTTCCGTACAACCCCGACGGCAGCCACGGCCGCCACAGGAGAGGAGAGCCATGGGACCCCTCACCGCACTCCATGCCACCCAGCCCTTGGAGGAGGCGACGGTGCACGTCTCAGGTCCTCGCCCGCTCACGGGACCCGCGGCCGGCCACCTCCGCGCGCTTGGTGCGACGGCGGAACAGACGGCGGAACAGGCGGAAGGGCAGGCCGGTCCCGGCCGGTTGTCCCTCACCGTCCCCGGGCTGGGTGCCGTCAGTGCCGAAACCGCATGGGCGGACGTACTGACTGATGCGAACGGCGCCGACGACGAGGCGACCGTCCAGGCGTCGACGGGCGTGATGGCCGTACACGGCAGACGCGAGGGCGCGCCGCGCGGTCTCGCCGTCGACTACGCCGCTACCTGCGCCTCCGTCCTCACCGTGCAGGGCATGCTCGCGGCGCTGATCGGCCGGGCGCGTGGCGGCGGCGCCGAGCGGGTGGCCACCGGAGCCGACCGGGCCGCGCTGCTCACCGTCTCCCAGTACCTGGCCGCCGCCTGTGCACCCGAGGCCGAGGCCGTACCCGTGTCGCCCGGAGGCCCGCCGTTCACGGCGTCCGACGGCACCCGGTTCGAGCTGGAGGCGCTGGAGCCTGATGTGTGGGCCGGGTTCTGGCGCGAACTGGGTGCTCCTTCGGAGGCAATACGTTCCGGGTGGCGCCCCTTCCAGTTCCGCTACGCCACCGCCTGCGCACCGCTGCCCGAGGCCCTGCACACCGCCACGCGGGGCGTCCGGTGGGAACGGATCCGGCAGGCCGCCGCCGCCGCGGGGGCGGCGGTGTGCCCGCTGCACGCCATGGCCGCCCCGGCCGGCTCCGCGGCGCCGTGGACCCTGGAGACAGGCAAGCCCTGGACCACACGGCCACACCTCACGCCCGCTCCGGACGACCCGGCCCGCCCCCTCGCCGGCATCACCGTCCTGGAGGCGGGCCGCCGCATCCAGGCCCCGCTCGCCGCCCATCTGCTCGGCCTCCTCGGGGCCGAGGTCGTACGGATCGAGCCACCGGGCGGCGACCCGTTGCGCGGAATGCCGCCGTGCTGCTCGGACGTCTCGGCCCGCTGGCTCGCCCTGAACCGGCACAAGAGTGCCGTCGAGATCGACATCAAGTCACCGTCCGGGCAGGCGGAGTTGCGCGACCTGGCCTCCGGCGTCGACGTCTTCCTGCACAACTGGGCTCCCGGCAAGGCCGAGCTGCTCGGCTTGGACGCCGACGCCTTCCAGGCCGCGAACCCCGGGCTGGTCCACGCCTATACCAGCGGCTGGGCGGGCCGGCTGCCCGACGCTCCCATAGGCACCGACTTCATGGTGCAGGCCCGCATGGGCATCGGCGAGGCGGTACGCCCCCTCGACGAGCCACCCGCCCCCTCCCTCATGACCCTCATCGACGTGCTCGGCGGCCTGCTCGGCGCCGAGGCGATCCTGGCCGGCCTGCTCCTGCGCGAACGCTCCGGCCACGGCGTACGGGTGGAGTCCTCGCTGCTCGGCGCCGCCGAAACGCTCACCACGGCCGCCGGACACCGGCGACGCCCGGCGGGATTCCGGCGTCCCCTGCCCACTGCCGACGGATGGCTCGCCCCGACGGACGCATCGGCAGCCGCCGCACGCAGTCAACGGACCTCGCTCGCGAGGCTGACGAATCAGCAAGCGCTGGCAGCCCTCCGGACACAAGGGCTGGGGGCCACAGCAGTCACCACCGACCTGGCCTCCCTGCCCGCCGACCCCCGGCTGGACGGGGCGCTCGGCCGCGACTCCCACGGCTGCGTCACCGTCCCCTCTCCCTGGAGGTTTTCGTGACGATCCCCCGGTATCACGACCTGGTCCCGGCCACGCTGCGGCGTACCTGGGCCGCCGAAGGCCACTACCCCGACCTCGACCTGTACGCGCTCTTCCGGGCGCACCGCTGCGCCGATCCCGACCGGCCCGCGGTGATCGACGCCGAAGGAGCCCTTTCTTACGGCCAGTTGGACCACCGGGCCCGATGTCTGGCCGCCGGTCTCGCCGAGGCCGGCACAGGTCCCGGGGATGTGGTCGGAGTCCAACTCCCCAACGGCCGCGATGCGGTGGCCACCGATCTGGCCCTGGCGGCGCTCGGGGCGGTGGCGCTCCCGTTCCCCGTTGGGCGCGGCGGGCGGGAAGCGCTGTCGCTGCTCGGGCGTTCCCGGGCGCGGGCGGTGATCGCGGTCACCGAGTACCGGGGTGTGCCGCACGCGCGCGAACTGGCCGGGCTCGCGGACGACCTCCCTGACTTGCGGCATGTGATCGCGGCTGGTCCGGGCCCTGTTCCCGCCGGCTGCTTGCCGCTGGCCGGACTGCTCGGCGCCGACACGTCCTCGTCGTTCACCCCGACCCGCCCCGACCCCGATACCGCCGCCCGCATCCTGGTCTCCTCGGGGTCCGAGGCCGAACCGAAAATGGTGGCCTACTCCCACAACGCCCTCGCGGGCGGGCGCGGCAACTCCCTGGCCCCTCTCCTGCCGAACGGTACGCCGCCCCGCTGCCTCTTCCTGGTCCCGCTCGCCTCGGCCTTCGGCAGCAGCGGCACCGCGGTCACCCTCGCCCGGCACGGCGGCACCCTGGTCCTGCTCGACCACTTCACGCCCGACGCCGCACTGACGGCGATCCGCCGCCACCGGCCGACCCACGTACTGGGCGTGCCGACGATGGTGCGCATGATGCTGGAACGGCTGGACGAAGGTGACCCGCTGAGCGGTGTGACCGCCCTCGTCCTGGGCGGCTCGGCGCTCGACGACGCCACCCGCGCGGAGGCCACCCGGGCGTTCGGCTGCCCGGTGGTGAACCTCTACGGATCCGCCGACGGGGTCCACTGCCACTGGGGCCTCACCGATGGCAGCCACACGGACCACGGCCCCGGAATCGCAGTCGGCCGTCCGGACCCGGCCGTCTGCGAGATCCGTATCGACCCCTCCCACGGCGGCGACCCGACCGCCGGCACCGGCGAAATCATCGCCCGCGGCCCCATGACCCCCCTCTGCTACGTCGGCGCCCCCGAGCTGAACACCCGCTACCGCACGGCCGAGGGCTGGGTACGCACCGGCGACCTCGGCACCCTCGACGCCGACGGCACACTGCGCGTCATCGGCAGGCTCAAGGACATCGTGATCCGCGGCGGAGCCAACATCAGCCCCGCCGAAGTCGAGGGCGAACTGTCCTCGCATCCGGACATACGGGACGTGATGTGCATCGGCGTCCCCGACCCGCTGATGGGCGAACGGCTCGCGGCCTGCGTCGTGCCCAAGGCCGGACGGACACCCACCCTTGAGAGCCTGTGCGCCCACCTGGACTCCCGCGGTGTGGAGAAGCGCAAGAACCCCGAACGACTGCTGCTGGTGTCGGACGAACTCCCGCTGACCCCGGCCGGCAAGCCCGACCGCGCCGCGCTGCGCCGTCGGCTGGTCGCCGGGCTCGCCGAACCCCAACCCGCCTGACGCAGACAAGGGGTGGGGCCGCCCACAGCAGCCCCACCCCCACTCCCCCGGTCCGCTCAGGAACTGCCGAACGCCTCCTCCATCTGCTCCGCCGCCTTGCGGTAGACCGCGAGCACATCGAGGTCCGCGCCCGGGTAGTTGACGATGTCGAGCTGCCTGGCCCCGGAGCCGGGCAGCACGGTGCCGCTGGACATGTTCTCGTTGTCGAGGACGAACGTCGGCTTCTTGGCCGACAGCTTCGACAGCTGCGCCGGGGTGACCTGGTCCGGGCCGTAGGTCCCCGCCAGCTGGGCTCCGGCCAGCTTGGCCGCCCACGTCGTGAACGCCTGCGCCACGACAATCGGCCGCTTGCCGCCGGGCCAGGCGGACTTCACCTGCTCCGCCAGCTTCTTCCGCTGCCCGGCGAACTTCGCGTTCCACTTGCCGGCCGCCTTCTCGGTGCCGAACAGCTTGCCCAGCTTGCCGACACCGGCCTCCGTCGCCGCGGGGTCGTTGTCGAGAGTCACCTCGACCAGCTTCGCCTTCGAACCGGCCGCTTCCTTGATCCGGCCGGCGAACGGCTCGAAGGACGCGTACAGCACGTAATCCGCGTCCGCGACCTTCGTCAGGTCGGACGGCTTCAGGTCGTAGTCGGGCGCGTGGCGGATCGAGGCCGGCACGATGTACTTCACGTTCTTGGCCCCGGCGGCCTTCGCCAGCGCCGCCTCCCAGGAGGAGGTGGCCACGACGAC
This sequence comes from Streptomyces sp. NPDC048196, assembly GCF_040652715.1. Classification (NCBI taxonomy): domain Bacteria; kingdom Bacillati; phylum Actinomycetota; class Actinomycetes; order Kitasatosporales; family Streptomycetaceae; genus Streptomyces; species Streptomyces sp. NPDC048196. The sequence goes on along the minus strand of NZ_JBEZMM010000002.1, from coordinate 97,411 downwards.
CGGACCGTCCGCCCGGGACTTGCCACCGGAGTCGCCCGAATCGCCGGAGCCGCCGCAAGCGGTGAGCAGAAGCAGCCCCGCACTCAGTGCGGTGAGGGAGCGGACGGGGAGGCGGGCAGGCGCCATGAGGTGGTTCTCCGTTCGGGTATCAGATGGGCGGCGAGGGCGACCGCGCCCGCCGCGAGGACAAGAATCGGGCCGGGCGGCAGGTCCCAGGCCAGCGAGATCGCAAAGCCGACGACGTTGACCACGGCACCGATACCGACCGCCCATACGGTGATCGACACCAACGAGTGGCCGAGGCGCCGGGCGGCGAGCGCGGGCAGCAAGGTCAGCGCGTCCACCAGCAGCGCACCGGTCAGACGGATGGCACCGGCCACCGCGACCGCGACGATGACCAGCAACAGCGTCGTCAGCCGCTGCACCGCCACGCCCGAGCACCACGCCAACTCCCGGTCGTGCAGCAGCAGTGCCAGATCCCGGCGCCGCCAGACGAACAACGCCGGCACCGCGACAGCCAGCGCCCCGAGCACCACGAGATCGACCGGCCGCACAGCCAGAATCGATCCCCACAACAGGGCGAACGCCCCATTGGCGTTCACCCCGGACAGCGCCAGCATCAGCAGCGCCGCCGCGATCGCCAGGCTCATCAGCAGCCCCATCGCCCCCGACAGCCCATCGGCCGTACGGGCCAGCGGCGCCACCCCCGCCCCGGCGAGCCCGCAGGCGAGCAGCGCACACAACACCGGGTCCAGGCCGACAAGCTGGCCCACCGCGATCCCCAGCAGCGCAACATGCATCATGGCGAAACGGACCGGCATGATGTCCAGCCCGACGATCACCACGCCGACGACCGGCAGCCCGAGCGCGGCAAGCACCAGCCCGGCCCCCGCCCGCTGCACAGGCACCAGTTGCAGCAGCTCCCCGACCTGCCCGAGCGCACTCACCGGACCTCCCGCAACCGGCCCGCCGCCATCTCCAGAACGCGGTCGCACCGTGCGGCCATCGCCCGGTCGTGCGTCACCACCAGCAACGTCACCGGCAGCCCGGTGAGCACCTCCGCGGCCTCCTCCTGGCCGTCGAAATCCAACGCGGCCGTCGGCTCATCGGCGAGCACCACCCCGCTCCCCGCCGCAACACAGCCCACCGCCCGGGCCAGATGCATCCGCTGCAACTGCCCACCCGACAAACTCCCCAACGGCCGCTCCGCCAGGCCACCCACCCCGAGCCGCTCGGCCGCCTCCGCCGCCTGTTCAGGAGCCCCACTGATCGCCAACAACTCCCGTGCCAGCAGCGGGAATCGCCCGGCAGCCGGACGCTGCGGAATCCACGCACACGCCCGCCGCCGCCACGCCCACTCCGCAGCGGTACGACCGCCCCGCCCGCCGACCAGGATCTCCCCGGACGTCTGCCGGTGCAGCCCGAGCACCGCCCGCAGCAAGGTCGTCTTCCCGGACCCGTTGGTCCCCGTCAACGCGATCCGCTCACCGGCCGCCACATCGAGATCGACGCCACCCACTGCCGCAACCCGCCCATGCCGGCACACCACACCACGCAGCCGCATCCCAAGAGCCGTACCGCTGCCCACATCCGAGCGCCCTTTTTGCCTCATGCCGGAATCCACGTCCCAGTAGTCGGGCGCTCCGGCCTCCTGGTTCCCGAGCTTCACCAAAAGGTCACCGCGGGGGGCCCCACTCCGCCATCGGCCGCCTGCCCCCGCCAACTCCAGTGCGTAGCCGGAATGCAGCGCGTCCCCGACGAGGCAAGTACGTGAAGCCGGAGACCGATCACAAGGACGCTGTCCTCGCCTGTTGCTGGCGTGGCTGGGCGCCGAGGTGTCAGTCCCCCGCCGGTGGACGTATGCCGAGGTCAGCCCCCCTTCCGCCTCCTCCGGGCAACGTGGCGAAACTGCGCCAGCACTACCGGGCGAGCTCGCCGCAGATATCCGTTCGTACCCGTGAGGCGGACGACGAGGCCGCGGTGCTCGACCTGTCGCGGTAGGTCGGCTGCACGGGCACTGACTTGTGCGGCTGCGGCGCAGGGGCAAGAAGAACCTGGCGACGATCGAGGTCACCGATTCCTGAGGTCCCCCGCGCCACAAGACGGGGCGGCAACGGCGTGCCAGTCACCCCATCACGATCCGCCGAATTTGCTGATTGGTCACACTACGGCAGTCAGGGCATCGAACTCGTCGTCGGTGAGGGTGATGCGGGCGGCCTCGGTGTTTTCCTCCAGGTGGGCGGTCTGGGAGGTGCCTGGGATGGGGAGGATGACCGGGGAGCGGCGCAGCAGCCAGGCGAGGGCGAGTTGGGAGGGGCTAGCGCCGTACTGCTTGGCGGCGGTGTCGAGCGGACCGCCGGCGCGGGCGAGTTCCCCGGTGGCTATGGGGAACCACGGGATGAAGGCGATGTTCTCGCGCTCGGCGTACTCAAGGACGTCTTCGGCGCTGCGGTTGGCGAGGTTGAACAAGTTCTGCACGGAGGCGATGTCCGTAATCGTGCGGGCCTCCTTGAGCTGTTGGACGGTGACTTCGGAGACGCCGATGTGGTGGATTTTCCCCTCCTGCTGGAGCAGAACGAGCTCGCCCAGTTGGTCAGCGAGCGGCACCTTCTCGTCGATACGGTGCAGCTGGTAGAGGCCGATGCGTTCGACGCCAAGGTGGCGCAGGCTCAGCTCGGCCTGCTGACGCAGGTACTCGGGCCGGCCCAGGGGGCGCCAGTCGTTGGGGCCACAGCGGGTCAGCCCGCCCTTGGTGGCGATGAGTAGGTCGTCGGCATAGGGGTGCAGGGCCTCGCGGATGAGCTGCTCGCTGACGAAGGGGCCGTAGGAGTCGGCCGTATCGATGAAGTTGATGCCCAGCTCGACGGCGCGGCGCAGCACCCGTACCGCTTCGGCTCGGTCCTTCGGCTCGCCCCAGATGCCGGGGCCGGTGAGTTGCATGGCACCGTAACCGAGGCGGTTGACGGTCAGGTCTCCGCCGAGGGCGAAGGTCCCGGAGGCATCTGCCGGGCGGGAGCTGTTCTGATGGCTCATGTAAGTAACCCATCTCTTTCATTGGGAAATTGTGCAGAAACTGCCCGTCGAACCCACGGGATAATCGGACCGGAGAGTCCAAAGTCCAGCCGGGGCGCGACTCCTTGTCGACTTAGGCGTCACTGGTGGAAAGGGTACGGAAGACGGAAGGTGGCAGCGCTACAGAGGGCGAGCGTGCGGATGCTCTACGTCAAAAGCTTTTGTGGCTGGGGAGTTGGGCAGTCCGGGCGTGGCTGGTAGTGCAGTCCGGTGCGCGGTCGAGGTCGAGAACGAAGCCGTCGGGTGCGGTTGCGCTGTTGTCTGCTGGAGCGGGGGCAGGCGCGATCGGCAGCGATTCCCGTGCGGGGCTGCTTGGCCTGCATCAAACATTGGGTACCGCGCCGAACGCTACCCATAGCCGCCCTGATGGCGAACACACCTGCGTCGTAAAGGAGTTGGGTGTTGGCCCGTCCCGTCCAGGCGGCCGTGCGCGCGGGCGCAGGTGGTGTCGTGCTCACGGCCCCGCCGGACCAGAGATGCGGCCTGATCTCCGCCGACCCTTTCCCACCAGGGGCTTCACGCATGTGTGACGCCGGGTCACCATCCCGACCCCCCGAGCCTGCACGCGGTCACGCACCGCAACCATGACGGTGCCGAGAAGGCTGCAATGGATAGCTGATGGAGACGATCTCGCCCCGCCCAACGCGATGACGGGAGAATCATCGTGTGGTAAACAGGCATAATGCCTTTACATCGCCCCTTCCGCTTCGGCGTCAACATGTTCGCTTCCGAATCGCGAAACGAGTGGATCGCGAAGTGCCGCAGAGCCGAGGAACTCGGTTTCGATGTGGTCGGAGTGGCCGATCACCTGGGATTTCCCGCGCCGTTTCCAGCGATAGTACTCGCAGCCGAAGCCACCGAACGGGTACGGCTGTCCACGTTCGTGTTGAACACCCCGTTCTACAACCCCGTCCTTCTCGCGCGTGAGGTGGCAAGCACCGACCAATTCGTCGACGGACGCATGGAACTCGGGCTCGGCGCAGGCTATGTGAAGTCCGAGTTCGACGCCGCGGAGATACCGTTCCCCAGCGGCGGAAAGCGGGTCGAACAGCTGGAACAGACTGTCACCACGTTGCGCCGTCTGTTTGAGGACCCGGAATATCAGCCGCGTCCGGCCCAGCCATCCGGGCCGCCATTGCTGATCGGCGGCTGGGGCGATCGGCTGCTGCGACTGGCCGCCACACACGCCGACATCATCGCCTTCACCGGGGGCTGGGCCAACACCACCGGTGATGAACTCCATCTGGCCGGAGCCGCACAGACGGAAGAACGGGTCGCCTATGTACGCGGCCTGCTCGGCGACCGCGCCGACGCAGTGGAGCTGAATCTCCTGGTGCAACAGGTGATTCCGCCCGCCGATCGCAGCACGATGCCCGACAGGTTCGAGCCGCTGCCGCCCGACGCCGAGCGCAGCCCCGAGGAACTGCCCAGCGTGTTGACCGGAACGCCAACGGAGATGGCGCAACAAATCAAGGAACGCCGCGAACGCTACGGCTTCACCTACTTCACGGTCATGGAATACAACATGGAGAACTTCGCGCCGGTCATCGCCGCACTGCGCTGAACCACGCAATTCGCCACCATGCCACCGAATACGGGGGCTGTGATCGAAAGAGGTGCCCCAATGAACATCGGCGCCAGAACCAGTCGCGTAACGGCCGGGACGAATTCCCCGCTCGCCGCCCAGGAAAGCCCCACGACCCTTGTGCTGCTGCGCCACGGTGAGACGGAATTGACCCCGCAGAAGCGATTGTCCGGCAGCGGTGGCTCCGATCCGGCGTTGTCAGAGGCCGGGAAACGCCAGGCCGAGGCCGCCGCGAGGGTGCTCGCGGCACGCGGCACGGTGCAGGCGGTGGTGTCCTCACCGCTGCGCCGGGCCCGGCAGACGGCCGAGACCGCGGCCCGACGGCTGGGTCTGGAAGTTCACATCGACGACCGGCTCAGCGAGGCGGATTTCGGTGCCTGGGAGGGACTTACGTTCGCCGAGGTGGGCGAGCGCTACCCGGACGAGCTGGCGGCCTGGCGCGCCTCTCCGTCAGTGGTGCCGGGTGGAACCGGGGAGACGTTCGCCTCGGTCACGCACCGGGCCGCGCTCTCACGGGACCGGCTCCTGGCGCAGTACAAGGGACAGACGGTCTTGGTCGTTTCGCATGTCGGCGTGTTGCGCACGCTGATTCGGCTGGCGCTCGGCGCGCCGCCCGAGTCGCTGTTCAGGATGGAGCTGTCGGCGGCATCGCTGTCGGTCGTGGCGTATCAGGGGGACGGGAACGCGTCGGTGCACTCGCTGAACGACACGTCGCACTTGACGAACCACCGCTGAGCTCGGCAGCCGACGAGGGCGCTGCGTGGCGCAGCGCCCTCGTCGGTCAGCCACCCTCATCGGTCAGCCGCCCTCGTCGGTCAGCGTCGAATCGTCTTGGTGCGCATGAGGAATTCGGCGAGGTAGCCGTCGTGCGGCAGTCCGTGCTTCATCCACGGTGTCGGATGGTCACCGACGTAGACGTTGGCGATGGACGGCTCGGCCACCAATGCGTCGATCAGGTCCTCGTCAGTGGTGACGGCAGTGAGGACAAGGGTGTCGCGCAACGGCCGGATCCCGGCCTCGCGGTCCCACGGCGCAACCCACGCACAGGGGAAGCCCAATTCCATCCCGAGCTGTTCGGCGAACGGACTGTCGAGCTGGTGCACCGCCGGCCTGAGCGCCGCGGAACCATCGCCGAGATCGCCGACGATACTGTCACCGCCGAGCCACGCCTTGGTGCCCGCTGCCCGCTGCCGCAGGTACGCGTCCCACCGACGGGCGGGATCGACGGGCATCACGGGCAGGACCGCGCGTTCGTCCGTCGGGGGCAGGCTGGGCAGCGCGGCGAGGCGTTCGGCGATCGCCGCGGCCACGGGGGCGGGGTCGCCCTCGACCAGTACGCCGGTGGCATTGACGCAACCGACGCCCCCACCGCCGCTGATCGACTCCACGAGGGTGTCGACGATCGGCTCCCACTCGGTTTCGGCGGTGATGAGTATCTTGGAGCGCCCGGGGCCCTGCGGCAGAATGCGGGGATCGCCCGCGTATTTGCCCACGACATCCGCACCGCCGTACACCATTCCGAAGTCGGCGTGCCGGAGGATGTCGTCGGCCACGTTGTGGTCGGTGGGCAGGAACGCGATTCCCTCGTCGCCGAAACCGGCCTCGTGCAGGGCAGTCACCAGCCGATGCGGGGTGAACGGCTCACGACGGGAGGGGCGCACGGCAACGCGATAGCCGAGCGCGAGGGCGTCGAACCAACCCTGGTGCACCGCAGGGTGATTGCCCGCCGCATGGACGGCGAACACCTCGCCGCGCCGGGTCCACACCGCCGCACCCTCCCGGGCCCGCGGATCGCGCCACGAGCCGACCGCGGCGGCCGGCCGCGCGTACTCCACGCTCTGGTGGATCCGCTCGGCGGCCTGCGCGAGGTCGTCGACGGCCTGGCGCACCAGCGTGATCGGTAACCCGGTGACCACGCTGACGGTGCGCTGATACTCCTCCGGCGTCAGTCCCCCGATCGACTGCGTGGCGAAAGCCCGGCCCGCCTGTGCGAACGCCGCGATCCGTGCGTCGAAGGGGAGCGCCGGAGCTCGACGCATGGCCTTGATCGCGCGAGTGACGTAGAGCGAGGGTGCGAGACTCAGTGTCGCAACCGAGTCTTCGGCAAGGCCTCGAATGGTCTCCTGGCGCCGGGACCGGTAGGGGCCGCCGGGGCCGAGAACGTCCAGGGGCAACATCAGTACACGCCCTCGATCACCTTCGTGTCGCCGAAGGACGCCACGGGTGCGACATCTGCGACCGCATCACCGAAGCCGCCGTCCAACGGTGCGATCCGGGTGGCGAAGTCCCGCTCAATGTTGTTGACCAGCAAGGCAGTTCGGCTCATGTGATGCACGACTATCTGCCCGCGCTCGCCGTACGGAACCACCTGGCCGGTGTCGGGGTCGATCACCCGGAACGTGGTGTACGGAGCGAAGGAGTCGAACACGCACGGCTCGTTGTCACCGAGGCCGGGCCGCTCCACCGATGTCCCCAGCATCATCGTGCCGCCGTACCCGCCGACCATCTTGGCGTTCACGAACACCTCGTCACGCAGCAGATCTCGGGTGTCGGCGTCCAGATGTGTACCGCCCCAGATGATCGCGCGAACCTTCCGGTTCACCAACTCGACCAGGTCGTCGTGCTGCGCGAGGCGCTCCAGCATCGGCGGGGTGCCGAAGAGGACGCCCACGTCCTGCCCGGCCAGGATGTAGCCGACCTGTTCGATGATGTGGTCGGTGTAGGCCTCGGCCATGTCCGTCCGGCCCTGCGCCAGCATCTTCTTCACCCATCGCGGGTCCAGATCGATGCTGAAGTTCAGCCCGCCCCGGGCCATCGCGGTGTCGACCGCCATCGCCCCGACATTGTGCGGCCCGCTGGGAACCGCACTGACCCAGTCGACATTCCGAGGTACGCCGTGCGCGTCCAGTCGCTCGCTGAACCATGCGACGCTGCCCCGCTGCCACTCCGCGGCATACGCGACTCGCTTGGGCTGCCCGGTGGTCCCGCCGCTTTCGTAGACGGCCACCCCGTGCTCATCACCGTAGCCACGAGGAATCAGGTCACGGACGCCGACATCGCGCAGCTCGTCCACCACGTTGGGGAACAAGCCGAGATCGTCGAAATCCCGGACATCGGTCAGCGGATCGAAGTCGAGGTCCCTGGCCCGTTTCAGCCAGAACGGTGACCCGGTCTCCGGACTGAAGTGCCACCGCATCATCTCCCGAACGAACTCTCCGCCGGTGTGCTCGACCATGGATTTCCCTCTCGAAAGAATTGAACAATGCCAAGGAAAGCGGCGCGCAACGTCGGATCGTCGTGCGCGCCCGCTTCTCCGTCACACGCAGCACGTCCTACCCGGTCTCGGCCGCACCACTGAGACAGCGGGCGGTGGAGAGGCCGGTCGTGTCGATCCAGGATTTCTTGTCGAGCACGAGGTCTCGGATGATCTCTCCGGCGGCAGGGGCTTGGCACAGTCCCTGACCGGAGAATCCGGCCGCGTAGAGGAACGGGCGGGTGCCATCGCGGCCGATGAAAGCCATCCCGTCCGGACTGACATCGAGGTCTCCGCTCCACCCGCTCTCGAGCTCGTTGCCGGCGAGGGCCGGGAAGGTCGTGCCGACGTGGTGTGACACCCGTTGTAGCCAGGCCTGTCGGGTTTCGTCCGGAGCGGGGCGGCCCATCCCGACGAGGATGCGGTCTCCCCAGCTTCGAATGCGCAGGCTGGACGGGTGCATGGTCATCGGCAGAGCGTTGCGCGGGGCACTACCGGGGGTGTCGGTCAGGAGCATTTCGACGGGGTATGTGGTCACCGGAATGCGCACGTCGGCCATGGCGGCGACCGTTCCCGCCCAGGGGCCTGCCGCGCAGACGACGGTGTCGGCGCGGATGCTGCCCGCAGGCGTGTGGACCTGCCCATCCGGGTCGATGCCGGTGACGGCTGTTTCCGTGCGCAGGATGGCGCCGGCCTGCTGGGCGGCTGTGGCATAGCCGCGCACGATCGCGGCGGGATCGCAGGCGTAGGCCTCGGGCGACCAGGCTGCCGCCAGGATGGTTCGCTCGTCGACCAACGGGTTGAGCCGCGCTGCTTCAGCAGGAGCCACGAGTTCGACGTCCACTCCCGCTGCCTGCTGGGCAGCTTGGGTGCGCCGGAATTCCTGCACCTGCTGTTCGTCGGTGAACAGCACGAGCAAGCCGATGCGCTTCAAGCCGAGGTCGATTCCGGTCCGTTCGGTGAAGGCGTGGTAAGCCGCCAGGCTCCGGACGGCGAGGCTGCTGATGAGGGGCTTGCCGGGAAAGTAGGTACGCACAACGCCCGCAGTGGTCCCGGACGTTCCCGATCCGAGCGCGCCACGCTCCAACAGGACGGTACCCACGCCTGCCTCGGCGAGCTGGCACGCTATGGAGGTGCCGATGACACCCCCACCGATGACGACGACGTCCGTGCGTTCGGGGAGTTGGCTCACGACTGGCGGACCAATTCATGGGGGCGCAGTTGGCGCAGGTGATCTCCGGCGTCCCACGGGTACAGGTGCAGATTCCAACCGCCCAGACAGTTGACGTAGAGGGCCAGCTGGCTCGCCACACTCAGGAAATCGTCGCGATCGAGCTGGTCGAGGCAGGTCAGGAAGCGCTGGGTGAAACTCCACAGCTGCTCCAGGCCGCAGTAGCCCAGAAACTCGGCCGGAAGACCGACCAGCAGGCGCGCCATGTGACGCAAGGAATCCATCGGCATGCCCTGGACCGCGGCCCGGACCAGACCACCGTAGGTGGCATAGCCCAGCGGGCGGGTCTCACCGTTGACGAACAGCAGAGTGGGCAACACCGTTTCAAAGCTCCCTGCCCCGGAAGGGATCACCCCCTCGTGGAGATCAGCGAGCTCCTGTGGCGCGGACAGCCAAGCCCGCTCGGTCGCGGTGTGCACGTCGTGGATGAGACGTTTCGCGTCGGGATCCGCGGCGGTTAAAAGCGGAATACGGTGGCCGCCTTCCGTTCCCGCCTTGCGGACCTCCACCAGGATCGGCTTCTTCGTCGAATAGACCGAATCCCAGATCGCCTGCCCGGCCTCCAGTAGGGCGGGCATATCCTCCTGCCGGATTCGGCCCACCGGGGATGCCGACATCGGTTCGGTCAACGTTCCGTACTTTATTCCCAAATGCTGTAGCGCGGAGCAGAATACGGTTCCATCGGGCGCCTCGCGTCGATCTGCGATCCGAGTGGACGCGGACAGATGCAGCAGCGACGGGATCGGTGCCGCGTGGTAGAGATGCTGTCCCGCCACCAGCGCGTGACCCTGCAGACTCTGGTAGGGCAGCGCCTCCCACAGCGCATCGGCAAGTTCAGCGTTGCGGCCGTCGAGTTCCGCGGTCACGGTGATACCCAGGTCGGGCCAGGCAATCTCGACATGCCGACCGGAAAACGTTTCGGTCAAGGTCTTTCCCTTCGTTCAGTGAGAAGTTATCTCCGCTGCTATTTCTCAGCGGAGAGGCAACAGGGGGAGTCGGTTTCTTACGTCTCGTGGCGGTGGTCGTCTCGACGATCTCGTCGTTGGACGCCCGGCATCCCGTACCACTTCTATGGACGCGTGCTCGTGCTATAGGTACGCTCCACAGGAAGGCTTTACAGGTACGGCACGCGCATCCGATGCCTGACCAATTGGTTGGGGGGGTATGGTCAATCCACTCACCTCGGCGGACGGCAATGAGAGAGCCGCGATGCCGGGTCGCCAGCGATGACAAATAGGGTTCAGTGAGCAGATCTCATTTACGCCGTCCTGCGCCTGAGCGCTGTGGCTGGTTAGCCGGAGTCGGCGGTGATCTCCACGTCCTGCTCGGCGGCGGACTCGATGGCGGCAGGTAGAGCGGATCCGGGTTGGCCTACGTGGCCAGGCTGGTGTAGCGCCAGGCGGACATCGAGGCGCGCGCTCAGCAGCAGGCGCCGTTCAGCAGCGGGCGCCGCTCTTCTCCGGAGGCGGTGGGGGCGTCGGCCAGACTGAGGGCCGGCGCGGCGAGGACGTCGATGCCCTCGTTGACGCAGCGGCGGGCGGGCGCTCTACGTGTGACTCCACGGCGCCAGGGCCCGCCAGATGCCGCCCGCGTCATCCCTTTGGGCGGCGGTCAGTTTCTCTCGTCAGGAAACCAGGCCGGAGGGGACATCGAGGGGCTTTGTTGCGTTACGGGTCCCGACCTCACTCGAACCGAGCACGATGAGATTCGCTCAGTCACATGCCGGGAATGCATCTGCCTGGCGACAGGCTTCAATGGCCATTTACGCCACTCAGGAATGGGTGCAAATTCTTCTCGTCTTGCATAGTTGGTAGACCCTGGACAATTCTTGGTAAAGTCATCAAGAACATTGACGCGTGCACCGGAATCGCAAGTCACGCCGGAGTGCCGATCCTCCAGATTGCGTGAGCATACCTTTACGCCATCATCCCTCCGGCGCACCGAGGGAGGAGTAAGCGATGCAACAGCTACCCGGTGGTGAACGAGCCCCCTGATGAAGCGATATAACCCGTACAGGTAATCCTCGTTATGAATATGCCCACGGACAGTAACTGAATCGCTAGCTTGCAGCTGCCAACCGAACTGGTCTAACAAGGATCCTCCGAGCTCTACTGAGGCCTGCCGAGGTCTTCCTAAACGATGCCGTCTGTCAATTAGAGAATACATGCCAGAACCAACTGGTCAACCCTTCGCAACGGATTGGTCAAGGTGCTCATGCAGCGACGGTGGAGGTGTGGAAACCGTCCGGCAGGTCGATTTCGGTGACCGGGTCGGTGGACTCCAATAGCGGGCCCAGCACCCGCGGCCCGTGGTACTCCGGTCAGAATTCGTTGGCTGAGCTGGTTCTTCTTCGGTAATGGTGGTGCCGGGCAGTGGCCTGGTGATGACGTCGCCGGTGGGACCGGCTCAGGACGTGTGCGAGGGGGCGTTGCGGGGTTCGGGGCGGGGAAGCGGAACGCCCAGGAGCCGCCGGACCTCTGCCACGGTGGCAGGGGCCGTGCTGGTGGCGTCGTTTCTGCTGCCCCCTTATGCGCGTTACCAGAAGTTCCGTCGGTGACTGGGCAGGCACCAGGCTGGTCAGTCGGCTCCTCAGCTCGACGGGCCGGCCGCGGTGCGGCCTTGACGCTGACGCAGCGGCAGCTTGGACGATGACGCCGTACGGCAGACACAGGCACAGTCACAGTCACAGTCACCCCACGGGAGGCATTCGTCATGTTGCGAGGCAAGGGCATCCATTACGACACCGGCACCTTTCCCAACGGCGACACGTCGCGCCCCGTCTTCGACGTGGGGGACGTCGAACGGGACATGCGTGTCGTCGCGGAGGATCTGCACTGCACCGCTGTCCGTATCACCGGGGGCGATCCGGACCGTATCGAGACCACGGCGCGGTCCGCGGCGGAAGCGGGCCTGGAGGTCTGGTTCTCGCCGTTTCCCTGCGAGCTGTCGAACGCCGAGATGCTGCCGCTGTTCACCGACTGCGCCGAGCGGGCGGAGCGACTGCGGCGCGACGGCGCAGAGGTCGTCCTCGTCACTGGCTGCGAACTCAGCGTCTTCGCCCGCGGCTACCTGCCCGGGGACACACTGAACGAGCGCATTCCGGTCCTGGCGGGCCCCGGCCGCGAAGCCGCGCTCCGGGTCATCCCCGACAAGGTCAACGCCTTCCTGGGGGAGGTCGTCGACGCCGTGCGGCCCATCTTCGGAGGCCGCGTGAGCTACGCCTCCTGCCCTCTGGACGGCGTGGACTGGGCCCCGTTCGACATCGTCGGTCTGGACGCCTTCCGTAGCCTGCGCAATGCGGCCACCTACCGCACCGACCTGCGCAAGGAATGCGGCCACGGCAAGCCCGTCGCCATCATGGAGGCCGGCTGCTGCACCTACCGGGGAGCGGGAGAGCACGGCGGCGCCGGCTGGTACATGGCGAGGGAGGCCAACGGTGTCACCCTCAAACCCGGCCTGGTGCGCGACGAGGGCGAGCAGGTCCGCTACCTCGACGATCTCATGACCGTCTTCGAGGGAGAGGGCGTCGATTCCGTCTTCTGGTTCAGCTTCGCCGGGTTCAGCACACCCCACCGGACGTCCGGACCGGACGAAGACCTCGCCTCCTACGGCATCGTCAAAGTCCTGGACGAGCACAGCGACTATCCCGCTGACAAGCGCACCTACCCCGACATGCCCTGGGAACCGAAGCAAGCGTTCCACGCTCTCGCCACCCGCTACAGGGCCCACTGAGCTTTTTGCTGTCGCTGCATGGCCTGTCACCTGCGCAGATCGCCGTACTGGTGGAGTACGACCCAGCCGGGCCCTGGACGGTGTCCCGCCTGCACCGGCGTCTGCGGCGGCCGCGTATCAGTCGACGCACGCTGTACCGGCGGGAGCGGCAGGTGGCTGTCTGGCGGCGGCCCAAACGCAGCCCCTGCACCAGCCCCTGGTTCCCGCACAATTACCGACAGAACTTCTGGAAACGCGCTTATGGTTGAGCCGTGACATGGAGTGAGGCGCAGTACCTCGACTGTCTGCAGTCCGAGCGGCGTTCTTACGCCTGGGTGATGGAACGTCATGGCGGTTTGTCGCCGACAGAAGCCAGGCAAGCGGCCTTGCGGTGTTACCCGTACGAGCCGGGTGATGACCCGTACCGTGGACTCGTCTTTCACGATGAGGCGTGGCACTGGGCGATGCTGGCGATCCACGGAGACCGATACGTGGTGGAACACCCCGAACTGGTTCACCCGTCACCTGACTACGAGGCCCTTGAGTGAACGCCGAGCGCAAGGGGCACCTGCGCCGGTTCTTCACTCCTTTCTTTCTCAGGACGGTAATGACCATCCGCTCCTGCTGAGCCGGCGGTAGCCGATCACGGCTGCGGCTATGCCGACGAAGCCAGGAAGTGGCCAGCCTTCGAGGCGTCTGAACTACCGTTGGCTGCCCGGAGAAGCGGGGCTCCAGGGCCGCAGTTCGGGTGGTGAGAGGGGTGGGCGCGCGGCGGCCGGTGCGTGTCGTGGTGCCGGCCGCCGCGGCCCCTGTTGGGCGAGGTCAGGTGGTCGCGACGTCACTGACCGCGGTGACGGTGGGCGGTACGCGCAGTACGCCCTGTGGGCTGTAGCGGATGCTCGCGACGTTCAGACCGGCTGCCGCCTGCTGGCCGCGTACCTCCTCCTCGATCGGTGATTGTCAGTCGGCCTCGGGCACCGGCTCGGCTTCCATCGGGTCCGCTGTGCTCTGCTTCGGCTTGATGAAAGCCAGGGGCGCGGCGACGACCACGGCAACGGCCATCACTCCGGCGGTCACGAGCGAGTCACCGGTGGACAGGCCGCTGGCGACGCCGGTGAGCAGGGTCACCAGCAGCGCCCGTCCACTCATGTTCAGCGAGGACGCGGCGCCCTGGAGCTCCGGGAAGACCGCCAGGGAACGCCCGAAGATGACCGGGTAGACCGCGGCGAAGCCGACGCAGAAGACGGCGATGGGGCCGGTGGTCGCCCATGCACCCTCGCCGAACACCAGGAACAGGGCGATGCCGAGGACGGTGGCGGCGATGCTGTGGACCACCGTGCGCTCCGGGCCGCCGAGCACCCCGATGAGCTTCGAGGCGAACAGGCTGGTCACCGCGAACGAGGCCACGATGATCAGCAGATGGCCGGCGAACCCGAGCGTGGACAGCCCGTAGGTGTCGGTGTAGAGGAACGAGCTGGACGCGATGAACACCATGTAGGCGGCGAACAGCAGACTGGGAACCACCGAGGCGGCGAGGAACTCCTTGCTGGACAGCAGCTTGCGGTAGTCCGAGGCGACCTGACGAATCGTCACCTTGGTCGGTTCCTCCTTGGTCTCGGGCAGGAAGCATGCCATCAGCAGCAGCGAGAGCAGGGTGATGCCACAGACGGTGGCGTAGTTGCCGCGCCAGCCGATCGTGCGGTTGATCAGTCCGCCGAGTGCGGGCGCCAACGTCATGAAGGTGGACATCGCGGCGTTGGTGAGCCCGAACATCTTGAACAGCTCGGTGCCTTGGTAGACGTCGCCGATGATGACGAAGACCAGGACCACGGAGGTGCTGGCGCCGACGCCCTGGACGAGCCGGGAGCCGAGCAGGAACTCGATGTTCGGCGCGATGGCGCAGCCCAGTGCGCCGGCCAGCATGATCGTGTTGCCGATCAGCATGACCTTGCGCCGGCCGAACCGGTCCGAGAGCGGACCGTAGGCCAGGGCGCCGAGGCAGTAGCCGAAGAAGTTGTAGGTGATCGTCAGCTGTACCGAGGACTCGGACGCCGTCAGGCTCTTGGCGATGTCCGGGAAGCTGGGCACGGACATGTCGAGTTCCATGATCGTGCCGATGAGCGTCACGACCAAAAGGGCAGGCAGATATCTGTGTTGTTTCATGGCCTCATGAAGGACGGACAGGACGGACCTGAGGGGAAGAAGGGAGTGCGGGCACGCTGAGCAGAGCCGTGCCGGGATCGGCAGGCTCTGCGGTGCGGCTATGGTCTTCGGACCAAGGGCCACCAGGTGGCGTGGGCATTGAGAGGCCGTCGGCTCGCCCGTTCACCACCTGCGGCATTTAATGCCGGCTGCAACGTGTCCCCTTCTGCGTCAAGGCTGTCGTCAAGCCCATCGTATGGGCGTGGTCGGACGGTGCAATTCGTTTATGACCTGTGGCGATGCGGGCCAGCAGCTCCTTGGCGAACAGTTCGGGGGCCTCCAGACGGGACCTGTGCGAGGGCCGCGATGACCGCGGTATCGGCGCCCGGTATCGCCCGGGCGTATGCCTGGCCGGCCCGCGGCGGTACGAAGTCGTGCTCGCCGCAGTTGGTGAGCACCTCGCTCGTGGGAGACCGCGTTCGGCACGTCGGGCGTGGGGCTCCTGCTGGTGCAGTCGGTGAACCGGCTGGACTTCCAGGCGAGGGGGCGCTCCTCCGGCTCGTGGTGGCCGCGTTCGTCGTGGTCAACGCCCTGGTGGACGATCAACCCGGGCAGGTCGGACGTGGTCGGACGTGACCGCTCAGCGGCAGGTGATGAGGGGGCCGGCCCAGTCGGCGTGGTCGGAGTTGTTGCCGTTGCCTCCGTCGGTGACCACGAGCCGCAACTCGCTGCCGCCGGTCAGGTCTGCGGTGAGGTGCTGCGCGGGCTGGTCGACCGTCATCAGCCCGCTGTCGGCGACCTTCGTGCCGTCCCGGTAGATCTGGAAGACCACTGAGCCGTTCGCGCCCACCTCGTCGTCGATGCCCACGTCCACACCGAGGGCGGAGCAGGCGCCGCCGAGGTGGTAGGTGATCTCGCTGAAGGCGTGGGCCCCCAGCCCTTCGGTGTAGCTGGTTCCCTGGATGGTGAGGGGGCGTCCGTCGATGCTGCGGTTCCTCCCGACCGGTCCCCAGCCGTTCGTGCTGGAGGTCCACGGCCGGGTACCCAACGGGGTGGTACGGGCGGGTGACGGCTTGTTCTCGGAGCCCGGGCGTCCGGAAGGCGACGGCTTCGCCGACGACGAGGGCCGGGACCGCGGATGCCTGGACGCCTTGGTGCGGGTGGGGGACGGGGAGCCCGACGCCGAACGGGAGGCGGTAGCCGAGCCGTTGGGCGAGGCGGTCGGCGGGTGGTCCGGAGTGGTCGCCGATGAGTGACCGGACCGTTCGGGGCTGCCGGCCGAGGTGTCGTGGCGCGCCGGTCCGAGCAGGGTGCCGGCGGTTATGGCACCGCCGGCCAGGACCGTCACGGCAACAGCGAGCACGGCGATGCGCGTGGGTGAGAGTCGGGACACCTGGGCCACGCGCGGTTCGCCGTTCGGCTTCACCGCCCAAGGGGGCGCAGCGGCGGCGGGTTCGCCGTCGGTGGCAGGCTCCCGTTCGCCGTCGAAGGGATCGGGTCCGTCCCCTGACTGGTTGGCCAGCCAGGACTCGAAGTTGTCGCGCAGTTCGGTGTTCCGGGAATTCTGGTGCCAGGCGGCGGCGGTGTGGCGTACCGCCGCCAGCAGCCTGTCCCGCCATGCGACGTCAGGCCCCTCCCCCGGCTCTTGGGAGTGCAGGACGCCGTCGATGGCTTCCTTCGCCAGGTCCGCTGCGGCCTGGGAGCTTCTGGAGCAGGAGCGGGCGTAGGCCAGTACGGCGGCGTAGTGCCGGCGGTGAAACTCGTCGAGGGCTTCCTCGCCCGTCTCCGCCGCGCCGTCCGGAGCCGGCGTGCCATACGGATCAGCCGCCGCCCGGCTTCCGGTCCGGGCTGCCGCACGGATGCGCTGGACCAGCTCGGTGTCGGAAGGTGTTGTCCCACCGATGGTGTCGAATTGCTTGTGCATGATTGGGCTACTGACCCTTCAACGTCCTGACGATGAGTGAAAGTACCGCAGGCCAGGGGCAGATGTGTGGGCCGGCCGCGCGTGAGGGCACACGGTGGCGGACTGGGTTCGCGAACCGGGCTCCCACCACCGCCAGTTGGTTCGTCGGGGCGCGTCAGCCCAGAGGTGGTCCCGTTGACCAGGGGCTCAGTCGGTCTGGATGCGCCGACCTGTGACGCGCCGGGGTTCGATGAGCACCCAGAGCTGTCGTTCCCCACCTGCCCACGGCTTGCTGTGGGCCTCTTTGGTCAGCCGGCGCGCGGCCTCGGGATCGGTGACGGCACGGGCCGGCCCCAGGACGAGCACGCTCCAGCCCTGGCTCATGGCGTCGTCGATGTGGTCGACCTCGAAGGTCGCATCGGTTCCTGCGGCCGCTGCCGGCACCGTACCCGGCGCGGTCCGGTAGGCGATCGCACCATCGACGATCTCGTAATTCACCGGGACCACCGCCAGCCCATCGGCTGTCGTCACGGCGACGCGTCCCACCCCGTGGGTGGACAGCCGGGCCCGGCATTCTTCGGGATCGAGCTCCAGCAGTCGGGGGTGGTACCCGGCCTCGGCGTCGCCGGGCGGCAGATCGACCCCGGCGCCGCGCAGCTGCCTCACGGTGGTGCCCAGCGCACCGGCCAGGCCGTTGAGCGTGTCGCTGGTCGGGTTCGCGGGCCGTTCCTCCAGATAGGCCAGGTAGGACGCCGATATGCCGCTGCGCTCGGCCACCTCCGCCCGGGTGAGCCGTTGCCGCTTGCGTTCGTGAGCCACGCGGCGGCCGACGTCACCGGGGTCGAGCGGCCAGTGGGAGGGGCGGTCCGACACCGCCGACTCCGTCCGGGGCCGCTCGGCCTCCGGGTGGTGGCTGAAGTGCTGGACGTGCGCGTCCGGGCCCGGGAAGACGAGGGTCACCTCGTTCGTGTTCGCCCAGCGCACCTCGTAGGGAGGCGTCCCGTCCTCGTGGGCGACTCCCACGATTTCGCCGTCCCGCCTGACCGCGCCCGTGGACGGGCTCTCCACCACGAGCTGATCTCCGATGTGAGCACGCATGTCGTCACCGCTCTCCGACTCCGCCGTGACATGCCTGCTTCCAACGTGGCACAGCGGCACGCCGTCGGCATGCGCCCACCGGGACCCACCCGGGGACCGCATGGACCTGGTGGGGGTTCCTCCCACGAAAGCGGGGCCGGCTCCGGAGTCGGTGTCGCGCCTGGGGCAGGTCAGGTGTCGTGGTCCCGGGGCGCCGCCGTACACCGGCTGGGCGGGTTTTGTATCCGGTGGGTATCAGGGAGCGCTTGGTTGTCCATCGGATCGGTGCGCCAGGGCCACGGTGACCGAGCCCGAGGGGCGATGGAGTGCCATGGAGACGGCAGGGCTCCCAGTCAGCTTCACCTGTCCTGACCTGGAGGTTTGCGGGTGGGGGAGGCTTCGCGGTGGGCTGCGGGGGCCACTGGGTCATGCCGTCGACGCGGCTGGTGTCTGCCGTATCGTTCGTTTCGGACCTCCGACCGCGTGAGTCGTGAGCACAGCCGGGACCGTCGTCTCATCCGACCCGTCCGAACGTCCGAACAGGAGTCATCCGCCGTGTCCTCGTCCGCCCCCACTGGCGCCTCGCCGCGCCCTGTTCGTGTGTTGCTGGTGGAGGACGACGAGCTGATGCGCAGGTCCTTCACCGTCGCCCTGGAGCGCTACGGCTACGAGGTGAACGCGGCGGCCGACGGGCTGGCGGGGCTGGAGTCGTTCCGCGACGAAAGCTTCGACCTGCTGATTCTGGACGTGATGTTGCCCGGCCTGGACGGGATCGGCCTCTGCCGCAAGGTCCGGGAGACCAGCTTGGTGCCCGTTTTGATGATGTCCGCTCGTGGCGACGGGCTCGATGTCGTCGCCGGCCTGGAGGCCGGGGCGGACGACTACGTCGTCAAACCCGTGGACACCTACGTGCTCGTGGCCCGCATCCGTTCCCTACTACGGCGGGCGGCCTACGCGCCCGCCCCGGGGCCCGAGCGCGCCGCAGACGGGGGGACGCCGTCCGAGGGCGAGGTGCTGGTGTTCGGGGAGCTGAGCATCGACACCGGCGGCATGGAGGTGTTCGTCTCCGGAAGCCCGGTGGCGCTCACCCCGACCGAGCTGAAGCTGCTGCTGGAGTTCGCCGCCCACCCGGGCATCGTGCTGGAGCGGCACACCCTGCTGCGCAATGTGTGGGAATACGGCTGGGACGGCGACAGCCGGGTCGTGGACCTGTGTGTGCAGCGGCTGCGCAGGAAGCTGGGCCGGGAGCGGATCGAAACGGTCCGCGGCTTCGGCTACAAGCTCAGGCGCTGAGGCCGGTGCGTCCGTTCCACCGGCTGCGGCCGGACCTCTCGTCCCTGCGCTGGAAGATCGCCGCGCTGGCCGCGGCCACGGCATGCCTGGTCGTGGCGGCGGTGGGGGTGCTGGTGCATGTGTGGACCGCGCAGGACATCCGCTCCCGGGCCGAAGCCCAGGCGTTCAACGCCGTGTACTCGGCCATGGACGTCTACCGGCGTACCGCAACGCTGGCGGACGGTGCCGAGCTCGACCCGGCCGCGCTGCCCGCCGCCCTGCGCCACCCCACCGACGGCGACCGGCACACGGTCTACGACGGGCGCGTCGACGGGAACGTGGGGCCGAGCATCTGGGCCGCTCAGCGGACCGGCGGCCCGGACAGCCCGGTCCTCGCCGTCCAGATCAACATGAGCTCGGAGCTCTACGATCTGCGTCGGCTCGACGTGAGCATGACCGTCGCCTCCCTGGTCGCCGTCGCGGCGGCCGTGCCGCTGGCGGTCTACGGGGCCGGGCTGCTCGCCCGCCGGCTGCGGCAGGTCGCCGAGACCGCGGGCCGCATCTCCGCCGGGGACCTCGATGCCCGGACCGGGCCCACCAAGGGCCGCGACGAGGTGGCCGACATCGCCACCACCGTCGACCGCATGGCCGACAGCCTCGGCCGCCTGCTCCGCACCGAGCGCCGGTTCACCGCGGACGTGGCCCACGAGCTGCGCACCCCCATCGGCGGTCTGCTCGCCGCCGCCGATCTGCTGCCGGCCGGTGAGACGGAGGATCTGCTCCGGGCCCGGGTGCGCGATCTGCGCGGCCTGGTCGAGGACCTGCTGGAGATCTCCCGGCTGGACGCCGGGGCCGAGCGGCCGGTCCGCTCGCGGGTGCCGCTCGGCGCCGTCGTCTCCGAGGCCGTGGCACGCACCGGCCTCGACACCGAGATCACCGTTGTGGAGGCGGAAGCCGCTCAGACCGTGGAGACCGACCCGCGCCGCCTGGAGCGGATCGTCAGCAACCTCGTCGTCAACGCCCACCGGCACGGAGAGGCCCCGGTGAAGGTCACCGTCGAGGGCCGTACGGTCGTCGTGCGCGACCACGGCCCCGGCTTCCCGAGGGAGCTGCTGATCCACGGTCCGCGACGGTTTCAGACGGGGGCGAAGGAGCGCGGCACGGGCCACGGCCTGGGCCTGACCATCGCCCTGGGCCAAGCCCGGTTGCTCGGTGCCGAACTGCGCCTGGACAACGCCCCGGACGGCGGCGCCGTCGCCACCCTGCGCCTGCCGGCCTGACCACCAGGCCCCACCGGACTGCCTGGCCACCAGGCCCCTACAGGACTGCTACAAAACGGCGCGGACGCCGATACACGGCGGCCCAGGCCCCGATACGTTCCCCCGACACCCTTCGAAGTGCACCGTTCCGCACCCGAAGAGGAGTCCCCGTGTCCGTCCCCCCCTTTGCCTCGAATGCGCTGCACGCGGCGTCCGGGATCGCGGCCGCCGCCACCGACCTGTCGAAGGTCTACGGCAGCGGCGACACCCGTGTCGTCGCCCTGGACCGGGTCAGCATCGACTTCCGGGAAGGCGAGCTCACCGCGATCATGGGCCCCTCCGGATGCGGCAAGTCCACCCTGATGCACTGCGCCGCCGGGCTCGACTCGCCCAGCTCCGGCTCCGTGCGCGTCGGCACCACCGAACTGAGCACGCTCAACGACCGGCAGCTCACCCAACTCCGCCGCGACCGGATCGGGTTCATCTTCCAGGCGTTCAACCTGCTGCCGACGCTGACCGCGCTGGAGAACATCACGCTCCCGCTGACCATCGCCGGACGCCGCCCCGACCAGCAGTGGCTGGACCGCGTGATCGCCATGGTCGGCCTCTCCCAGCGCCTCGGCCACCGGCCCGCGCAGCTGTCCGGCGGGCAGCAGCAACGCGTCGCGGTCGCCCGCGCCCTGGCCTCGCGGCCGGCGATCATCTTCGGCGACGAGCCCACCGGCAACCTCGACTCCCGCGCCGGGGCCGAAGTCCTCGGCTTCCTGCGTGACTCGGTACGCGAACTCGGCCAGACCGTGGTCATGGTCACCCACGACCCGGTCGCCGCCGGCTACGCCGACCGCGTGGTCTTCCTCTCCGACGGCTGCCTGGTCGACGAAATGGCACATCCCACCCCGGACCGGGTGCTGGACCTGATGAAGAGCCTGGGCACTCTCTCGCACACCAGCTGACCCACCCGCCCCCGGCACCCACTCACCCACCCGCTCGCCTCCGCCGAGCCCGCCTCACAGGATCCGCATCCCATGTTCCGTACCGCCCTGCGCAACGTGTTCGCGCACAAGGCCCGCCTGCTGATGACCGCGTTCGCAGTCATGCTCGGCGTCACCTTCATCACCGGAAGCCTTGTCTACGGCGACAGTCTCCACCGGGCCGCCACTGCCAAGGCGACCGCCGGCTACGAGCGGATCGCCGTCGATGTCGCCCCCGACGGCCCCCGAGCCGGCGGCCCGGCCGGCATCGATGCCCGCACCGTGCGCACCCTCGCCAAGCTTCCCGGCGTCGCCGCCGCCGCAGGCCGGGTCGACGGTTTCGCCGCCGTCGCCGACCCTGCCGGCAAGCTGATCGGTGACGGCAGGTCCTCCCAGGGCGGCAACTTCGCCCCGGCTGCGGACGGCAAGGACCCCGCCTACCGCTTCACCGAGGGTTCCGGCCCGACCGGCAAGGACACCATCGCCCTCGACGGGACCACCGCCGCGAAGGGCGGATACCGCGTCGGTGACGCCGTGCGCGTCGGCACGGACAAGGGCGCCGCCTCCTACACCCTCAGCGGCATCTTCCGCACCGACGGGACCAAGCTCCCCTCCGGAGGCAGCCTGACGCTCTTCACCGGCGCCACCGCACAGAAGCTCTTCCTCCAGGCAGGCCGCTACCAGCACGTCGAACTCACGGCCACACCCGACACCGACGTCACCCGGCTCCTCAGCCGCGTCGAATCCGTGCTGCCCAAGGGCACCAGCGCGGTGACCGGCGCCCGGCTCGCTCAGATCAAGGCGAACCTCGCCACCCACGACAGCGACACCATGAGCCAGATCCTGGTGGGCTTCGCCGCGGTCGCCCTCTTCGTCGCCACCTTCCTCATCTCCAACACCTTCACCATGTTGGTCGCCCGGCGCACCCGGGAGCTGGCCCTGATGCGGGCCGTCGGCGCCACCCGCAAGCAGGTGCGCCGCATCCTCCTCGTCGAGTCGCTTCTCGTCGGCGCGCTCGCCTCGGTGGCCGGTCTCGCCGTCGGCACCGGGGTCGCCGGGCTGCTCCAGGCACTCTTCTCCCCGGCCGACGCCCCGGCCGCCCCGCTGGTTCTCACGCCGGGCACCGTGAGCATCTCCCTCCTCGTCGGCACGCTGCTGCCCATGGTCGCCGCGTGGCTCCCGATCCGCCGGGCGATGGCCATCCCGCCCGTCGCCGCGCTCAGCACGGCCGAGCAGACAGCGCCCGCGCGCGCCGGCTCGCTGCGCACCGGCCTGAGCGCCGCACTCGCGGTCACCGGCACCATCACCGTGGTGTACGGCGCCCTCACCACCGCCAAGGACGCCCGGACCGTCATCGGCATCGGCGCGGCCCTCACGCTGACGGGAGTGATCGGCCTCATCCCGTTGCTCTCCCGGCCGGTCGTCTCCCTGCTCAGGCCGCTGCTGACCCGCGTGGCCCCGGTCCACGGTGACCTCGCCGCCCGCAACACCGTGCGCGACCCGCGCCGCACCGGCGCCACGGCCACCGCGCTCGCCATCGCCCTGACCCTCGCCTCGGGCCTGTCGGTCCTGGGTGCCTCCGCCTCCCAGTACCTCGACCGCGCGACCACCCAGGCCCTCAGCGCCGACTACGTGGTCAAGCCCGCGGGTGGCCGACAGATGACCGCCGCCACCACCGAGCCCCTGAAGAAGCTGCCCGGCGCCACGTACAGCCCGCTCAACCAGTCCACCGAATACCGCCTGGGCGGTGTCCCCTCCGTCCTGACCGGCGTCGACCCCACTCACATCGGCCAACTGCTGCGGTACGACGTCGTCGAGGGCTCCCTCGACAACCTCGCCAAGGGCCAGATCGCCGTGGCCGACTTCAAGGCCGAGCAGGCAGGCTGGCACGTCGGCCAGACCCTCCCCCTTCAGCGTCAGAACGACCAGCGCGGCAGCGTCACCATCGGCGCCGTCTACCGGGCGGACGAGCAGAGCGATCTGATGCCCAGCATCACCGCACCCGAATCCCTCGTCGCCCGCTACGACTCCGCCCCGACCACCCACGCGATCCTCGTCGCCACCCACGGCGGCCCCAGCCGGACCGCGCTCGCAGCCGTCGCCCACGCCCTCGGTGACAACCCCGCGCTGACCGTCCTCGACCAGGACGGCATCCGGGCCCAGGACAGCAGCGGCATCGGCGAGCAACTCAACGTCTTCTACGCCCTGCTGAGCATGGCCCTGGCGATCGCCGCCCTGGGCATCGCCAACACCCTCGCGATGTCCGTCCTCGAACGCCGCAAGGAGATCGGCACCCTGCGCGCCCTCGGCCTGGACCGCGCAGGAGTGACCCGAATGATCCGCCTGGAGGCCCTGCTCCTCGGCACGCTCGGCGCGACCCTCGGCACGGTCATGGGCGTCTTCCTGGGCTGGGCCCTCGGTCGCACCCTCCAACAGAGCGTGGTGGGTTACGAGTTGGTCCTCCCCTGGGGCCGCCTCGCCCTCGGCGTACTCATCGCCCTGGCCGGCGCGCTGCTCGCCTCGCTCTGGCCGGCCCGCCGGGCCGCCCGGGTCGACATCCCCGCGGCGACCACAGCACAGTGAGCACCCGCCCGCCACGCTCATGACCACTGGGTGCTTCACCCTGGCCGCGCGCTCTCAGTTCTGCGCCGGTCATGGCCCAGCGGCCTTCTTGCTCGCTGCAGTTTTCTGGTGGGTGCCGGACAGCTGTCGGCGGTGAGTGTGCTCTGTCGGCGGTATGTCGGTGGAGGTTGCGACCTTGGGCGGGTTGGTGCTCCCCATGAGCACGCCGCCCCAGAACGCAAGGAGCCCGTCATCGTGTCTTCCGCATCCCAGGGCCGACCGTGGGACGTTCACCGGCTGCCGCCTGCCGAGGGCAGGATCTTCCTGGTCACCGGGGGCAACGCCGGGATCGGCTACTTTGCCGCGGAGCAGCTCGCCGCCACCGGCGCCGTCGTCATACTCGGCAGCCGGGACCGCGCGAAGGCCGACGCCGCCCTGGCCTCGATCCGCTCGCGCGTCCCCGGCGCGCAGGTGCAACACCTTCAACTGGACCTTGCCGACCTGTCGTCCCTGAAGACCGCGGTGGACAAGCTGGACCTCGATCGTCTCGACGCGGTGGTCCACAACGCCGGGGTCGCGCTCGACGACCCGCCGCGTCGAGAGACCACGGACGGCCACGAGCTGATGTTCGGCACCAACCACCTCGGCCACTTCGCGCTGACCCAGTGGCTGGCCCCCCTGCTATCCGCGGCGCCGGCGGGCCGCGTCGTGACGGTGGGAAGCTTCGCGGCGCGGTCCGAGCGACTGGACCTCGGCGATCTGCAGTCGACCCAGGACTACCGGCCCAAGCGCACCTACGGCCGATCGAAGCTGGCCCAGATGTACTTCGGCTTCGCACTCGATCGCCGTCTGCGGGCCGTCGGCAGCACGGTGCTCAGTGTGGTGGCCCACCCCGGCGGCGCGCTGGACTCCCTCACCCCGTCCCGCCCGCCGGTAGGCGTGACGACCCCCGGCGAGCGGCTGCGCGCCTTGCCCGCGGCGCTCTTGGTGCAGGGCAAGGACGCCGGAGCATGGCCCGTCGTGCGTGCCGTCCTCGACCCGGAGGTGCAAGGAGGGCAGCTGTGGGGGCCGAGGGTCTTCGGCCTGCGTGGCATACCGCGGCGTGAGCCCGTCCCCCCTCACATGGCCGACCCGGCCGTCGCCGCTCATCTGTGGGCCCTCAGCGGTGAGCTGGTGGGCACCGATCCGCACCTCGGCTTTCGGTAGCCGCAAAGCCGCGCCCAGGGCGGCCGTCCGGTGGCCAACTGCCGTGTGCAGCCCGGCCCACCGGGCTCTCGTCGTCGTGGCTCGCGAGGGCCCGCCCGGCCTTCACGGGGGCGGCATGGTGGCGATGCCCGGTGCGGGCTCGGGCCACACCAGCAGGACGGGGCAGGGGGCATGGTCGACGATGAAGCGGCTGGCCGGCCCCAGGCTCCGCGGCCCGAGGTGCGTACGGTCGCCGTCCCGGGCGAGCACGAGCAGGTCCGCGCCTTCCGCGGCGGCGACGACCTCCCGCTCGACGCGGCCGGTGCGCTCGACCCGGGTGCACGGGCGGCCCAGGCGCCGCTCGGCCTGGGCAAGGAGCTGGTCGGCGGAGGCGGCGGCCAGGTGCTCCAGTCTGGTGCCGGGGTCTCGTTCGGGGTGGCCGCGGCCGAGCAGACCGGCGAACGCGCCGTGCGCCGCGCCCGGGACGTCGGCCGGAGTGACATGGAGCAGCACGATCGCGGCGCCGTCGGGGGCGTGGGTACGCGTGGCGTCGATGCCGGCGGGCCAGGTGCCCTCGGTGATCCAGACGATGACTTTCATGGCGGTCAGCCTCCGATGAGGGTCAGCGAGGTCCACAGTGCCAGCACCGACAGCACCAGCGCGGCAGGCACGGTGAGCACACCGAGCCGGGTGAACTCGCCGAGGGCGACGTCGCTGTCATGTTCGTGCACGATGCGCCGCCACAGCAGCGTGGCCAGGGAGCCGGCGTAGGTGAGGTTCGGGCCGATGTTCACGCCCAGCAGCACCGCCAGGATTGCGCCCGGCCCGGACGGGGCGGTCAGCGGCAGCAGCACCAGCACGGCGGGCAGGTTGTTGATGGCGTTGGCCAGCACCGCGGCCAGAGCCGCGGTGCCGAGCAGAGCCGCGAGGCCGGTGCCACCGGGGACCAGGTGCCCCAGCCCGGTGGCCAGCCCGTTGTCGACGACCGCGCGGACCACCACGCCCAAGGCCAGTACGAAGGCGAGGAACGGTACCGCGGCGGCGCGCACGAGGGCCGCGGGCGTGGTGCGGCGCTGCGCCAGAGCCCGCCCGGCAAGCACGACGGCACCGGCGAAGGCCGCCCAGGCCGGATCGATCCCCACCGCGGAGGTCAGTACGAAACCGGCCAGCGTGCACACCACCGTGACCAGGGCGAACACCGGCACCTCGCGCGGTCCGGCGGCCGGCGGGGCCTGAGCGCCGGCGTCCAGGTCGGTGGCGAAGAACCGGCGGAAGACCACGTACTCCCAGGCGATCGCCACCAGCCACGGCAGGGCCATCAGCGCGGCGAACCGGGTGAAGCTCAGCCCGCTGGCGGCGAACGCCAGAAGGTTCGTCAGGTTGGAGACCGGCAACAGCAGCGACGCGGTGTTGGACAGGTGAGTGCAGGCGTAGACGTGCGGTTTGGGCCGGGCGCCGAGCCGGGCTGCGGTGGCGAACACCACCGGCGTGAGGAGCACGATGGTGGCGTCCAGACTGAGCACCGCAGTGATCACCGATGCGGCCGCGAACACCTGCACCAGCAGCAGGTGCGGGCGCCCTGCCGCACTCCGGGCCATCCAGACCCCGCACGCATGGAACAGCCCCTCGTCATCGCACAGTTGGGCAAGAACCAGGACCGCGGCGAGGAATCCGATCACCGGCCCCAGCCGTTGCGCCTCCTCGCGGGCGTGCCCCAACGAGATCGCCCCGGTCGCGATCACCACTCCCGCGGCCGGGACAGCCACGACCGCCTCCGGCCACCCGAACGGTCGGATGACCGCGCACGCCAGCACCGCCAGGAGCAGGAAGACGGAGACGACCTCCGCCACAGATGAGTTCACCGTCAGATCTTCTCCCGGCAGCACGTTGCGGCGGCCGCACGTTCATCTGTCGGGAGCCGGACAGGCCACTCCCTCCCCACCAGCCGCCGGCA
The DNA here is from genome assembly GCF_040652715.1 of Streptomyces sp. NPDC048196. NCBI lineage: Bacteria > Bacillati > Actinomycetota > Actinomycetes > Kitasatosporales > Streptomycetaceae > Streptomyces > Streptomyces sp. NPDC048196. The sequence continues at coordinate 70,234 of NZ_JBEZMM010000002.1, read as the reverse complement.
CAGCAACTGCGGGAACTTTCGGAGGGGGTGGAACAGATGGGGTGGTGGAACAACTGAATCCTCTCGGCCCCTCCGGGTACCCACGGGACGGGTGCGACGCTCGGATCAGGGGTGAGCACACCTTCCGGAATACCCCACGGGGTACCCTGTTGGAGTGCACATCGGATACCCCCGGGGGTACATCGTCCAGTGAGGAGTCGTAGTCGTGTTCTTCGTCGACACCTTGGAATTCGAGGGCCTGGGCAACCGCAGCTACCTGGCCGGTGGGCGTGATGCCGCGGTGGTGGTGGATCCGCCCCGGGACATCGAGCAGGTCATCGCCGCGGCGGCCCGCCGCGGGGTGCGCATCGTCCATGTGGCCGAGACCCACGTGCACAACGACTACATAACCGGCGGACTGGAGCTGGCCCGCGTCACCGGGGCCCGCTACCTGGTACCGGCCGGGGCGTCGGTCGCCTTCAGCCGGACTCCGGTCGCCGACGGGGACGCATGGACGGTGGACGAGGGCCTGGTGCTGCGTGCCGTGGCCACGCCCGGTCACACTCCGCACCACACTTCCTACGTCTTGGAAGAGGAGGACCACCCGGTGGCGGCGTTCACCGGCGGGTCGCTGCTGATCGGAGCGGTGGGGCGGCCGGACCTGGTCGAGCCGCGGCTCACCGAGCGGCTGGCCCGTGCTCAGCACGCCTCCGCCCATCGCCTGGCCGACGAGCTGGACGACGACGTTCCGGTGCTGCCCACCCACGGGTTCGGCAGCTTCTGCTCCTCCACACAGGCGGAGGGCGACTCGACCACGATCGGCAAGGAGCGTCGGACCAACGACGCGCTGACCAAGGACGTGGACACCTTCGTCGCCGAGCTGCTCGCCGGACTGGACGACGTTCCCGCCTACTACGCACACATGGGCCCGGCCAACGCCGCCGGACCCGCCCCCATCGACCTCACCCCGCCGAAGCCCGCGAACGCCGAGGAGATCGCCGAGCGGCTGGCGGCCGGGGAGTGGGTGGTGGACCTCCGCCACCGCGTCGCCTTCGCAAAGAGCCATGTGGCCGGATCGTTCAACTTCGAAGGCGAGGGCAAGCTCGCCACCTACCTGGCCTGGCTGATCCCGTGGGGGAAGCCGGTCACCCTGCTGGCCGAGACGCCTGAGCAGATCGCCGCCGCACAGCGTGAGCTGGCCCGGGTGGGCATCGACCGTCCGGCCGCCGCCGCCATCGGCGCCCCGCACGCATGGGTACGGGAGGGCGAGCAGCCGGTCTCCTTCCCGCGCGCCCGCTTCGCCGACCTGGCGACGGTGCGCGAGCGCGGCGAGCAGGTGGTGGTGCTGGACGTGCGCCGGGACACCGAGCGCGCGGGCGGGTTCATCGACGGCTCGGTGCACCTCCCGATCCACGAGCTGCCCGGCCGCCTCGGCGAGGTGCCGAACGGAGCGGTGTGGGTGCACTGCGCCGGCGGGATGCGCGCGGCGATCGCCGCATCCCTGCTGCACGCCGCCGGGCGCGAGGTGGTCGCGGTCGACGACGGCTTCGAGGCCGCCGCCGACGCGGGTCTGACCCTCACCCGTCCCGACAGCACCGATTGATTGCCGTACCGCACGACGAGCCCGAAGGATCCCCCATGTTCTCGCCCGGCCTCATGCTCGTCGACGCGCTCACCTGACCGTCGCGCGCCGCAGCGCCCGACGACGTGCATCCAGGCCGCCGTGCATGCAAGCCGCCGTGTGCTCAGGCCAGTGAGAGGAACAGCTTCTCCAGCCGGGTGCGCATCTGCTCCCGGTCCCCCGAGGCGGCCATGTCCGCATCGGTCAGGCAGTGCTGCAGACCGGTGGCAATGATCGCGAAACCTGCCTTGTCCAGCGCCCGGGAGGCCGCGGCGAGCTGCGTGACCACCTCCTCGCAGTCCCGCCCCTCCTCGATCATCCGGATCACACCGGCGATCTGCCCCTGCGCCCTGCGCAGCCGGTTGACCACCGTCTTCAGTTCCTCAGCCGCCATCGCCAGTTCCACAACCCACACTCCTTCGCAGATACCCCCGTGGGTATCCTAACCACGGCGCCGGCCCCGGGCCCTCCTGCTGTCCGCGGGCGTAGCCGGCGGCCTGGTCTTCTCCGCCCTCACCGACACCTGCGGCATGGCCAAGATCCTCGCCAAACTCCCCCACAACCAGCCCAGGGCCACCGACCTGGAGACCACCCTCGCCGCCCTGACCGGCTGACACCGCCGGGCCCACGAGGAACCGCCACGTGCCACGGTGAGCATCCGGTGGCGGAGGACGAGGCCCCGTGCCGGACCCCGCGGACCGGCTCCTCTACGCCCTTCGCCTCGCGGTCGCCCCTCGGCCGCCTCGTCCGGCCCGGCCGACCCGGCCGGACGCGCCGAGGCACCCGATCGAATCCGGCGGCTGAACGACGCGTCCGCCTGGGCGACTTGGGCGTTCTTTCCGTCCTCACCGACCCGGGCAACAGCGCCGTCCGACCGGAGTCCGGCCCGGCCATGATGCGGAACACCGCCTACGGCATGGCGCCCGCTCCCCCACCAGACCTCCGCCAGGGCCACCAGACCTCCGCAGTCGGACTGAGCCTGACGGCGGTTCTCTTCCACTGCCCGGCCGGAGCGGACGGTCCGAGCGAGCGCCGCGACCCCTCGACTGGCGCACGGCCGTTTGAGAGTTTCCGATATGCCCGGAATATTCGAAACGGGTATGCACGCCTTTCCATGGCTACGTTCTGTAGCCGCACGCCCTCCACCGTGATCCATCCAGTGTCCCGTCCACGAGGAGTTCCCGCATGACCACACCCCGGGTGCGCCCTGAGCCGGCGCCCGCCATGGACGAACAGTTCGAGGGCGGCAGCACGAACACGGCGCAGTTCCGCACCACCCAGGGCATGGTCTACGCCTCCACCCCTCCCCATCACGCTCCGCCACCACGCCCCGGGCGGTCCACTGCCCAGGCACTGACGGGCCCCTCCCTCCACCTCATCCGGCACTCCCCCACCTCTGACATAGGAAGCGACGCATGGACAACAGTCCCCTCACCGTCCCCACCGTCCCCCCGTCCAGCAACGGCCACGGCCCCGAACCCGAACCGCCCTCGGAAGTCCACCGGCAGCTCGCCCGTGCCCTGCTGCTGATCGGCCCGAACGACGAAGACCTCAAACTGCGCTATCTCAAGACGCTGATCGACAACGGTCTGCCCCCGGCCACCGCCACCGAGCGCAAGCGTGTGCTGATCGTCGGCGCCGGCATCGCCGGTCTGGTCGCCGGTCACCTGCTGAAGAACGCCGGTCATGAGGTGACCATCCTGGAGGCCAACGCCAACCGGGTGGGCGGCAGGCTGAAGACCTTCCGTACCGAGGACCCGAAGCATCCCGCGTTCTGGGACGAGAAGCAGTACGCCGAGGCCGGCGCGATGCGGATTCCGGACTTCCACCCGCTCACCCTGGCCCTCATCGACAAACTCGGCCTGACCCGCAGGCTGTTCTACAACGTCGACATCGAACCGGGCACCGGCTGCGAGAACGTGCACGTCCCCCCGGTCGTCTACCGCTCCTTCAAGAACAACGAGAAGTGGCAGTACGGCAACGAGAGCCCCCAATTCAAGGCCCCGAACAAGGCCAGCCGCACCTGGATCCGCACCAACCGCGTCCAGGTCCGCCGGAGGGACTACGCCCTCAATCCACGCCCCGTCAACGAGGGCTTCAACCTCTCCGGCGGCGAGGCGTGCACGCAGGTGTCCCAGCTGGTCCACCAGGCACTGGAACCGGTCCGGGACTACTACTCCGTGCTCAAGCCCAACGGCGAGCGCGAGAACAAACCGTTCGAGCAGTGGCTGGACGGCTGGGCCAGGGTCATCCGGGACTTCGACGGCTACTCGATGGGCCGCTTCCTCCGGGAGTACGCGGGCTTCAGCGACGAGGCGATCGAGGCCATCGGCACCATCGAGAACATGACCTCCCGCCTCCACCTGGCCTTCTTCCACACCTTCCTGGGCCGCAGCGACATCAACCCCAACGCCACCTACTGGGAGATCGACGGCGGCAGCTGGAAACTCCCCTACCGGCTCGCGGACGGCCTCAAGGACAACATCCAGATGGGCCAGCGGATGACCCGCCTGGAATACCTGGACCCCTGGAGCGACGGCGCCACCAGCCGGGTCACCCGGTCGGCCTTGCACCGGGTGGAGATCGACACGGTGAGCGAGCAGGACCCCCAGGCCCCGCCGCAGACCTGGGAAGGCGACCTGGCCATCGTCACCGTCCCCTTCTCCAGCCTCCGGTTCACCCGCGTGAACCCGCCGTTCTCGTACAAGAAGCGCCGCGCCATCATCGAGACCCACTACGACCAGGCCACCAAGGTGCTGCTCGAATTCTCCCGCCGCTGGTGGGAGTTCACCGAGGAGGACTGGAAACGGGAGCTCGGCGAAGACCTGTACCGGTGGTACCAGCAGCAGGGCGAGGACGAGGCCGAGGCCGCACTGGCCATGCCGGAGCACCTGCGCAACGCCCCGCACGGGCCGCTCGGCCTGCTCAGCGGGGTGGCGGACACCGAGGTCAGCGAGGCGCAGCTGAAGCACTACCGCAACTGGTCGCTCCAGCACGCGCCGGTCCGGGAAGCCAGCCACGTCTTCGGCGGCGGCTCCACCACCGACAATCCCAACCGCTTCATGTACTACCCCTCCCATCCCGTCCCAGGCAGCGAAGGCGGCGTGGTCCTGGCCAGTTACAGCTGGTCGGACGACGCGGCGCGCTGGGACTCCATGGAGGACGACGAGCGCTACATCTACGCCCTGCGCAACCTCCAGACCCTCCACGGGCGCCGCATCGAGGCGTTCTACACCTTCCACGGCCGGACCCAGAGCTGGCTGCGCGATCCGTACGCCTTCGGCGAGGCCGCCGTCTACACCCCGCACCAGATGACCAGCTTCCACCTGGACGCGATGCTGCCGGAGGGCCCGATCCACTTCGCCGGCGAGCACATCTCCCTCAAGCACGCCTGGATCGAGGGCGCGGTGGAGACCGCCGTGGCCGCCGCCATCGCCGTCCACGAGACGCCGCGGCCGGCCGACCTCGCCGCCATGGAAACCGCAGCAGCAGCCCGTCCGCAGGAGGTTCTGACGTCATGACGACCACCAAACCCACCGCATGGAACGTGGGCCGCTACCTCGCCACCCGCCTCCAACAGCTCGGTGTCACCCACCTTTTCGGGGTGCCCGGCGACCATCTCGGCCCCTTCCTGTCGATCATGCAGGAGACCACCGACGTCCAGTGGATCGGCACCCCCACCGAGGTGGGAGCCGGTTTCGCCGCCGACGCCTACGCCCGGGCCAAGGCCGCCGACGCCGACCCGGACAAGGGCGAGGTGGCCATCGGCGCGGTCGCCGTCACCTACAGCGTGGGCTCCTTCAACCTCCTCAACCCCATCGGCGGCGCCTACGTCGAGCAGGTACCGCTGGTCGCCATCAACGCGGCCCCGTCCTACGAGCAGTGGCTCAACTACCAGGCGATCGGCCTGCTCACCTCCCACATGAGCCAGCGCCGCGAGAGCAACCTGGACGTCTACCGCCAGGTCACCGTCGACGCCCAGGTGATTTCCAACGCCGCACTGGCTCCCGTCCAGATCGACACCGCGCTCACCGCGTGCCTGTCCGAGCGCCGGCCGGTCTACCTGGAGATCATGGACGATGTCTGGAAGGCGCCCTGTCCCGAACCGACGGGCACGATCGAACGCCGGGTGCGGCCGTCCACCCTCCGCAACGACGAGATGTGCCGGGCGGCGGTCCAAGCCACCGTGGAACTGATCGACCGCCACGGCAACCCCATCCTGTGGGCCGGTGAGGAGATCGAACGGCAACGGCTGGAAGGAAAGTTCACCGCGCTCGTGGAGAACACTGGCATCCCGTTCTGCACCACCATCGGCGCCAAGTCCGTCGTCTCCGAGAACACCCCGGGCTTCTCCGGCGTCTACAACGGCAAGGCCAGCGATCCCAAGGTGCGCGAGACCTTCAAGGCACACGGCTGCCGGATCGGCCTGGGCACCTGGTCGACGTCGAAGAACCTCGGCGGCGAGCAGGCGCTCGGCGACGACTGGGCGGTCGCCGTACGCGACGGCGTCAGCGTCGGCGCCAGGTACTTCCCCAGCGTCCAGCTCCCGCACTTCATCGAGGAGCTCGACAAGGCCCTGAGCGAACGCTACGGCCACCACGGTCTGGCCGCCGACGCCTTCGCGCACGCCCATGACCAGGGCCTGGACGTACCGGCGAGCACGGACGCCTACCTGTCCGGCCTCAGCTCCTCGGACCAGCCGGCGGACCTGCCGGTGACCTACGACAGCTTCTTCGAGCACATCAGCGCGTTCCTCCAGGAACAGACCACGGGCTCGGGCACCGGCGCCACCACCCCGTACACCGTGATCTCGGACGCCGCGTTCGCCCTGATCGGCTCGATGAACCTGCGCATGCCCGAGCGCGCCTCGTACATCGCGCAGAACAGCTGGCTGTCCATCGGCTACTCGGTCGGTGCCACCACCGGCATCGCCCTCGCCAGGAAGCCGCGGAAGAAGCGCCCACTGGTGTTCGTCGGCGACGGATCGTTCCAGGAAACCTGCCAGGAACTCGCCACCCACGTACGCCAGTTGCTCAACCCCGTGATCTTCGTGCTGGACAACGAAGGCTTCTACGGCATCGAGCAGATGCTGGTCAACCCCTGCTACTTCAAGGGCCGGACGTCCGACGGCGCCGACTTCTACAACGTCCTCCACCCCTGGAACTACGACCGCCTGGCCGAGGTGTTCGGATCCGAGAAGACCCCCATGACCGGCGAGCAGATCCACAACCACGGACAGCTGGCCACCCTGCTGGACCGCATCGCCAACCCGGACGACACCCTCAACACCGGCCCGACCCTGGCCCAGATCAGACTCGCCCGCCATGACTACCCCAAGGCCATGACATACAAGATCAAGGAGAAGTGCCCCGACTGAGAACGGCCGGCGGGGACCATACCGGTGGCACGGTCGAGCCGGTTGAGTGGTCCCCGCCCTACCGGCCCTGCGAGGGCCTCCGGGGCCGGCGACCGGGGAAGCGTGATCACTCCGAGGGCTCTCGCAGAACTTCCGCATCGGTCGTCGTCGTTTGTGAGAGGTCGCGAAGGACGCCTGGTCGAGGCCTTCTGCCGGACCGCCCTCGACCAGCCAGTCAGGTCAGTCCTCGATTGCCTGGTACAACGTGGTCCAGAAGTCGTGGAGGGCCCGCGCCGAATCCGGGGTGGACATCCCGGTCTGGGTGAGCAGGATGCCCACGAGCTGGTTCTCCGGGTCGGCGTATGCAGTGGTGCCGGCTCCGCCGTCCCAGCCGGACTGGCCGATGGGCGCGTAATTCCCCCCGGTAGATACGCACCGCCATCCCGAAGCCCCAACCGCCGTGCTGCCCCGTCCCGTGGGACACATGAACGACGTTGCGGGCCCAGGCTTCGCGGACGGACGTCTGCTCGGGCGTGAGGCGGTTGGTGATCATCAGCTCCACGACGGGCCGGAACAGGGTCCGTTGGTTACCGTGCCTGCCAATTGCTGGGTGAGACCTCATCACGTCGTTCGCCAACGCGCAGCCGACGGGCGACCCTCCTTCAGCAAGCTCAAGGTCTGGTGAGCTCCTCAGAAATGGGGACGCGGCTGCGGTGCTGGCTGTGCCACGCTGACGGGCCGCCCCGGAACACGACCCAGGAGCGTCCGATGACGACACCATCCCGTCTGTCTCCCCTGCTGGAGCAGTTCGACTTCGCACGCCAACGCCTCACCGACCGAATGACCGGGCCGGTCATGGACAGTGGCGACGGGACGGATACCAAGGTAGGCCCGCTGACCGACGAGGAATACCTCTGGGAACCGGTGCCCGACTGCTGGTCGCTACGGCGGCGCGTGGAGGGACCAGGGCCGCGCGCGACCCTCCTGGCCGGCACTGGTGACTGGGGACGCGACGCCGCCTCCTACCCGCATCCTTGGCCGCCGCCCTTCACCACCATCGCGTGGCGCCTGAGCCACCTCAGCGAAATGCTGACCTTGCGCGCTGACCACACCGCCGGCGGCCACGCACTGACCCGGGACGACTACCCCGTCAGCGGCGACGCCGCAGGGGCGGTCGCGGCTTTCGACGCCGGTGCCGCGGCCTGGCGGAACGCGCTACTGAGCGTCGACGACGCCGCACTCGACACCACCGGGTACTGCACCTACCCGCATGGCAGCGATCCGGAAGAGCCGTTCATCGACATCGTGTGGTGGGTCAACCAGGAATTGCTGCACCACGGGGCCGAGGTCGCCCTGTTGCGCGATCTCTACCGCGCCCGACCACACTGACCACCGCCACCAGCGGCTCACGCGGCACAGCAGCCAGGTCCGGTTCAGGAAGGAGTCCTGCGAGGAGAGCGGCGCGGTGGGCAGCCGCAGACAGCGTGGTCGGCCGGGTGGAATTCCGATAGCGACGGGACTTGAGGACGGGACTTGAATCTTGCACCGGTGGAACTTCCTGAGGAACGCCTGCCGGCGCAAGTCCGTCTCGGCGGCCGTCTCCAGGGGCGGGGAAGACCATGCACGGCGCATCTCCTGCCGCCGACTGCAACTCTTCTCCAGCCGCCACGAGTTCACAGACATCGCCGACCAAGCGGCCGAGGAGCGAAGGGCAATTGACACCACTGCTGGGCATCTGGACTCTCCGTGGCCGCTGAGAAGATCAAGTCATGGCGTAGGCCGCCCGTCAGGGACGCAGGGCTTTCTCGCCGTGCACGGCCGTGTATTCGGCGGCGAGCCAAGGGCCGAGGTCGTTGAGGAGCATCCCGAGTACCGCCGGATCGGGTGAGGGTGCACGGCCGATGGACGCGGCGATACGCATCTGCTCGACGCGCTCGGGGTAGTAGCGGCCGAAGAGCTCGGCGGACTGGCCGAGGTCGCTGGTCCAGCCGCCCCATCGGGGCATGATCAGGGTGAATCCGGTGCGGACGATGCGACGGCCGACGAAACGGCTGAGGGCCCGGCGATCGGCGTCCGTGACGGCTTCGGCTGCTTTGGCACGCCAGCGTGGAAGCACGCGGGCGAGGTCACCGTTGGTCTCCCTCGCGAGTAGGGCTGTGGGGCGGTAACGGGGCAGTTGTGCTGCGAGGTCAGGGCCCAGCAACGGGGTGCAGAGGCAGGCGATGAAGAATCCGCCATCGTGACGTTCGAGGTCACTGAGCAGAACCCGCGTGCTGGTCAGCAGGATCCCGACGCCATCGATCTGCGGGAATGCCCGGTCGAGTACGGCCTCGATTGCTTTGGCGTCAGCGCGGTCGGCCTCGGTGGGCTCGTCGTGGAGAGCGAGTTGGAGGTCGAGGTCGGAGACTCCGGGGGTGGCGGTGCCACGAGGGATGCTGCCGTAGAGGTAGACGCTGTGCAGACGCGTGCTGCCGAACGTCTCGCTGATACGAGCACGGGCGGCATCGACGACCGGGACGAACACTGCCGGCACTCGCTCCAGTGCGCCTTCGCGTGCGATCGTCCCGTCGCGGTCCAGCCCTCGTTCATTCATGGGGCCACTGTGCCTTGTGCTGCTGTCTGCTGCCGAGCGGATTTCCGAGGCCGCGTGGTGTCCGCGCACCGCACCGCACCGCACCGCCCGCGCATCCGCCAGCGGGCGGTGCAGCACCGACCCACCACTATCGTGGACGCGACCTCGCCGTCCCCGATCGTTCCCCAAACCCGCGGCTGCGTGCGGCGGCTTCGTGTTCGGTTGCGCGGGCCTGGACGATGGCCAGGCGGTAGGAGTCGGTGCCGGTCTCGATGATGTTGCCGCCGAAGGTGAGACGGTCAACGATGGCGGCGCAAGAGGTGGGGATCGGTGAAAGTCTTGCTCCAGCCGCCGAACGATTCGTTGGAGGTGAGTCCGGATGATGAGGTGGCACGGTGACCAACCACAGTGCAGCAGCGGCTGTCCGACCGCTGACACTGGCTTGGACGAGTCGGCACCTGGAGGTCGGCGAACGGAGCCTACGGACAGCTCTGGTGCTTCGCCCGGCGTCGTCGGTACAGGCCATGCAGGCTGAGGACGACCATCACCCCTGCCGTCAGCGGCCACCACCACGCGCCCCCGTTCTGGGCCATCTGCATGCCCTTCCACAAGAGAGCGATCGAGAGCAGCAGGCCGAGCAGTCCCATGGCGATGTCGAGCGGACCGCCATCCCTGAACACATTCTGCATCTTCGTGTCCTCTACTCTGCGGCTCGCGAATCACGGCGTCGGCAGTGTAGTCACTACCCGCTTAAAGCCATCGTCTGGGTGCAGGTTGAACAATGGGCGCTCATGCGGAGTGACAGTGGTCAGTCCGCGTGCACTCCGTGCCACGCCACCTACGCCGTGACGCCGAGCGAGTGGCGCCGCACGGCATTGGGTGGACACTGCTGACGGCTCAACCTCGCCCTTGCCAGGGGAACTTGGCAGCTACTTGGCAGAAGGCAGCTGGCGCCTGTGCCTGTGTTTGCGGGGCTCGAAGCAGAACCGGCATGAGCGGGATGCGATGACTCGGGGGCGCGAGTCATCGCCATGCTGAAGTGGCACCCGTCGCCCGAAGCAAGGGCACGGCTCCACTGGCCCCGCCAGCCCTACCAGTCCGCCAGCCCAGCCCCAGCCCCAGCCCCAGCCGATCACTGGTTGGGACATGCTCGCCGTCACCCAGGCGCGGCCACTTCGATCACTGTCTCGGCCCGGTCTCCTGCCTCGGCCGAGCCATGAGCAGACCGGCTCCGTCCACCACCCCCATTGCCCCGGCCGCCAGGAAGCCGCGAGAGCAACGCCAGGACAGCACCGACCACCGCGACCGGGCCGAGAACAGTGATCCCGTGCTCAGCCATGCTCCGGCTGAGATCAGCGACAGGGCGGAACCGATCGAGCCGGCCGACAGGATGCTCCCGACCGAGGCAACGGACAGGGTTGAGCCGACGGACCCAATGGACAACACCGACCCCACCGAGCCGATCGACAGCACCGAGTCCTGCGACCACAAGGACAACACGGAGCCGTGGGAGGCGGGACGCTTCGACGGCAGCTTGGTCATGTGACCATCCTGCCCACAGATCTCGCCCGGCAGCACGCGTGGGACGGCTGGGCGGTGTCGCGGCAAGAGCCGCACGCCGGCGAATCCCGAATCGTTCACCACTGACGTGGGGGGGACGAACCGCGCACCCTAAGCACCTCCGCCTCCAGCAGTCATCGCTCCCGATGGGGATCAGCCGCGCACTCCTCCAAGGCTGAGCCTCCTGGCCGTCACCGGCAAGTGCCTGAACGGCCCCGCCTACCACGGATACCTCGACGGCCTGCGCTGCGCCGTGGCCTCCGCCGCAGAGCTCGCCCCGGCCCGCTCCGCTGGGTCGCCTTCGTCCGAACGTTATGGTGCCGACGGGGGCGGACGTCACCGGTGCTGTCCCTGGCGAGGAGTACGCCCGGGATCGTGTCGCCGTCACCGGCCTCGCCGCCGGGCTCACCCGGGGTGCTGGTCGTCCTGCAGGCCGTGCAAGGAGGGGGCGTAGGAGATCCCCACGATCAAGCCCTCCGCAGTGAGAAGTCTGGCCACCGTCTGGCCCCACGGCTCGGTGCGTGCCTGGTGCACCAGCTCGAATCCCGCGCGCTGAAGCTCGGCACCGGCGGCTGTGACGGCATCCGCGTTCACCACCTCGAACTCGATCGATGCCTGTGGGACCACCCGGTCGGCGGGCCACTGGGTCGTGCCGAAGCATGCCTCGGCCGCCTGCGAGAGCGGCCACAGGCCGAAGTGCTTGCTGCCGGGGACGTTCCCGCTGGAGTAGTAGCCGTTGCCTTCCCCCTCCAAAGGGAGGCCAAGAGCCTCGATGAACAGCTTGCGGCTCAGCGGCGGGTCGGCGACGACCACCGCCACGCTCGTGATGAAGAGAACGTCCATGCCTGTGGTGGCACTCCCTGCTGCGACCGGACTGCGAAGCCGGAGATTCGACCTGGTCAGGGTCACTTTCAGCGACCGGATCTCCCTCAACCTATGCGCCTGCTCCCCCAGGGCCGAGACACCCGCGCCCACACCAGCCTTGAGTCACCCGATCGGGCCGGCTGACCTTCGTACGCCGAGCCCGGCCGTGCCGTCATGCCACCGCTCCGTAGAAGGCTTCGGTGATGGAATGGGGGCCACCCGAGCAAGCCCAAATCAGGAGCTCGTGACGGCTCGGCGTTGGTTCTTCGGCGCAGCTACAGGGAAGCCGGTACCGGCCTTGACCTCTTCCGCCGACAATCGATCTCATGGTCTTCTCAGCTCCCGTACGCCTGTGGCAACTCCCCAACGCTGCGCTGCTCGTCGCAATGTCTCTCTGGGGCATTGTTCGCTACCCGCAGCTGCCCCATCGGATACCGCAGCACTTCGGCGTCGACGGTGTGGACGCATGGACGAACCGGTCGATCGGCAGCGCGTTTGGGCCGGTGTTCGTGTTCATCGGAGCGACGGTGCTGCTGACGGCCTGCGCAGAGCTGACGCTGCGAGTGACCCCGCAGTCCGAGCTGCCGGACGACGCCACAGCACCTTTCGCACCTGCACTGGCGAGGGCATCACTCAACCGGCCGCGCACCCGCGCCTCTGCACTGTGGATCGCCCGAGCATTGCTGGTGCTCAACACGTGCACAGGCATCTCGCTCGCGATCGGCTGCGGCGTGCTGTGGCGTTCCACGCCGGAACAGCAAGTACCCCGTTGGCTATTCACCACAATGATTGTGCCGCTCCTCATCGGGACTGCCCTGACCGTTGCCTCCGCTGTACGGGATCGCAAATCGCCTGCCAGCTGAGCCAGTGATCGCTCGCACCTCAGCAGAGCGCACGAGCACCGTGATCACGAGCGGTTCCATGTCCCCAACTGAACCTGCTGCTGGGGACGTTGGCGCATTTGCATCGTTGGTGCAGTACTAGAGTGAAGCGATGACCTCTCTGCCGGAAGATCCGCGGCCGCTGGCCGGCGACGACGACCGCGACAGGGCCGTGCAGCGCCTGCGGGAAGCGTACGCCGAAGGGTACGTCTCGCATGAGGAAATGGATGAACGCCTTCACCAGGCGCTCACCGCCAAGACGCGCAATGAGCTCGTACAGGCTCTTGTCGCGCTCCCGGCGGAAAGTGCGGGCTCCGCGTCCACGCTTGCTGCCGCCAGCGGACGGATCCAACGGCGCGGCGCCTGGCGGGTGCCTCGGGTCCTCAAGGTCGAATCCGCCTACGGAAGGGTGTACCTGGACCTGTCCCGGGCGATCATCGAACATCCGGAAGTGGACATCGAGTTGCACCTCGGCTCCGGTAGGGCGAACATCACGGTGCCTCGCGACGCGATCGTCGATGTTGAGGGCCTGCGCACCGGTTGGAAGCACCCACTGCACAAGACCCGGCGGCGCTCCCGCCCCGGCGGGCCGACGATCCGGATCTCCGGAAGCATGGAGTTCGGACGGTTGAAGATCCGCCACGCACGGCGTTGAGTTCATCCCGTACTCGGTCCAACCTCTCCCGCACTTCTTCGTCCGGGCTTGACCGCCGTTGCCTGTAAGCCTCGCGAACAATGGCCGGTGGCCTACCGCCCCGACTCCCCGTCGCGGAGGGTGGCCTCACCTGTCCGCCAGGACCAGAAGCACCGCCTAATACCGTGCTAGCACACACAGGTGGTCACGAATCGCGCGGGGATGAAAGGCGCCACCGCCGACATCGGCAACAAGACCGTCCGGCAGCTCGTCGAGCGCGGCGCCAGCGTCCTCGTCCACGGCCGCACCGCCGAAGAGGCGCAGGCCGACCACGACGCGGCCGTTGCAGATCAGTCATCGAGTGGGCGGCGATGCGCGCGGCGGCAAAGCCCCTGCCGAGCACGCATCAGTTCCGGGCCAGGCATTGGGTGACGGCCCCGGCTCACATGTGATCTGCCGAAACCGGGCATGTTCTGACGGCGCAGTCGTCTGCCGACCTGCAACGCGAGCGTATGGCGCCTCCGGCCGGGCTCACCACCCAAACGCTTCAGGTTACGGGCTCGTTGCCGCTCGGGCCGGTCCACTGTTTGGGCCACCCCTGGTACGGATTGCCACGTGGGGTTCCTTCGTCGGCGTCTTCTTCCAATGCGGCCATGCGGGCCTTGTATTCGGCCTGCGGGATCTGCCCGAGGGTCGCAAGACGCTCCAGTTCCACGGCTTGGACGTCATGGGCGATCTTGCGGCTCTGTTCCACTTGCTCTCTGCTGAACTTGACGGCCCTGGCGCGTTCTCTGGAGTGGTTTCGCTGTAACTGCTCGGCGATCATCCGTGCGGTCTGTTGGAAGTAATCGTCATGTCGGCCTGACCACATCTCGCCACCTCTTTTTCCCTTTGGAAGAGTTGAAGGCACAAGGGGTACTGTCGCCGGTTGGGACGAGCACCGCGCTACCGAGGCCGTCGGTAGCGTTGCCGGTGGCGCGCCCCCAGCCTCTCCCCGCAGGCCGCCAGCCCCTCATCGAGTGCTGCCTCGCGAGCGCCGTTCCCTCTCCCTCCTCTGGCACGGCCGTGACTCCCTGGGTCTCTGGCTCTCTGGCAACCGAGGGCCGAGGGCGGTTCCCTGTTCCTCTGGCGGCTTTCATCGGCAGTACTGCGTAAGGAACTGCACAAGAAGACCCTGGATTTGCTCGAAAGGTTCCGTCAGCAACAGGTCATCCAACGGACGACGCGCCAAGGATTCGAGGCCGGGTGCGAATACACAACTCGGCACGGGGTCAGGGGTGGAAGCGACAGCCATATGGCTTCCGACGAGCTCGCCTCGCACTCCCTCCACCAAGATCACCGCACTTCCAGGCACTGCTCAGTCGAGGCAGAACTCGTTGCCCTCGATGTCCTGCATCACGATGCACGAATCGTTGCCGTCATACAGGAGTCGCACGCGTACTGCGCCGAGTGGGAGCAGTCGTGCGCATTCGGCCTCAAGCGCGGCCAGGCGCTCTTCGCCCACGAGTCCGGTGCCGACCCGCACGCAAAGATGCACCCGATTCTTGACGACCTTGCCTTCAGGAACGCGCTGAAAGAACAGTCGCGGGCCCACACCTGAGGGATTACCGCAGGCGAACCATGAACCCTGATCCTCCGGTGACTGGGAACGGTTGAAATCGTCCCACGTGGTGAACCCCTTTGGCGGCGGCGGTACGACGTACCCCAGCACCTCACACCAAAAGCGAGCGACGCGCTCAGGTTCTGCGCAGTCGAAGGTGACTTGGAACTGCTTGACCGATGACATCGGCGCACCGTAGCAGGGCACTCTGCCGCGCATCTCCCAGATTAATCCGCCTTTTGACGGGAGGTGCGCGGCAGCGGGCCGTGGAAGTGTGGAGCCGAGAACTGCACCAGGCATTGCTGCACGTTGCCTGCGGACGGTGGACAGCTTCACGCCTCACGGCGTGCCGTGCTTCGTCGATTCATGAGAGGTGGCCGTGCCGCTGACGGCAGGGGAGTCCCCTGGCACTTGGGCAGTCCGAGCGCAGCCGCAACCTCCGGAACCTCAGGCATCGGCCCCGCTCTCGATAGAGCCGCTTCCCCTCAGCCCCCAGTCGTCGTCAACCATGCTGACGGTCGAGGGCATCCCGGAGTTGGGCTCGGCCCGTGATGTCGAGTGTGGGGGAGATCTTGTGCGGGCCTCGGCTGTGGCGACGACTGGTGTGCGTGTCGTGTCAGAGCGTGGCGGCCAGGTAAGCGTTGCGCGACCGGATGAGCCTGGGCATGTACCGGTTGAGGACGGTCGCGTCGGCGAGCCGGCCGAGGGGGCCCCACGGCGAGGCGAAATCGATGACGTCGGTCATCAGGGTGCCGCCTTGACCGTGCGGTGCGAAGTGGTGAACGTGCCGCCAGTACTGAAAGGGCCCGGCTTCCTGCTCGTCAACGAAGGAGTGCGGCGGGTCCCAGGAGGTGATGCGGGCGGTCAGCCGCCAGATCAGCCCGAAATGGCGGGCTTGGAAGGTGACCGTCTCACCGAGGGCGAGCTTGCCTTGGGTAGTGCCGCCCACCGCGTGTTCTCTCGACGCCGCCATCGACCGCGTGTGAGCCTCAACGTCCAGGCAGGCGTCGAAGACCTGGCGTGGGGGCGCTGCGACCACGGTGGTGATCTCGAAGTGCGACACGTCTCCCTCTCCCTCGCCCCCCGCCCCATCCGGCAATCTTGCCTCACTGTAAACAGTCCGTCGTCGGGCTGCCGCCCGGGGGTGGAGCGGTCCGCTCTGGTCACTCTGCAGGGGCACATCGTCCGGCCCCGAGGCGCGCAACGGGTGTCGAGAGTTCCCCCCTCCCGGCGCTCCGGCCCCACGCCTACGCCCCCTCCCAGACACCACACGATCCGGGCCAAGACCCGCCGCCATGTCCGACACCTCCGTAAACCCTCATAGGCTGGCCTGAACACAGCATCATTACTGGCTCAGCTTGGAGAACATGTGCCGCCGGTCCAGCGCATCACCTCACGCAACGCCCGCTTTCAGCAGTGGGAGTCCCTGCTGAACAACCGCAACAAGCGAACGCGCGTACGTGAGTTCCTGGTGCAGGGTGTTCGCCCCATCTCGATGGCCGTCCGGTACGGCTGGCCCGTCAAGGCTCTGATATACGACGGCAAGCGGACGCTGTCGCAGTGGGCGGAGGACCTGCTGCGGACTGTCGATGCCGAGCGGATCGCCATGGCGCCGGACATGCTGGCGGACCTCGGGGAGAAGAATGAGAACGCGCCCGAGCTCGTCGCCGTCATCGAGATGCCGGCCGACAACTTCGGCCGGTTCGGCGCCGGCGACAACTTCCTGGGTGTCCTGTTCGACCGGCCGACCAGCCCTGGGAACATCGGCAGCATCATCCGTTCAGCGGATGCCTTCGGGGCGCACGGGCTCATCGTGTCGGGACACGCGGCCGATGTGTATGACCCCAAGTCGGTGCGGGCGAGCACCGGTTCGCTGTTCGCCGTGCCTGCGGTACGCGTCCCCTCGCCCGGCGATGTCATGGCCTGGGTCGAGGCGAAGCGGACCGAAGGACAGTCGATCGTCCTGGTCGGCACCGACGAGAAGGGGGACTGTGATGTCTTCGACTTCGACTTCACCCAGCCGGTGTTGCTGCTGATCGGCAACGAGACATCCGGGCTGAGCAGCGCCTGGCGGGGGCTGTGCGACCACACAGTCAGCATTCCGATGACCGGCTCGGCGAGTTCGCTGAACGCCGCGAACGCCGCAACCGCCGTGCTGTACGAGGCTTCCCGGCAGCGGATCGCCGCGAGGAAGCGTCCGGTCTGACCCTGTACGTCAGCACCGACGCGTGCGCCCGACCGAACCGGCCCCGGAGAGGTCCGGTCGGGTCCGCTCACCGCCTCGTTCCTAGGGTCCCGCCCTGCCTGGGGCACCGCGGTGCGTCCCGGCCTCGGTACCGTTCCAGGCGGGGTGCGTCCCGGCCTCGGTACATTCCAGGTGGGGTGCGTTCCCACCGCGATGCGTTCCGGCTGGGTGTGTCCGTCATCCCGAGGCGCGGTTCAACTCCGCCAAACGACACCGAGGTTGAGAATGCCATCCAGCCGTTTCCCACCTGATCGCTTGGGTCAGCGTGAGGTGGAAACGGCTCATCAATTACCGTGCGCGGTGTACGGCGGACACCGCATCTGATCGAGTCTGGAACGGCCGCAGCACTGCCATCCCTGACTCGACTCCGACCTTCGTGGCGAAGTCGAACCGGTCCAGATCCAAACACAATCCCACATCGGCGGGGTGAGCACCGCGGCGTCGCCCGCTGCGCAGGTCGTCCGCGGCCTGGGAGCTGCGGGCACGGTGCAGATGGGGGCCGGGGTCGAAACGATCCCCGGCCAGGAGCCGGTCCAGGTACTCGGCGCAGGCCAGATCCTCCGGCACGGCCGTCCTCGCCGGTGGCCACGAACCTCACCGAGTCGGCGCCGGCATCCGCCAGGGCCCGGGCCGTCGCGCCGTCCACCACGAAACTGGCGCACAGCGCCAATTGCGCCTCGGCAACCGCCAGGGCCCCCACCGTTCCCGCAGTGGTCTTTTGAATCTGGCGCCGACTTCACGGGCACGCGCCTGAGTATCGGGCGAGCCAGCGGGGAGCCCAGTGGCTCGGCGCCTGTGATCTGACCCGGATCTTCAGCGAGTGGGAAAGGGCGGGCTCAGGGGGCGACGAAGTGATACGACCGGCCAACCACGCGGATGCCCTCAGTCGGACCGCCGGCCCAGGCCGAGCCGCACCGCACGCTCCAGCGGCGAATAGGCGCCGTCGGTGCGATCGAGGTCGAGCGGAGCGGCCGCCACCAGCGGAGGCTGCGCCATGAACTTGGGCCGGGTGCCGTGGTGGGGCTGGGCGGCATGGATCAGGAACGGGTGGCACAGATAGACGTCACCGGCCTGCCCGGTGGCGAGCGCCAGCGGGCGGTCGGGGGCGTCGAGCCTGCCCGCTGCGTCCATGGTCTTGCAGAGTTCCATGAAGTCGAGGCCGCGCTCACCCGCCGGGGCGAGGAAGCGCGGGACGTCCAGGTGCGAACCGACCTTGATCCGGGTCGGCCCGTGGTCGGCGTCGACGTCGGAGAACAGGAACAGCATCAGCAGCGCCCGCTCGCGGGAGCGGAGGTTGAGCCAGTAGCCGCTCTCCCCCGCAGGCACGTAGCTGGCATCCATGTGCCACCCGGTGTCGCCCGGGTCGTCCGGGTGCGGGAACCGGATGGGGAACGTGCCGAGCCCTGTACGCGGCAACCATCGTCCCGATCCGACGAGTTGGTCGAATGCGCCGTGCAGACGCGGTGTGGTGGCGGCCCGCTGGAACGGCTCGTCCCCGTAACCCGACAGCCTGACAACTGGCCGGGTCCAGGTGGCGGGATCGTCCGGGTCGCATCCGGTCTCGCGCCACAGGAAAGCGCGGCACTCGTCGGCCAGAGACCGCGGAAAGGCACCTTCAAGATGGACAAAGCCATCGGTCACAAAGCGCTCTACCTGGTCAGTTGTCAGAACATTCTGCATGAGGGAAGTGTCGATCGAAGTCCACCCGCCCGCAAAGGGATTTCGGCGCCCGCGCGAGGGACTGTGCGACGGCACAGCCCAGAGGCACCACGCTTCCGCGGCCACCGATCGTTCAGAAGCGATGGTTCTGGCTGCCAGAAGTGAAGGATCTTGGACTTCTGACGGAGGCCCGGCCACCCTTGAAGCGAGCCCCGACTCCCGGCTCATCGCCTATCAGCGCCGACCCCACGGGTAGCTCATCCGCCCCCAGCCAATGCACCGGAGCCAACCAACATGCGCCTCAGAAATCTCAGACTCGTCCATGGAATCGCCTTGCTGTGCACCGGCCTCCTCGCCGGCGCGTTCGGGTACGGCGCGGCCAATCTCGTTCCCACCTTCAACGCTGTACCGCTGGAGATGCGGCTGTCATTCCACGCCGAACTGATGAAGATGAACGGCATCACCATGCAGGCGGCGATGGGCGCATCGATCCTGAGTTCCCTGACGCTCGCTGTCCTGACAGCGGGCCGCGCCCGACTGCTCGCGGGTACGGCAGGCCTGCTGGCCCTCGCGTCCTTCCTGATAACCCGGTTCGGCAACGTGCCCATCAACGGACGGATCAAGCAGTGGGCGGTCACTGCGGCGCCGGCCGATCACGCGGAGATCCTGGGGCGCTGGGAACTGTTCAACAACGTACGCACACTCACCGCCATCGCAGCCTTTGCTCTCCTGATCGTCCTCGCCGTCAGCGGACTGCGGGCGGCCGTCCATCCTGTGCGTGATCAGGCGGACCGGCCGTAATGACGGCATCGTCGAGGTCTGGTCGACGGCGCGGCGATGCGGCTGAGGGCTGAGCGGCTGCCCCCATCACCAGACGCCCACTCAGCACGAGGGAGATCTGCCCACCTCGTCCAGTGCCTGGCGAGTGACACACGCTCCGCAGGAAGGGCGCGCCGGGCGCCGGAGCCTGGTACTCAGTGGAACCCCCTGCAGAGGGGCCATCCGCCGCTCGGGGGCGAAAGGACGACGTCCGAATTCGTTTGAATCCTTAGGATTGACGGGAACCCATAGAGCTACGCGTGACCACTTTCAGTGCACGCAATACGCGAATTTACGCAACCTTTCAGGCTTTCTCCGTTTGAGTTGGCCAGGTCTCGCGGCGTAGCGTGGGAAACGGTTCAACTGAACAGGGGTCGGACCATCTTTCGGGCTCAAAGGAGGAACACGATGAGCATCCGAAGCATACTTCCCCTCAACGGCGGCTGGGGTCACGACCACGGTGGACGCGGCTACGGACGCGGCTATGGCGGTGGACGCGGTTACGGGCGCGGACGCGGTTACGGACGCGGACGCGGGTTCGACGGCGGACGCGGCTTTGGCGGCGGACGTGGGTTCGGTTTCGGTCGCGGAGGCCGTTACTAGCGACCCTCCCGTCCTAGCAACCCCACGAGCCAACTGCGAGGCTGGTCCCCGTTCTCGGGGGCCGGCTTCATGATTGCGGGGCCAGGCCCATATTCTCCGACGACGTCGGAACGCCCGGTCTCTCAGGATCTACGCGCCGTAATGAGACGTCCGCCCATGCTCGATTGCGATTGACTGCCAAACACAAACGCTGCGTGAGGATATCTCTCCACACGCAGCGCGCTTCCGGCGGCTTCCCGC
Organism: Streptomyces sp. NPDC048196; assembly: GCF_040652715.1. Classification (NCBI taxonomy): domain Bacteria; kingdom Bacillati; phylum Actinomycetota; class Actinomycetes; order Kitasatosporales; family Streptomycetaceae; genus Streptomyces; species Streptomyces sp. NPDC048196. Next base: position 49,601 of record NZ_JBEZMM010000002.1, on the reverse strand, counting down.
TAGGTCTATCGAGTATTCTCCTCGCTTCCCGGCATTGCAATACCAGGCGGCGATGCGTTCCCGGATGATGTTTCCCCCTTCGCCTTGGCGAGGGGCCACGTCCCGGGAGAGCTTCACTCTCGTGCGTTGCGTAGCGTGAGAATGTATGTCGCAGTGAGCGCCACGGCACGGTCTTCGTCGTGTGACAGGTCTGCGAGGGCACGTGTCGCCGGGGTGCCCGGGATGTCGGCGAGCGCCTGTGTCAGCCGTCGACGTGCAGGCGATCCGGTGGTGTTCTGGGCGAGGCAGTCGACGAGCCCAGTAGAGATCTGATCCGCCAACGCGGGATCACTCGCCAGCGTGCTCAGTGCATCGGCCGCGTCGGCGTCGTTCCTCTCCTCGACGATCATGTCGAGGAGAGTCGGGATCGCGTCGGCCACTCCACGTGCCCCGAGCGCCAGCGCCGCGCACCTGCGGACCACGATGTCTGGATGCGTGAGGGCGTCCTGCAGCAGTGCGGTCGCCGCACCGTTCGGAAACTTGGCGATGGACTGGACGGCACGTTTCCGCACCTCGGCCGCGGGTGAGCCGAGGCCCTGCGCCAGCAGTGCCAGCCCGTCCCCGCCCGACTGCGCCAGAGCCCAACGAAGGGCTCCGGCGACGTTGGGATCGGACTCGCTCAGCACGGCCTCGACCAATGCCTCCACCGGCACGAGAACTTCCTCGACCGCGGACAGCGCCGCGCGCTGCCGCGCCGTCGCGCTCTTCGAACCCAACGCCTGGAGGAGCGCGACGATTTGGAGGACGTCCTCCCAGCCGGCGGGTGCCGCGGCACCGATCCGACGAAGTCGCGTGAGCAGTTCCGTCTCCGCTGCGATGCGGTCCCGTGTCTGGCGGATGAGGTCGTCGACGAGCTCGCGAGGAGCGAAGTCGGGATCATCGAGGGCGCGCCTGACGTCGCGCAGCGACAGCCCCAATGACCGCAGGCCCTCGATGTGGAAGATTCGCCGGATGTCCTCGTTGGAATACTCGCGATAGCCGGAGTCGGTACGACCCGTTGGCCGGACCAGGCCGAGCGATTCGTAATGCCTCAGCATGCGGGCGCTGACGCCGGACCGTCGCGCGACATCACCGATCAACACTGCCTACCGCCCTCCTTGACCCGCCCCGCCGAGGGCCACGATGCGCTTCGCCTCCTCGACCGCGAACTCGAATCCGGCCTCCGGGTCGCGCCACAGCCGTTCCGTGGCGATTGCATGCGCGCGCACGCTAGGGTCGAGAGCTCTCGTCGCGGCGCCCAGCGCCGGCAACATCGCCTCCCCGAGCACGATCAGCGCTCGGCTGAGGCTCAGCTGCGTCTCGCGTTCGCCACGCCCGAGCTGCGTCGCCAACACTACGGCCAACTCGCGCTCTGCACCTGCGGGTACGAGCACGACCGCTGCCCGCCAGGCACTCCGGGCCACCTCGTCGTCGGTGTCGGACAGCAGCGCCGGCGTGATCGCCGACCACGCTTGCCGATCTCCGATCTTGGACAGCGTGTGTAACGCCTGACTCCGTGCCTGGGCATGTTGCGAGCGGACTGCGTCGAGAAGCGCCGGGACCGTCATCGATGCAGCGTGGCGGGTGAGTGCCCACGTCAGCATCTCGCGCACGTAGAACTCGGGTTCGATCGCGCACCGCTCGATGAGCTTGCCGATGAACCCCGGGTCCGGCGTCGTGCCGACCGCCAGCGCTGCCTGCAGCCGGACCGACGAGCTGTTGTTCTCCAGCCCTTGGAGAACACGCATCGTGTTGATGTCCTCTACCGGCACGTTGATGTCCTCTCTCGGCATGGGCATTTCGCTCGCCTCCTTGGCTGCAGTGAAGGGCTTGTCACTGTGTCAAGGTCAAGCGGAGCCAAGCCGGGAGATGGCCAGGCATCCTCCCGGCAGCCAAGTCCGGAGCTCGTCACGGACCACCTCGCGACATACGTGACCAAGCGCCCCGGCGCCTCTCTCCTCATCTCCTCCCGGGGGCGGCGCCTGAGCTGTCCGGCCGCGACGGTGCGCTCCTCATGAACGACCTTTTCACGCCGCCGAGTTGAGGCTGTGACGCATGGCGTCGAAGGCGCGTCGCACGCAGCGGGGCAGCTCCGCGGGGGTGCACTGGGGCAGCCACTCGTCGAGGGCGCAACGCCAGGTCGCCACGCAGAACTCGATGAGCAGTCGTGCTTCCAGCGTGTCCGGGGCGCCGAGTCGGTGGGTGACCCCGGCCTGGATCTCAGCGCAGTGCCGCAGGGAGTGCCCGTGCAGAGACGGCGATTGGTCGATCAGCTGCAACGTGGCCGCGAACCGGGGGAACCAGTCCTCGTCCATGCGCTCAAGGGTGGTCAGGATCGCGTTCTGGAACGCATCGACCAGGTGCTCGGATTGGTCGGTGTGCCCGGTCGCCTCCCTCTGTTCGCTCTGCTCCATGACCTCCAAGCAGGTGCTCCACAGTTGCTTGACGGCTGTGAGCGTCACGTCCTCCTTGGACCGGTAGTTGCGGAAGAAGGTGCGTCGCGAGACCTCTACCGCTTCGAGGAGCGCATCGAGAGGGGTGTCGTCGAAGCCGCTCTCGGTGAACAGCGACACGGCGGTTTCGGCCAGCGCCTGGCGGGTGCGCAGCTTCTTGCGCTCACGCAACGACGCGGGCTGCGGGGCGGTCGTCATGGGCATCAGCTTACCGCCCGCGCTCTCAGTGAGCATGTGCTTCAATGGCGCAAACGCCACACTGTGGCACTTCACTCACTGTGGCACTTCTGCTTTGAGGAGACGGGCACATGCGAGCACTCGTTATCGACCACAGCGCAGCAACTCACCTGTCGATGACCGAGACATCAGATCCGATACCGGCACCGGACGAGGCCTTGGTGAAGGTCGCGGCGGTTTCGCTCAACCGCGGCGAGGTGAAAGGCGCCACGAGCTCGGAGACTCCGGACGGCACAGTGATCGGCTGGGACGCCGCCGGTGTCGTGGTGAAGGCAGCCGCCGACGGGTCGGGGCCGGCAGAGGGCACGCGCGTCGTCACCCTCGGCGCGGCGGCCGGATGGGCGGAGCTGCGCGCGGTCCCGGCCGCCTTGCTGGGCCAGGTGCCGGACGGCGCCGACCTGGGCGCCATGAGCACGCTCCCGGTGGCCGGGCTGAGCGCGCTGCACGTATTGCGCCGCGCGGGCCAACTCCTCGGCCGCCGAGTGATGATCACCGGCGCATCCGGCGGTGTCGGTCGCTTCGCGATCCAGCTCGCCGCTCGTGCGGGGGCAGAGGTCGTGGCCATCAGCGGGAATCCTGCCCAGGCGGACGGTCTGCGAGCGCTCGGCGCACGCGAGGTGCACACCGATCCGGCCACCGTGGAGCGGCCCGTATTCACGGTGCTGGACAACGTCGGCGGACGACAACTGGTGGACGCCTTCGCCGCTCTGGAGGCGCACGGCACGCTGTTCAGCGTGGGGCGTGCGTCCGAGACCGACGCGGTCCTCCCGCCTGAAGCGCTCCTGGGAACGGAGGGACGGCACGACAGGTCGATCCGCACGTTCTTCCTCTTCGGCGACCCCGCCACCGACTTCTCCGCGGACCTGACGTGGCTCGCCGCTGAGGTCGCCGCAGGCCGCATCGACCCGGGCATCAGCTGGCGCGGCCCGTGGGCCCGTCACGACGAAGCAGTCGAGGCTCTGCTCGGCCGCCGCCTGCACGGCAAAGCGGTGCTGGACGTCAACTGACCTCCATGCATGACATTCCATGCCTGACATTCCGGTGCCTGACATTGCGTGCCTGACATTCCATGCCTGATCTCCGCGCAGTCTTCAGGGCGGGCGCAACAGGGTGCGCGCGGGAGGGCCCAGCGGCCCGTCGGGCTGCGCCGTGAGCCGCTGGGGCCCGCTCAAGGGGCCCCAGCCGGCGAGCCGCACGATCAGGCCCTCGGACGGTGTCCCGCGGTGAGCTGGTCAGGAAGATTCATCTCGTCGCCGCCTCACCGCCCTAACGCCCCACCGCCAACCACGCACGAGCTCGTAACGGCTGTCCCGTTACTTGGAACCGGGTGGGGCCGTCCGTTCGTAGATGGTCCCGCCGGGTAGGTACCAGCCCGCCTTCTTTCGGACGGCCGGGCTCGGGTCCTGGGTGTGGGATGACCCCAAGGCGGTGCGAGCACGGACATCGGTGTGGGCGAACTTGCCGACGAGTTCGGCGGCCATGCTCCGGACGTGTGGGTCGGGGTCGGAAGCCAGATGGCGCAGTGCGGGTTCGAGGACCCGGTCCGGTCCCGGTGCACAAGTGTCGCCCTTGCACCGATCGCAGGCGAGGGCGTGGAAGGCGGCGATTCTGACCCGGCCGTCGGGGTCGTCGGCCATGGCGATGAGTTCGTCCATGGAATCCGTGTCGACGAGGTGGTCGAGGAGGCGACAGCAGCCCTCGCGGACTGCCGGACTCTCGTCGTGCAGGCCGGCACGGATGGCGCTCATCGCGTCCTGGCCGCGCCGCATCAGTACGTGGTAGGCCGTGCCCGCGCGTTGCGGGTCGGCTAAGCAGGAGACCAGGGCTTCGTTTTCGGTGTTGCGGAAACCGAGCATGACCGCAGTCTCAAGCCGTGCCAGGAAGCCTGGCAAAGGGATTTTTGCCTCCGCCGAGGGAGGCGTGCAGCAGACCCGTGAGCGGGCGATGAGCGACGACCCCTTCCTGAGCAGCGAGTTGGCGCTGGTCCAGCAGTCGCACGACCGACGGCATCCCCGACTTTTCCCGCCCCCTCCCGAACACCTCCCTGTCCCCTCCCCGAAGCGACGACGCGGCAGTCCCCACTCCCCAGGACGCCGACGGTGCCTGGCCAGCGATAACGCGGGGGCGCGGACCTCGCAGGTTGGGTCCGTTACAGGACTGTTCGCGGCCGTCAGCCCGTGCGTGCCCGATGGGGTGAAGGGATGGACGTGGGATGGAAGGGCTTGAGAAAACATACGACCGACCGTACTCTCATCTGCATGAAACAACCCGCCTTCACCGAAGCGACCGACCCGTTCTGCCTGGACCAGGCGGATGCCGTGGCATTGCTGACTGGGGCCCCGTGGGGCAGGTATGCCGTGATCGGGGACAGCCTTTCGGCGGGGACCGGCGATCCCACTCCGGGCTACCGGGATCAGGGCTGGTCAGACCGGGTTGCCGGGGTCTTACGGTCTGTCCGGCCCGAGTTGGAATACCTCAATGTCTCGGAGACCGGGGCAACAACCGCCCGGACGCTCGAAAACCACGCAGCCCGCATGATTGAGTTCGCCCCGGACCTGCTCCACGTGCCGTGCGGGGCCAACGACATCGTGCGGCGCAGGCCTGACTTCGCTGAGATAGAGCGAACGCTTCGGCAGATGTACGACCTGGCGAAGGACACCGGCGCCTTGCTGACCACTTTCACGCTCGGCAGGGCGTATGTCGTCCCGGTCTTCCCTGACTGGCCGGAGCGGATTGCCGCGGTCAACGAGATCGTGCGCGGGCTGGCTTCCGAATACGGCGCCGTCGTGGTGGACATGTGGGATCACCCGGTCAACGACCGCGACAACCTGCTCAGCGAGGATCGCATCCACTTCTCGACCTCGGGTCAGGCCGTTATGGCGGCCGAGGTGATCAAGAAGCTGGCCGGCTCCCTGGGACACATCGCGTCGACGTAGTTCTCTCCAGCTCTCCCCAGTTCTCCGCAGTCCTCCCCGGTTCTGACCGCCGCCTGGCGAAACGCGCCGGCCGAACTCTCCGGGTTCATGCGCGGCCGGACCCTGGCGAACGAACCGGACCCTGACGAACAAAGAGGTTCTCTTATCGTGGCAAGTAGTCAGCAATCAGTCAGCCAGCGGGTAGCGGCCGCGAAAACTGACGGCACTCCCGCCATTCCGTGGATGACGATGTCGGTCGTCCTGGCCGCCTTGTTCATGGCGGTCCTCGACTCGTTCATCGTCGTGGTCGCCGACCCCTCGATCGTGGCGGATCTGCACGCCTCGGACAGCGATGTCCAGTGGGTGTTGGCGGGCTATCAACTCAGTTACGCGGTCTTCATCATTACCGCTACTCGTCTGGCTGATCTGTACGGCCGCAAGCGGATATTCCTTCTCGGGGTGGCTCTGTTCACCCTGTCATCAGTCGCTTGCGCGCTGTCCCCGAACGCAGGCAGCCTTATCGCCTCGCGTGTCATCCAGGGTCTGGGAGCCGCCCTGATGGTTCCCCAGGTGTTTGCGTTCGTCACGGTGCTGGTGCCGGCGGCGAGGCGGCACAGCGTATACGGCGTGCTCGGCATCGTCATGGGTATGGCCACCATCGGCGGCCAAGTCATCGGCGGACTGCTGATCGGCGCCAACCTCTTCGACTCCGGCTGGCGCATGGTGTTCTGGGTGAACGTGCCGATCGGAATTGCCCTGTTCCTGCTCGCCCTGCGCCACGTGCCGGAGACAGGCCGAGCCACCAGTCGCAAGCTGGACATGCCCGGCGTGCTGGTGCTCAGCGCGGCCCTCTTCCTTCTGGTGCTCCCGCTGATCCAGGGGCAGGAGGCAGGCTGGCCCGGGTGGGTCTGGGCCTGTTTCGCGGGCAGCGCGGTCGCGTTCGGCTTGTTCGTCGCGATCGAGCGGGGCCTGGAACGGCGGGGCGGGGATCCGTTGGTACCGCTGACGCTGTTCAGGCAGCGCTCGTTCTCGCTCGGGATCATTCTCGTCCTCGCCCTGTACGCGCTGATCTACTCGTACTACCTGGCCTTGTCGGTAACGATGCAGCAAGGCCTCAACATGTCGGCGCTCGGCGCGGGCCTGGTCCAGGCACCGGCAGCCACGGCATTCTTCGTGTTCAGCATGGTGGCGAGCCGGATCGTCCCGAAATACGGACGACGTGTCCTCGAAGTGGGGGCGATCATCCTGGCGATCGGATACCTGGCGACCGGGCTCCTGCTGTTGTCCGGGCCGCGGATCACTCCCCTGCTCGTGATCCCCACTCTCGTTCTGCAGAGCGTCGGTGGCGGGCTGGTCATCACGCCGGCGCTCAACACGGTGCTGAGCCGCGTCAAGCCGGAGTCGGCCGGTGTCGCGTCCGGGGTCTTGTCCACGACCCAGCAGGTGGGCGGGGCGCTGGGTGTTGCCGCTATCGGGGCGGTCTTCTTCAGCTCGTTCCGTCCCGCGGCAGTCGGCAGGGTTGCCGCCGCCGGTCACGCCTTTGCCGTCGCGTCCTTCGGGGTGTTGGTCTTCGCAGTCATAGCAGGCATTGCCGTCTTCCTTCTGCCGAAGCGGCCGGCGGCCCAGGCCTGAGTGCGAGGATCACCAGTCATGGCCAGGGTTGCGGACCACCAGTCATGGCCAGGGTTGCGGTGGAAGCGGTCCCAGCCGTAGCGACGTCCGGGCACGTCAGTTGCCCGGACGTCCGTCTTTGGGAAGGTCCGCGTCTCGGATGGGGATGAGGAACGGCGCAGCCGGCCAAGTGACCTGACGCGACGATGCGGCGGACCCAAGTCCCCCGCATCGTCGCGTCATTGCCGTGTGGGTACCGCGTTATTGCGGGGCGGTCAGCAGGCCCTCGACGATGCGGCGGACCTTGCTCACCGCGCTGTCGTCCCCGAGGCGGAGAGCCGTGTTGGCGGCACACAACACCGCGTCGATCTGGAAGACGGCGAGTTCGACGTCCAGGTCCGCGATCTCGCCGTTGACAATGGCGTGCCGCAGTTCGCCGGCGATGACTTCGAGCCACTCCTGCTGGTCGCGGAAGAGTGCGTCATGGACGGGCCCGGTCTTGCCGTCGAACTCAGCGAGGTTCGCGGCCCGGAAGCATCCGCCCGCGAACAGCGGGGTCGAGGCGTAGACGACCCACTCGTCGAGCAGCGCGCGCAGACGTGCGACGCCGCGCGGCGCGGACCTGGCCGGCCGGACGACGTTGTCGATGAACATCTCGCGGGCGAAGTCGATGACCGCCAGCTGCAGCGCTTCCTTCGTCTTGAAGAGCGTCTGGATGCCTGCCTTGCTGTGCCCGGTGTCCGTGGCCAGACGGCCGAAACTGACCCCTTCGAGACCGTCGAGCGAGGCGATGTCGACCGCCCGCTTCAGTACGGTCTTCCGGGTCCGGGCGCCGCGCAGGAGGCGTTTGTCGGTGACATCTGCGACATCTGCCGTGGCACTACCCATACGGTCGATCGTACCTCAGGTTGTTTCGGACCCGACCGGCCCCGAAGGCTCCGACAGCCCCCGAGGGCTCCGAGGGCTCCAAGGGCTCTGACAAGGAGATCCTCGGCTCGATCGAGGGCGTAGGCCCGGGCGGAGGCAAGGGGACGGTGATCGTCCCGCGCGGCGTCGCGCACAGTCGCCCCGCCCCGCTCCACCAGTGCGCCGTCGCCGAGCCGGTGAGAGCCGCCACGACTGGCGCCCCCTGGACCGCTTCACCGACCCAACGGCACACCGCAAGAGCTGGGCCTGTCGTTCCGGGCCGAGGGTTACCGTGGGCCCGGCCGGTGATCATGGCCACCTGGCTGCGAGGAAGGGCGTTGTTGGACGGCCGATGAGTCGATCTTGGCCCGGAGATGTACACCTCGGGCCTGCCTCTGGCCACGCCGGAGAGTCACCCGGCCGCCCCCCAGGCACTTGGCCGGCGAACCCGTCGGCACGTTCTGGACGTACGTGGGCCGATCACGACATCGACGGCCTGCTGAGCCGGGCCCCGAGCGGGTGCGCGCTCGAAAACCGCTCGTCCGAGGCGCCGTTGGAGGAGCAGCATGAGGCCATGAATCTTTCCGGACCGCCGACGTGTGAGGTCCGCGTCCCTGCCCCGATCGCCGCTCAGGCCGGAGACCGGCCGCTGCGGCCCGTCTGGCAGAACGCGCTGGGCGGCCTGACCTTCCAGATCGGCACCGGCAAGGCCCGACTGTTCGCCAAGTGGGCACCGACCGGCTCCGGACTGGACCTCGCCGCCGAGGTCACGCGCCTGAGCTGGGCTGCCCGCTTCACACCGGTGCCCCGCGTCCTGGACCACGGAGCCGACGAGGACGGGGCCTGGCTCGTCACCCACGGGCTGCCCGGCGAGAGCGCCGTCAGCCCGCGCTGGACGGCCGATCCCGGCACCGCGGTACGGGCCCTGGGGGCAGGACTGCGCGCCCTGCACGAGCAACTGCCGGTGGCCGACTGCCCTTTCAGTTGGTCGGTCGCCCACCGCCTGGAACGCGCCCGGAGCGCCGGACTGGACGTCCCCGCAGATCTGCGGACTCCGCCGATCGACCGCCTCGTCGTATGTCACGGAGACGCCTGCGCGCCGAACACGCTCCTGAGCGAGGACGGTTCCTGGTCCGGTCACGTGGACCTGGGCACGCTCGGCGTCGCGGACCGCTGGGCCGACATCGCCGTCGCCGGCTGGAGCACCGAGTGGAACTACGGCCCGGGATGGGAGCAGACCTTCCTCGACGCCTACGGCATCGCTCCCGACCCGGAACGCACCGACTTCTACCGGAACTTGTGGGACCGCACCTGACTGACCTGGCTCACTTGACCCCGGTGACTCCCGCCGCCACGAGGAGCGCGGGCTGCTGGCGTTGATCACCCGATAAGCATCTGTTGATTGACCTCGCGCATCCTTCGGCAGTCGGTAAAACGGGGGCGGGACGAGGTACATGAGTGCTGGATACACGCGTCACGGTGTCGGTGCACGCCGCCGACCCGCTCAGTCGGGGCGGAGTGGTCAGTCACCTGCAGCACCAGCCCACCGTCGAGATCGTCCGGGACCAGGGCGGCGCGGCGGCCGGGCGGGCGGAGCAGAGGGAACGTGGCAGGGACAGGGAGGGCGAGAAGGAAGGTGCTGGGGAGGCGGTCGGGAATGTGGCGATCATGCCCATCGACCAGTTCGGCGAGAGCGCAGCGACCGAACTGAGACGGCTCGTCCGGGGTGGTGATCAGCGGGTCGTGCTGATTGCCCGGGACCTGCGCGAGCCGGAGCTGATGGCGGTCGTGGAGTACGGCGTACGGGCCATCCTCTGGCGTCATCGGACCACCCCGCAGCGGTTGTTACGGGCGGTGCAGAGCGCGGCGCGCGGTGAGGGGGACCTCCCGCCGGACCTGATCAGCAAGCTGCTCACCCAGGTGGGGCAGCTGCGGCGGTCGGTGGAGACAGCCGCGCCCGCGGGGTTCGTACCGACGCTCGGCATGGCACCGCGCGAGGTCGATGTGCTGCGGCTGGTCGCCGAGGGGCTGGACACCCGGCAGATCTCCCAGAAGCTCGCCTACTCCGAACGCACCGTCAAGAACGTGCTGCATGCGCTGATGACGCGGCTGCAGTGACACAACCGTGCGCACGCTGTCGCGTACGCGCTGCGCGAGGGATACATCTGATGGGGAGCCGGTTGGTGGAGGAAGTTCAGGCGGCGGGTCATCGGGCGGGGGAACGGGATTGATGCACGAAGTCGATGAGGTGCTGCGGTCCGTGCTGCGCGGCGGAGTACTGCCGGACGGCGCCGGGGACGTCGCGTTCGAGGCGCCGACCCGTGACTGGGCGGCGCGGCGCAACGCACCCACGCTCAATGCGTATCTGTACGACATACACGAGGAGGTCGCCCGCCGTGAGCGCGGCGCGATCACGGAGCGGGACGCCGCCGGTGTGGTCGTGCGCAGACATCAGCCGCCGCGTTGGTTCCGGCTGTCCTACCTGGTCACGGCCTGGACCACACGCCCGGAGGACGAGCATCGGCTGCTCTCCGCGACGTTGGGTTGCCTGCTCTCGCACGAGGTCCTGCCGGCGGCCGCGCTGCCGCCCGCGCTCCGCGCGCTGGGGGCGAACCTCCCGCTCACGGTCGCGGTGCCGCCGCCCGAATCCCGCTCGATCGCCGGGCAGCGGCCGCGGCTGAACCGCGACCGCACCCGGTGGATCACCCGGGCGGTGGTGGCGGCGTTGGTCGCGGCCGTCGTGGTCGGGGGCATCATCGGGGGGCCGCCGGCCGCGCGAGCCGTCCAGGACCACTTCGCCGAGCGCGTGCCCGTACCCGCCGCCACCTGGAAGGCATCGCACTCCGGCCCCAAGCACGACGTGAAGCTCGCGTTCGACGGTTACTCCAACACCTGGTGGGGGTCGGGCTATTCGGGCAACTCGGGCGGCCAGTACCTGGAGGCCGGTTTCGGCCAACCCACCGACCTGCTGAACGTTCTGATCACCCCCGGGGCGTCCGCACGCACCCCGCAGGCCACCGACCCGGCCCGGACGCACGAGTTCGACCTGATCGTGACCGACTCGGAGGGCGAGCAGCACGTCTCGCAGCACCGGATCAACGACGGCGGAGCGCAGAAGATCGATGTGGCCGTGCGGAACGCGATGACCGTACGGCTGGTGCTGCACACCGCGTACGGCGCCAGCGACAAGAAGCAAGTGGCCATCGCCGAGCTGGAGTTCTTCACGCGGTCGGCGCGCTAGCCGGCGGGAGCAGAGCAGCCACGAGAATCACCCCGCCCCGGAGCCTGCCACCGGAGCGAAGTGCTCCCGGCGCGCACCCACCGCGCGCCGGGAGCACCCTGCCGAGGCGGGGTCTCCTTGACCAAGGACCCCCCGGTAGAACTCCCTCGCCTGCCGGGCGCCGCCGCCGAAGCTGATATACGGGTGGGTGTGCCCGCTCTGCTCGTCAACGAAGTCATGCCCTGCGATTGAACCGGATCCGCCGCCCGGCCGTATAGAGAAGGGCGGCGGCTCTGATCTCGCAGGTCCTGGCCTGCCGTGCCACCACCGGGCCCCGCACGGAAGGACCTTCGCGTTGTCACTCTCCCCGCGCCTTCATCAGCAGCCGAATGCGGACGCAGCGGCCACCGCGGACGAGGCAGCCACCGCCGAAGAGCCACTCGCGGACGCGGGCCTGCCGCCGGACGCGCCCGCAGAGCAGGTCCCGAACGATGCCGCCACGGGTGATGACATCGCCGATGGCGACACCTGGCGCGACCGTCTCCCGGCCACCGCGCGGATCCTCGCCCACGGCACCACGGCCCTCTCCGCCCTCCTCGTCCTCCTCGCCCTCCTCCTGCCGAGTCAGCTGACTCTCCTGACTCCCGGTCAGTTCCTCCGCATCCCTGTGGAGGCCGTCTTCGGTGCCGCCCTGTTGCTCGTCCTCCCACCTCGGGCGAGGCGCGTGGCGTCCGCTCTCGCCGGGGCCGGTCTCGGGCTGCTGACCGTGCTGAACCTCCTCGACATCGGCTTCAACGAGGCTCTCGGCCGAGGGTTCAATCCGGTGTTCGACTGGCCACTGCTCGGCGATGGCGAATCGTTCCTCCAGGACTCGATCGGCCGGGCGAAGGCGAGCGCTGTCGCGATCGGGGCCCTGGCCCTCGTTCTCACCCTGCTTGTCCTGATGACGCTGGCGGTCGTCCGGCTCGGCAATCTCATGGCCCGACACAGCGCCACCGCGACCCGGACCACTTTGGTGCTCGGGACCCTCTGGGTCGCCTGCACGGTGATCGGCGTGCAGGTGGCCGGCGTGCCGGTGGCCGCAGAAAGCACAGCCGGAGTCCTGCAGAACCGGGCGCAGCAGGTGCGGGCGAGCCTGGCGGACGAGCAGGCGTTCGCAAAGGAGGCCGGCGCCGACGCGTTCCGCGACACCCCGGGCGACCGGCTGCTGACCGGACTGCGCGGCAAGGACGTCATCTTCACGTTCATAGAGAGCTACGGGCGCAGCGCCATCGAAGACCCGTTGATGGCGCCGGGAGTCGACGCAGCCCTCGCGGACGGGACCAAGCGGCTGCGTGCGGCCGGGTACTCCGCCCGCAGCGGCTGGCTCACCTCGTCGACCTATGGCGGGAGCAGCTGGCTGGGCCACTCCACGTTCATGTCGGGCCTGTGGATCGACAACCAGCAGCGCTACCGCACCCTCACCGCCAGCGACCGCCTGACCCTCACCAGCGCCTTCAAACGCACCGGCGCCTGGCGAACGGTCGGCATCATGCCGGGCCTCACCAAGGGCTGGCCGGAGGCGTCCTTGTACGGCCTCGACCGCGTCTATGACTCCCGTGACCTCGGCTACCAGGGTCCAAAATTCAGCTGGTCGACGATGCCCGACCAGTACGCCCTGTCGGCCTTCGAGCGCCTGGAACACGGCAAGCACCGCACCAAGGAGCGGGCCGGGCAGCGAGCCGAGCCACACTCGAAGCCGCTGATGTCCTTCGTCATCCTCACCTCCAGCCACAATCCCTGGGCCCCCCTCCCCAAGATGATCGGCTGGGACGAGATCGGTGACGGCTCGGTCTACAACGCCATCAAAAAGGCCGGGCAAAACCCCGTGGACGTCTGGCAGCACACCGCTCAGATACGCACCGAATACGGCAAGTCCATCCAGTACTCGCTGCACAGTCTCATCGCGTACCTGCAGAAGTACGGCACCAAGGACACCGTCCTGGTCTTCCTCGGCGACCACCAGCCCCTCGCGAAGGTCTCCGGCGACCATGCCGTCCATGACGTCCCGGTCACGCTGGTCGCCCATGACCCGGCAGTGCTGAAGCGCATTTCCGGCTGGCACTGGACGCCCGGCCTCCGGCCCGGCCCGAAGGCACCGGTCTGGCGCATGGACACCTTCCGCAACCGCTTCCTGACCGCTTACGGACCCCAACCCGGCTCCGGCGCGCCCCGGCCCGCCTCATGACCAGGAGGCCGCGGGAATACGACAGGGGCGACGACGAAGCGGTCAGCTGTTCCCGACCGGCTGCGCTTTGCCACGCGGTGCGCTCGATGTGCTCGGTGCGCTCGGTGAGCGGTGTCGTTCCGGTGGTCCCTTGCGCAGGAGGGCGGTCAGGGCGGGTGAGGTGAGCGCCGTGGCGGTCAGGGCCATCAGGACGAGCATGGTGTAGAGCTCGGGACCGATGAGGCGCAGGTCCAAACCGGCGGTCAGCACGATGAGTTCGGTGAGGCCGCGGCAGTTCATCAGGGCACCGAGCGAGAGCGCGCCGCGCCAGTCCGAGCCGCAGGCACGGGCCGCAAGGGCGGTGCCGCCCCATTTGGTGGCGGTCGCCACGAGCAGGATGACACCGCACCACAGCCAGGGGGCCGGGTGCGGTCCGAGGGTGCCGATGTCGATCCGCAGGCCCGTGCTGATGAAGAAGAGCGGGAGGAGGAAGGGGACGGCGAACTGCGACATTCCCTGGGCGACGTGGTGGACGGAGGGGGAATCCCGGGGCGTGGCGGCGCCGAAGAGGAAGGCACCGACGACCGCATGGACGCCGATCCGGTCAGTGGCCAGAGCCGCCAGGCACAGGCAGCAGGTGACGAGTGCGAAGGTGGTGGCGGCTCCGGTGCGCCGCAGGACGCGGGCGAGCAGCGGGCGTACGACGCGGAGCAGGAATGCCGCGAAGGCGACGGTGAGGAGGACCGTGCGCAGGACGGCGCCGAGCGAGGTGTTGCGGGCGAGGGCGGCGACCAGGGCCAGCAACGACCAGGCCAGCACGTCGTCGACGGCGGCGCAGGTCAGGGACAGGGCGCCCAGGCGGGTGCCGGTCAGACCGCGGTCGGCGAGGATGCGCGCCAGGACCGGAAAGGCGGTGATGCTCAGTGCCACCCCCAGGAAGAGGGCGAACGGGAGGCGGTCGGCGGTCCCGGGTGCGTAGGGGCCGTAGAGGGCGAGGGCGAGCAGGGCGCCGCACACCAGCGGGACGGCGAGGCCGGTCAGGGCGACCGTGAGGGCGGTGCGGCGCTCGCCGCGTACCACTTCCGGATCCAGTTCCCGGCCGAGCAGGAACATGAAGCACAGCAGGCCGAGCTGGCCCAGGGAGTCCAGGACGGGGGCGAGGTCGGGTGGGAAGAGCGCGGCCGTCGCCGCCGGGCAGGCGCGGCCGAGCACGGAGGGGCCGAGCAGGATGCCGGCGGCGATCTCGCCGATGACGGGTGGTTGACCCAGGCGCTTGCACACCGCTCCCCCCGCCCAGCATGCGGTGAGCACGAGGGGCAGGGAGAGCAGCAGCGCCGGCAGGATCGGCGGTGCGGTCACAGGCTCAGCATCTCCTGAGGCGCGGTGTGGATGAGCTCCGCGATCCGCTCAGGGGTCAAACCGGCCCAGTGGAACACCTTCTGATTCCACGTCAGCCACGACTCGATGTCCATCTGGGACGGCTGGCCGAGGTCCGAGCTGTAGACGACCCTCGGGAGGAGGGACAGGACGTCGGCGAAGTCGGCCCAGTCCTGATATTCGAGAAGGTAGGTGAGCGCGGTCTGCTCGGTCCACACCTGCTCGGCAGCGGCCACCTCGACGAGGTCCTTGTAGGTCAGGCCGGTCATGGGGTTGGCGGGCTGGTTGAGCATCAGACGGGGCAAGTCCAGCCGCACGGCCTCGTCGACCAGCAGCCGCACCTCGTGTCCGTCGGCGTGGCCGGTGGAGATGACCACCGGCAGATCGCGGGCGGCGCGCAGGAGTTCGCGGACTTCCGGGCGCAGTGTTCCGCGGTCGTCGGTGACGGTCAGCGGGCGCTGGCCGTCGGCGAGGAGCGGGTGGGAGGGGGTACGGGTCAGCCGGCTGCGGTGGCTGCGGCCGGTGACCGTGGGGAGGTGGACGATCAGCCGCAGCCCGCTGTCGTCACCGTGCTGGATGACGGCCTGTTCCACGGCCCGCAGGTCGAACCCGCCCGCCAGGTCGTTGAGGACGATCGAGCCGGAGACCGGCAGCCCCTGCTGGCGGGCCTCCCATGCCTGGGCGGCGGTCGAGCCGAGGTGGTTCTTGAGGACCACCCAGCCACCGTGCTCGGCATAGACCGCGCCGGCGGTGGCGGCGGTGTGGCGGCGCAGATACGCGTCCGGGCCGACGTGGTAGTGGACGTCGATGAACCGCGCGTCCCCCGGGGCCGGTGGCGTGGGCCGCGCGGCGGCCGGTTCCTGTGCGCTGATCGCCTCGGTGGACGGCTCTGCGGCCGGGCCCCGAGCCGGGGTGGTGCCCTCGGCGGACTCAGCGGTCGCCATGCTCGCCCCCGTCCTCCCACGGGCGCGCGTAGCCGAAGCGGGCGCGGGCCTCGTCCAGCCGGCTGCCGCCGAGCGCGGCTTCCCGGATACGGGACTCGGTGCGTTCCACGGCCTCGGCGCGGCGGACGACCTCCTCGACGAGAGCGGCCGGGATGCGCAGCGCGCCGTTGTCGTCGGCGACGATCCAGTCGCCCGGGGCGACGGTGGTACCGGCGATGTCCACCTCGACGCCCGTACGGTCCAGCACCACCCGGTTCTTGCCGCTGACCATGGTCACATCGGTGCTGAACAGCGGGTATCCGGCGGATCGGCTCTCCTTCACATCGCGCACCGAACCGTGCACGACAGTGCCGGAGATGTCGCGGTGCAGGGCGACGGAGCTGAGCAGGGAACCCCAGTTGGTGCAGGTACGGCTGCCGGCGTTGTCCACGACGACGACCGAGCCGGCCGGCACGTCGTCGATGTAGTTGGCGGCGTTGTGAAAGCTGGTGGTGTCGTCGATGGCGCGGTAGCGGACGGTGAAGGCGGGTCCGCAGGCGACGGTGCCGGGGGTGCGCGGCCGGATGCCGGGCAGCACGCACGGCGGGGTGCGCATGCTGTCCATCGCGTCGGAGAGGGCGGCGGTGTCCAGACGGGACAGGCGCTCGCGCAACGCCTCGGTAGGCACCGGGGTATCGGTGGCGGTGGTCATGCGGATTCCTCCGTGAGCGTGCGGCGGCCGGTGAGGTGCCGGGCGAGGGACCAGGCAGCGAACTCGGTGGCGTAAGTGGCGACTTCGGGCCCGCGGTTGGGGACCGTCAGGGTGCTGGTGTGCTCGCCGGACTCGTCCTGGACGGTGCAGGTGAGCGCGAGCGTGCCGGTGTGGGTCGTACGGTCCCCGCCGTCCCAGACGCCGGACAGGGCAACAGCGAGTGCGCCCGAGCCGTCGGCGGTGGTGCGTTCGCGGGCCACTTCGGAGGCGAAGAGGCCCTCGGTGAGCCGGTCGTCGACGGTCAGGACGAGGGCGCGCTCGTCCAGGAGCTCGGCCAGTTCCTGGACCGCGGTGCGGTCCCGGTCGGTGACGATGTGGTCGGCGAGCGCCGCGTCCAGGCGCTTGGCCAGGTCATCGGCGGCTTCGGGCGGGCAGCCGAGCCGGATGTCGACGTAGGGGTAGTGCCAGCGGTAGGCGGGCTTCCCCGGCACTCCGCGCTCGCGTACGAGCGCATCGACCAGGGCTGCCGCGTCCGCCTCGATGATGCCGAGCGTGCGACGGAAGACGGTGGTCACCTCGGGCGGCTCGGGGAGGTGCGGCAGGCCGTCGCGCAGCACGGACTCCAGCATCGGCAGGCATTCGCGGGGCGGGCCGGGGAGCATGATCACGGTGCTGCCCTGGGCCTCGGTGCGGCAGCCCCAGGCGGTCCCGTTGGTGTTCGGCAGCAGGTCGGCTCCCGCGGCGAACAGCGCCTGCCGGCGGTTGTCGTCGTGGATGGCGACGCCGAAGCGGGTGAGGCGCGCCACGACGCCCTGCCATGCCTCCTCCCGGTGCTCCAGCGGGCGTCCCAGCGCGCGGGCCACGGCACTGCGGGTCACGTCGTCGGAGGTGGGGCCGAGTCCGCCCATCACCACGATGACGTCGTCGCGGCCGAGGGAGGGCCGGATGGCGTCGGCGATGGTCGCCTCGTCGTCGCCGATGGTGTGGCGGACGCGGACCGGGATGCCGCGCTCGCCGAGCATCCGGGAGGCGTTGCCCGCGTTGGAGTCCTCCAGGTCACCGCGGAGCAGTTCGTCGCCGATGGTGACGATGGCGGCGGTGGGGGTGTGCGGTACCTCGCGGCAGGCGTCGATGACCGCCTGGGCCGCTTCGGTGGTGGTGGCGGCGCCGCCCAGGTCGTAGGTGACCCGGTCGCGGCGGCGGGTGACATGCCGTACGGCGTCCTGGATGCTGCCGGCCTCGTCCTTGAAGCCGAGGTGCGCCAGCATCAGGCCGATGGTGAGGAACGCCGCGGCGGGGTTGGCGCGTCCGCGTCCGGCCATCGCCGGGGCGCTGCCGTGCACCGGCTCGAAGTAGTTGCCGGCCTCGCCGATGTTGGCGCTGGGCGCCAGGCCCAGTCCGCCCATCACGCCGCCGCCGAGGTCGGAGAGGATGTCGCCGAACATGTTCTCGGCGACGATCACGCCGAAACGCTCCGGGCGGCGCGCCATCCACAGGGCGACCGCGTCGACGTTGAGGACCTCGAAGGGAATCTCCGGGTAGTCGGAGCCGATGGCTTCCAGTCGCTCCAGGACGTAGGAGCTGCTCTGCCGCAGGACGTTGGGCTTGTCGGCGAGGGTGACCCGCTCGTAGCCGTGGCCCCGGGCGGTCTCGAACGCGAAGCGCAGGATGCGGTCCAGGCCGTGCGAGGTCTGCAGCCGGATGCTCGCGGTGGAGCCGGAGCGGCCGCTGCGGCGGACGTTGGGGTGGTCGGCGACCAGCGGCCACATCTCGTCCGGTACGTGGTTCCAGTCCAGGCCGGCGTACAGGCCCTCGGTGTTCTCCCGGACCACGCAGAAGCGGTACGGCGTGCCACCGCCGAGGTAGTTCTCGACCGGCCGCAGGTTGGCGAACAGGTCCAGGCGCTGGCGGAGTTGAATGATCGGCGAGATGTACTGCGGGGTGCCTGCGCGGAGTTCGGGGGCCAGTTCCGCCAGCGCCTCGCGGCGCGGCTTGCTGGTGGTGGCGCCGAGCAGGACGGCGTCGCTGCGGTCGATCAGGTCCCAGGTGCGGTCGGGGACGGGGGTGCCCTCGGCGCGCCAGCACTCCCAGCCGATGGCACCGAATTCCAGGTCGATTGGCAGGCCGAGGGCCTCGATCACCGGCAGTGCGGCGTCCAGGACCTCCGGTCCGATGCCGTCGCCGGGCAGGACTGCGACGGTCTTGCGGTTCATGACTCTTCAGCTCCCAGGAAGCGGGCGACGGCGTCTCGGGTGAGGGCCGGTTGGTCGGCGTGCGGGCGCATTCCGGCCTGCGGGATGCCCACCAGGTGGTGCCGTGGGCGGGGGCCGGTGGCCAGGTGCTTGGCCTGGACGAGCCGCGACTGTTCGCCGTACAGGTGCAGCAGTGGTCCGGGGAAGTCCCGCACGGGCTCCCGGGCGTCGGCGTCGTGCAGCAGCCGCAGTCCGGTGGACAGTCGCCGTCCCGCCGCGGCTTCATCCGGCGCGGGGCCTGGTGTCCGCTGCCGCGGTACGCTCCCGGGCTCCCGGGCCGGGCCGCTGACGACCTCTTCGAGGAGGTGCAGCGCCGTGGACAGGCCGTGGGTGCCGACGGCGGCGGCGATCCGCTCCAGTTCGGTGTTCAGTTCGTCGTCGGCGACGGTGGGGCCGGAGAGCAGCAACACCTTGGAGTGATGGGTCCACTCGTGGGTGAGCAGGGCCTGGACGACGGCGCCGCCCAGGGCGTTGCCGGCCAGCAGGTCGGGGCTGTCGGTGCCGGAGGCGAGGTGGGCCGCCCAGCGGTCCACGAGGGCCTTGAGGTCGTCGCCCTCGCACCGTAAGGAGAGGGTGTCGTAGAGCGTGATCCGGTGGCCCGAGGCAAGCAGCGGCTCCGCGACCTGCCGGAAGAAGGCGCCATGGTCCCAGCGGGGCATGACGGGGGCGAGGACGACCGCATGCCGCGGTGCGTCGGGCTCGCCCAGAACTGCGGCGGCCGGAGCCGGCGCGGCGTCGCGCACCGGCTCCGGATGCGGGGGACGCGACGTCACCGGGCGCCCGCCGAGGTCAGCTCGCGGGCCGCCGAGAAGGCGTCGCCGATCCGGTCCACGGGGAGCTTGGCGCGCTCCTCCACGGAGAGGTCGAAGTGGCCCAGCACCAGGTCGGGCAGCGGCAGGGAGGGCGTGGCCTCCGCGATCTCGGACTCCATGCGGTGGGCGAGGTTGAGGATCCGGCCGAGGTCGTACCCGCCGTCGGCGGGACGGCTGTGCCGGCCGAGGTAGGCCAGCCACTGCTCGGTGACCAGATTGCCCGGGCCCTTGCCCATGCCCAGGACCGAGGAGTCGATCCAGGTGGCGCCCGCGTCCACGGCGGCGATCGCGTTGGCCAGCGCCAGACCGAGGTTGTTGTGGGCGTGCAGACCGATGGCCGCGTCGGTCACCGAGCGGACCAGGGTGACCAGTTGGGAGACCTCGCGCGGCAGCATGCTGCCGTTGGAGTCGGCGAGGTACACGACGTCGGCGCCGGCGTCGCCGGACAGCGCGGCGAGGTCGACGAGTCTTCGCCGGTCGAGCTGGCTGACCCGGGTGATGTTGACGGTGGTGGTGAAGCCGAGGTCAGCGGCCTGGGCGAGCAGGGCAAGCCCCGGCTCGGGCGCACCGGAGGGCAGGCAGAACCGTACGAGGCGGATGCCGGCCTCGTACATGCGCGTCAGGTCCTCGGAGGTGATGTTCTTCGGGTGCAGGATCATGCAGAGGCGATCGGGCGAGACGACCTCGGCGACCGCACGGATGTAGTCGTCCGCACCCACGCCGGTCCGGCCGATGCCGGGCTGCGGTTTGAACGAACCGTTGCGGTAGCCGATCTCGACCCACTCCATGCCGGCCGCGACGCTCTCCCGGGCGTGGTGCAGCGCGTAGTCGAGCGGGAAGTCGAAGTTGTTGCGGTAGCCACCGTCGCGCAGCGTCACATCAAGATTGACGATCATTACCCCTCCATATATGGCGCAGGCAGTCGGCGGGGTGACAGCAGACGTGCGCGTCCGTCGCGACGCGACGGACCGATGAGAATTGCGCACTTTTGTTGAGCGGGACCCCCCAAAGAACCCCGCAACACCCCGTTAGCGGTCTCCACGGGCCGAAAAGGCCACACACTTCATTTCGGTGAAGCACCGCGGTGTGGCGGGAGCCGGGAGTCCGACGCGGCTAAACTTACCGCACGCCTTCAGCCGAACTCTAATGACCGGGTAAAAATTCACCGGGCGGCTTGTACACCCACCCGACAACATCCATTAACCCCCGTCTTTCATTGCGGCCGGCGGCTTTGCCGAAGCTCCCCCGCGACCTTCCGGCGAACCTGCGCACTCGTCGCCGTAAGCACTTCCAGGCGTTCCGGATCTGCGGTTTCTCGCACGGCGAGAAACATGCAGATGGTGAGGGGCTCCCCCTCCAGGGGCAGCAGCGCGATCCGGCGGGAGGAGACGGTATGGGCCGCCGTCGGGTACATCAGCGTCCAGGCGGGCGCACCCGCGCCGATCTCGGCGAGGGTGTCCTGAAGGCCGGTGGAGGACGGGCCGAGGGGCGGCTCGAAGCCCGCCTTGCGGCAGGCGGAGAGGACCGTGTCGAACAGCACGGGGTTGTCGGTGCGGGAGGCCATCCGCAAGGGCAGCCCGGCAAGGTCGGCCAGGTCCAGCACGTCGCGCCGGGCCAGCGGGTGCGAGGCGGGCAGGGCGACCACCAGCGGGTCGTACCAGAGAGTGAGAAGCCGCAGGCCGGGGGCGCTGTCGATACCGCGGATGAAGGCCGCGTCCAGGCGCCCGGCACGCACCTCTTCCAGGCGGGTACGGGCGTCGAGCGTCTGGAACTCGAAGCGGGTGCCGGCGCCGCGGCCGGGCAATGCGTCCAGGAAGTCGTCCAGCCGTCCCCCCAGCGCGGAGCTGATGCCGATGCGGAAGGTGGCCTCGCTCTGCGTGGCCAGCCTCCTGGCCTTTGCGGCGAAGACGTCCAGCGCCTTCAGCAGTTCCCGCCCCTCGGGCAGCAGTGCCCGGCCGACCGGCGTGAGGGTGACGGTGCGACTGGAGCGGTCGAAGAGCTGGGTGTGCAATTCCCGCTCCAGTCGGCGCACCTGCTGACTGACGGCGGGCTGGCCTATGTGCAGCCGCTCGGCCGCCCGGCCGAAATGCAGCTCTTCGGCGACCGCAACGAAGTACTGAATCTGACGCAGTTCCACAGGACCCCCCGATTCCCAGAGCGATCCCATTGTTGAAAGCAAAACAGTTGGTTGCTGGGGATCGCCCGCACGGCGAATCCTCGCATACCGACGAGCGGCGCCACCACCGGATGGGGCCGCTCGTCGGATCGGGCACTACGAAAGGAGTCCGTGGCGTTTTACCCAGACACTTTTCGGACGACTGTTTACTCGGCGGTAGCTCCCTGCAATTCCGCGGCGGGCTGCGCGGCGCTCCGCATTTCACGGCCGGCCCGCTCCTGCCGCCCGGCCAGCGACAGGAACAGTGCAAAGGCCGCGATTCCCACCACTGAAGCACTGAGGACGAACCACCCCAGGGCGAACAGGTCGCCGGCCGGCAGCCGGCTGGAGACGAAGATCCCCAGCGAGGCCGCGAGCAGCTGGAGCGCGCCCATGAGGCCGGAGGCCGAGCCGGCGGTCGCGCGGAAGGTCGTCACCCCCGCGCTCATCGACAGCGGCAGCAGGAAGCCGTTGCCGTACGTCATCACCGGCATGAAGACCAGCACCAGCAGGCCCCAGGGCGCGCCGGCCCCGCTCAGACCCAGCCCCAGCATCATCAGCGCTCCGACGAGGAAGAACCCGTGGCCCGTCCACAGAAGCTGGTTGATGGGCCGCTTGCGCACCAGCGTGCGCGAGGTCAGGTTGCCCGCGACGTAGGCGATCGAGACGGTGATGTAGCAGTAGCTGGTGGTCTCGGTGGCCAGGCCCATCTTCTCGAAGACGAGCGGGGAGGCGGCCAGGTAACCGAAGTAACCGCCGTACGCCACCCCCAGGTTGACGGTGTAGGCCCAGAACAGCGGGCGGGTCAGCAGCTTGGGGTAGCCCTTGAGCGTGGCGCCCAGGTGCTTGCTGCGCCGCTCCGGCGGCAGGCTCTCCGGAATGGAGGTGACCATCACGATCAGCGTCGCCAGTCCGATCAGCGCGGTCACCACGAACGGGGCCCGCCACGAGACATAGGTGGTCAGATATCCGCCGACCAGAGGGGCTATGGACGGGGAGACGCCCACGATCGGCATGACCGTGGCGAACATCCGGGCCGCGTCCTTCTCCTCGTACAGGTCACTGATCACGGCCCGGCCGAGCACCATGCCCGATCCCGCGCCCAGCGCCTGGAGGAGCCGGCCGGCACCGAACACCTCGACCGTGGGTGCCACCGCGCACAGCAGGGACGCCACGACGAACAGTCCGAGACCGGAGACGATGACGCGCTTCCGGCCGTACGCGTCCGAGATCGGCCCGTAGACCGCCTGCGAGACCGCGATGCCGATCATGAAGGCGCTGAACGTCCATTGCACGGACGCGACCGGGGTGCTGAAGGCGTGCGCGGTGGCCGGCACGCCCGGCAGGTTGATGTCGGAGGCGAACAGGCCGCCGGCGTTCAACGAGCACAGGACGGCGAGCAACAGCGCGTAGGGCGTGCGTGTCGAGGCGGTCTTCATGGCAACGGGACAACTTCCTTGGTCGAGGGTGAGCGGCTGAGGACTCACCTGGTGGGGGTCGGTGCCTGGGCGATGTCGGCCCCGGCCAGCCGCCCGAATGTCAGCGCCCGCAGCACCGAAGTGGCCCCCGGATAGCGGCTGTAGTAGAGCCCGGCGGTCTCACCGATGGCGTACAGGCCCTGGACGGGCTCGCCCTGCTCGGTCAGCACGCGCGAGCGGGTGTCGGTGCGCAGCCCGCCGAAGGTGAAGGTGATGGCGCAGTGCACCGGCCAGGCCATGTACGGCCCGGTGTCCAGCTCCACGGCCCAGTTGGACTTCGGTGGCACGAGGCCGACGGTGTGCTTGCCGTCCAACCGTGTCGGATCGAAGGGAGTGGGCCGGCAGGCGTCGTTGTACCGGGCCACGGTCCAGCTCAGCTCGTCGGGCGCGATGTCCAGCGTGCGGGCCAGCTCGTCGATGGTCGGCGCGGTGATCGGGTCCTTGTCCGTGAGCAACGACCGCTCGTGTCCCTCGATCCGCAGCAGCTTGGCGTCGCAGATCAGGTACGCGGACTGCCGGGCCTCCCGCCAGATGCGGTACGCGACGTCCTCGAAGGTGTTGTCGGGGGTGTCCGACCCCTCGTCCAGGAAGCGCCGCCCGTCCGCGTTGACGAGGATCCCGTACGGGTAGGCCATGATGAGCGCCTCGGCCTGGTGGCTGCGCGGGTCGACGGGCTCGCCGTGGAATCGGTCGTACTGGCCGCTGCGGGCGGCTCCCACCGCCACCGCCATCTCGATGCCCTCGCCCTTGTTGTTCTCGCCGCCGGGCGCGATCGGCCGCAACCCGCCGCCGGTGGGCCCCACATGGCGTTCCAGCAGCTCCGGGTTCCCCTGGAATCCGCCGCACGCCAGCACGACCCGCCGGGCCGCGATGTGCCGCAACCTGCCGTCCTCCTGTACGTGTACGCCGTTGACCCCGCCGAAGACGTCGGTGCTCAGCGCCGTGGCGCGGGCCCCGTAGGCGATCGAGCCGCCGAGCCGCTCCAGCGACGTGGCGAGCTTGTCCACCAGGCCGGCGCCGCCGCCGGCCGGCATCAACCGGGGGCCGCGCGCGGTGACGAAGTAGGTCGGCCGGGTCTCGAACTCCACGCCGTGCCGGTCGGCGAGCCAGCGCACGGTGGGCTCCGCGTTCCGGCTCAGCGCCGCGATGTGGTCGGCGTCCGACTGTCCCTCGCTCAGCTCGTGCATCCGGCTCTCGAAGTCCTCCGCCGGCGTGCCGTCGGCGGCGAGCCGGAGGAACGAACCGGTCCAGGTGGTGTTCCCGCCGCGGTTGTAGCGGCTGGACCGCTCCAGGACCAGGACCCGGCTGCCGGGGGCGTTCTCGGCGAAGCTGACCGCGGTCGCCAGGCCGCCCGCGCCACATCCCACCACCAGCAGATCCAGGGGACCCGAGGCAGCGGCTGCGGCGGCGGAAGACGGTACGGCGGTGTCAAGCGCGTCGCTCACGGCGGCTCATCAACTCCTGTTCCTGATGTGGGGGGACCGGCGACCGGACGGCCGGGAGCCGGCGGTGCGGCCGTTCCCGGGCCGGACCGGGGGTGATCCGGCCCGGAAACGGCGCCAGGGAATGGGTCCGTCCGCAGGCCGTGGTTCCTGCGGACGGACCCTGTGGTCAGCGCTTGGCGGCGCGGGCCGCGAGCGTGTCGCCACCGATCGACCAGCTGTCGGTGGCGATCTCCTGCACGGTCACCCACACGCTCTCCGGCTTGCTGCCGGTGGCCTTCACATAGGCGTCGGTCAGCTCACGGACCAGCTCCGCCTTCTGCTCGGCGGTCTTACCAGGGGTCTGCTGCACGTGGATGAGAGGCATGGATGTCTCCGGGGGTCGTGACGGATCTGTTGACGTACGGTCCCTGGGCCGAGGGGCCGGGGAACCGCCGTGCACCCAGTCCAGCACCGGGCCGGTGGCCGTCCAAGACGCAATCCGATCTGGCACCGATCACGAATCGTGATGCCTCCGGGCGGCCGCTCTCCGCTCCGTGCCGGCCCGGCTCACGCGGCTCCTGCTCGCGCGCCGCGCTCGTCCGCTGCGGGACGGAGGACGGCCGCGGGGTCCGGTGGTACCTCGTCCAGTTCCCGCCCCGCGGTCTCCCGGCCCTTCAGCCCGATGGCGACGGTCGCCAAGGCCATCGGCACGGCGGCGCACAGCCCGATGACCCGCATACCGGGGTAGTGCGCCAGCAGCAGTCCGATCAGCGGCGGGGCGAAGAGCCCGCCGGCCTTGCTGCAGGCCGCGGTGAATCCGCTCGCCGCGCCTCGTACGTCGGTCGGGTAGATCTCGGCGGCATACGGGGCCAGCGTGGCCACCGCCCCACTGGTGCCGATGAGCAGCAGGGCGAGGGAAAGGTAGACGGCCGGACCGGTGCCGGCGCGGCCGGTGGCGGCGAGGCACAGAAGGGCCAGCACGGTGACCACGCCGGAGAGGACCATGGTGCGGCGGCTGCTCCATCGGGCATAGAGGTACGCCACCAGGACGGTGCCGGGTATGGCCAGGAGCGAGGAGAGGGGCAGCACCCGGCCGCCGGCGGCCTTGCCCAGAAGCGTGGGCAGGAAGGTCATGAAGCCCCAGTTGACGAGGGACCAGGAGAGCGCATAGCTGCCGACGACGAGGGTCTTGGCGAGCGCCCCGCGCCCGAAGAGAGGCGCCACCGTGCCCTGGCGCCCGGGGAGTTCGGCCGGCGGGCGGTCCCCGTCGGCCAGCACCATCCGGTAGTCGGCCAGGATCCGTTCGGCCTCGGCGACCCGGCCGTAGCGCACCAGGAAGCGCGGGGACTCGGGAATCCACCGGTTCATCACGATGATGGCGACGGCGAACGGGAAGTGCACCAGCCACATGATGCGCCAGCCGAAGACCGGGATCAGGACGGCGGCCAGCGCGCTGGTGAAGAAGTACGCGGCGACCGTGGCCAGGCCCGCCTGGAGCACCATGACGATGCTGCGCTGACGGGCCGGCACCGACTCCGCCATCAGTGCGTACACGATGGGCAGCAGCCCGCCGGCCGCGATCCCCATCACCAGGCACATGAAGAGGTTCCACTCGAAGGTGGGCATCACGGCACACACGGTGGTCGTGATGAACATCAGGGAGGACAGCAGGATGGTGGCCCGGCGGCCGAGGCGGTCGGCGAGCCAACCCCAGACCAGTGAACCGGCGATGGTGCCGGCCAGCGCCACCACCGGCAGCGCGGCCGCCTCGGCAGGGCTGATTCCGTACTCCTCACGCATCCCCGGGATGATGAACGCGAGCGTGGCGGGCTTCATCACGTCGATGACCAGGGCCAGCGAGAGTGCCGCGATCAGCCGTCGGTGGGCCGGGCTGAGCCGGTCGTCGGGGCCGGGCTCCACGCGGTAGCGGCCGGCCGCGGAAGTGCCCTCGTCCGAGGGCCGGTGCCGGACCAGCCCGATGACGGCGGCGACCAGTCCCACCACCAGCAGGACCATGCCGGCGATCATGTCGGGTGAACCGCCCATTCCCATCCCGGCCATGCGGTAGTGCATCGAGCGCATGGCGAAGAACATCGGCAGGTGCAGGCCGACCCCCGCGCAGGAGAGGACCACACCGGTCCAGAACCACCAGGGCCGGGCGATGCCGGCGCTGTTGTTGTCCGTACGAGCCATGATGATCGCCTTTCCGGTCGCCGTCAGCGGCCCGTTGCGGGGGCGGTGGCCCGCAGTGATCCGAGGTGCCGGTGCCACAGGTGGTTCGGGTCGGCCTCGACCTCGCGCAGCACCTCCCGCATCCTGCCGAGCGCCGCCGGTTCCTCGGCGTCGTACACATCGCCCTGGAGCATCTTCAGGACGTCGACGCGGTAGCGCGGGTCCTGGACGAAGGCGGTGAAGAGGATGTTGAGGCGGTAGTAGATGGAGATGAACTCGTGCCAGTTGCGGACGGCCTTGCCCAGCTTGCCCTCGTACCTCGCGAACCGCTGCCGGGCGAAGTCCCCGGCCTTGTGCGCGGCGATGATGTCGCGCGCGGCCAGCCGGGCGCTGTTGAGGGCGACGCTGACGCCGCTGGAGAAGATCGGGTCCACGAAGCGGGCCGCGTCGCCGACCAACAGCCAGCCGTCGCCGCACAGTTCGCGCATCGCGTAGCTGTAGTCGCCCTCTGCCTTGAAGGGGCGGACCCGCCGGGCGGCGCGCAGCGCGCGGCCCAGTTCGGGACGGGTGTCGATGGAGTCCCAGAAGAAGGCTTCCAGGTCGTTCGCGGCGGCTTGCTTGAAGCGGCTCTTCTGGGTGACGACGCCGATGCTGGTGATCGTGTCGGTGATGGGGATCTGCCACACCCAGGTGTCGGTGAGCGGCAGGAAGTGGACGAAGATGTAGTCCGCCCGGTCCTCGGTGCCGCTGACCGCCTGCCGGTCCAGCCCCTCGAACCAGGTGTGGACGGCGTACTGGTCGAAGACCGGGTCGGGCTCCTTGAGCTTCAGCTGCCGTCCGAGGTGGGTACCGCGGCCACTGGCGTCGACGACCATCCGGGCCGACAGCGACGACTCGTTGCCGCCCTCGCGGTAGGTGAGGTGCTTGATGTCGCCGTCCAGGTCGACGCGTTGTACGCGGGCGCCCTGGCGGACCTCTGCGCCCAGCTCGGAGGCATGCTCCAGCAGCAGCTCGTCGAAGCGCCCCCGGTCCACGTGGTACGTGTGGTCCTGGTGGACCCCGGGCTGGTCGCGCTCGCTGAACTGGACGTCCGCCAGCCGGAATCCGCTGTGCAGGCCCTGGAATCCGAGCCGCGGGATCGAGTCGTCCACCGCCGCCGTCCAGGCCGCTCCGAACTTGCGGGGGAAGCCCGCCTTCTCGACCTTCTCCAGAGCGCCTATCTCCGCCAGTACGGGTGTGGTGGCCGGCACCAGGGATTCGCCGACGTGCGGCCGCGGGAAATGCTCGGCTTCGAGTACGACGCAGGACAGACCGGCCTGCGCGAGATAGGACGCCATGGTCGACCCCGCGGGGCCGCCACCGATGATTCCGACGTCGTACAGGAAATCAGACACAGAGAGTCCTTTCACGGGTTGGCCGAAAATTAGCAGCCGGTCACGCCGATGAACAACCAGTACTGAGAATTGATACCGCGCGCCGTCAACGCATCTGAAAACCCGGGGAATCGATCAGGGAACGTGATCGATTCATTGCGAATCGGGTGTGGTTCGGCCCTCTCTCCTGTGGTCAGCTAGCCGGGTCAGAACGGCCCGGCGGTACGAGAGGGTGCAGCGCAATGACCAAGGACGAGGCGGCCGACGTCGTCAGGGACTACCTCCAGAGCCAGGTACTCGGCTCCCGGGAGGAGGAGATCGCGCTGGACGCGCCGCTCCTGGAATGGGGGATTCTCACCTCGCTCACCACCGTCCAGCTCATCGGCCACCTTCAGACGGCCCATGGAATTTCCATTCCGCACGACCAGGTGGTGGGCTCCAACTTTGCGACGATCGACAGCATCGCGACCCTGCTCGCGGAATTGTCGGAAACTCCGGCGCGGATCTGAGGAGGCATCGCATGACCGATTTCGATATCGGAATCATCGGGGGCGGTCCGGGCGGTTCCACGGCCGCTTCCTATTTGGCGCGGGCGGGTCTTTCGGTGGCCGTTTTCGAGGGGGAGACGTTCCCGCGCGAACATGTGGGGGAATCGCTGGTCCCGGCCACCACTCCCGTACTGGCGGAGATCGGCGCGCTGGAGAAGGTCGATGCGGCCGGCTTCCCGAAGAAGTACGGCGCCGCCTGGACCTCACCCGCCGGCGCCCGCGCCAGTGAC
Organism: Streptomyces sp. NPDC048196; assembly: GCF_040652715.1. Lineage (NCBI taxonomy): Bacteria > Bacillati > Actinomycetota > Actinomycetes > Kitasatosporales > Streptomycetaceae > Streptomyces > Streptomyces sp. NPDC048196. The sequence goes on along the minus strand of NZ_JBEZMM010000002.1, from coordinate 20,579 downwards.
GCCTTCGACGTCGCCGATCTGGCCTTCGCCGAGGACAAGGACCTCTGGGGAACCCAGAGTTACACCTACCACGTCGACCGCGGCCACTTCGACCAGCTGCTGCTGGAGCACAGCGGCAGTCTCGGCGCCAAGGTCTTCGAGGGCGCCCGCGTCCGCCGGGTGGACTTCGAGGGCGACCATCCGCACATCGTCCACACCTCCGGCGGCGGCGAGCACGAGGCCACCGTACGCATGGTGATCGACGCCAGCGGACGCGGCACCGTCCTGGGCCGCCAGCTGGGCCTCAAGGTCACCGACCCGACCTTCGACCAGTACGCCGTGCACGGCTGGTTCGGCGGCCTGGACCGCGACGCCCTCGCCTCCCGCGACGAGCTCGCCGGCTACCTCTTCGTCCACTTCCTGCCCGCCGAGGACAGCTGGGTGTGGCAGATCCCCATCACCGACACCGTCACCAGCGTCGGCGTGGTCTCCCGCAAGAGCCGGCTGCGGCAAGCCGGCGGCGACCGGGAGCAGTTCTTCTGGGGGGCACTGGAACAACGGCCCGAACTGGCCGCGGCGCTCCGCGCCTGCACCCCTGTCCGCCCGCTGAAGGTGGAGGGCGACTTCAGCTACGCCATGCGGCAGATCACCGGCGACGGCTGGGCGATGGTCGGCGATGCCGCCCGCTTCGTCGACCCGATCTTCGCCAGCGGCGTGGGCATCGCCATGCACGGTGCCCGACTGCTGTGCAAGGACGTGCTCGCCGCCGCCGAGGCCGGGGACTTCCGCCGGCTGAGGTTCGCGGAGTACGAGGCCGCCCAACGCCGCGGGCTGACCAATTGGTACGACTTCATCACCCTCTACTACCGCCTCAACATCCTGTTCACCGCCTTCGTCCAGGACCCCCGCTATCGGCTGGACGTCCTGCGGCTGCTCCAGGGCAACGTCTACAACACCGACCGGCCGCCGGTCCTGGCCGCCATGCGCGAGGTCATCGAGACCGTGGAGAACAACCCGGACCACCTCTGGCATCCGCACCTCGGCTCGCTGCGCGCCCCGGCCGCCGCGCCACTCTTCTGATGCCGGGGGCGAGACCGGAGCGGCCCTGGTCGCGGCCGCTGGCCGGGGACGACCACGCGACCACGACGCTGGTGTGCCTGCCCTATGCCGGCGGCACTCCGCAGACCTACGAGGGGTGGGTCCCGCACCTTCCCGCGGACGTCCGGCTGTTGGCGGTCGACCTGCCCGGCCATGGGCTCCTGCGCGGCGACGAGCCGGTGCACACCGACCTGGCCCACGTCACCGACAAGCTGTGCACCGAACTGCCCGACCCCCGGCGGGCCGGCCGGCTGGTCCTCTTCGGCTACAGCCTGGGCGGCTGCCTGGCCTTCGCCCTCGCCCGCGCCTGGCGCGACCGCTGGGGCACCGCGCCGTACGCCCTGGCCATCGCCGCCTACGACGCGCCCTGGGCCCCGCGCCGGATCCCGTTCTTCGCCGACCTGCCGCCCGAGGAACTCTGGTCGCGCGTCGGTGCGTTCGGCGCGATTCCGCGCCCCCTGCTGGAGCACCACGAGCTGGCACCGCTGCTCGTCCGGGCCCTGCGCGCCGATATCACCATGGCCGAGGGCTACCGGCCCGCCCCCGCCCCGCCGCTGGGCTGCCGGGTATCGGTCTTCGGCTGTGTCCAGGACCCGCTGACCACCCCGGAGGGGCTGGCGGCCTGGTCCGCGCAGGCAGCGCCCGGCACGTACCGCCGACACCTGTACACCGACCCGCCCGGCGGCCACTTCTTCGCGGAGCGTGACCCGGGGCCCGTGATCGCCGCCCTTTTCGCCGACCTCGGCGCCTCCGTCTGAGCCGCCGCCCCCTTTTCCGCCGGACACCCTGAAGGACACCGTGATGGACACCCGCACCCCCACCGCGCTCGTCGCCTCCGACGGCCCCGGTTTCCGCGCCGACGACCTGGTCCGGGCGGCGATGGACTGGCACTTCGGTCCGGACACCGGCTCCCGTTTCTGGCTGGAGAAGGCCCGCACCTTCTCCTTCGACCCGCGCAAGGACGTCACCACGCTCGCCGATCTGGCGCTGCTGCCCGACGTCACCGACGAGATCCGTACGGTCCCGGTCGGCGACCTCGTGCCCAAGGGCCTCGCCGGCGCCGGGCCCATGCGGGTCTTCGAGACCGGAGGCACCACCGGCCGGCCGCGCCGCATCGTCGACTTCCACGAGTTCCGCCGGCAGGCCGGCTGGTGGTCCTCGTTCCTGGACCGTGAGCAGGTCCCGCAGGGCGGCAACTGGTTGCTGATCGCCCCGACCGGCCCGCATGCCGTGGGTCATGTCCTGCGGGAACTGACCTCGCTGCGGTCGGCCGTTCCGCTGCACATCGACCTCGACCCGCGCTGGGTCAAGGAGCTGATGCGCACCGGCCGGACCGAGGAGGCCCAGCACTACATCGAGCACCTGGTCTCCCAGACCATGGACCTGCTGACGACCCAGACCATCGACGTGATGTTCTGCACCCCGCCGCTGCTGGAGGTGCTCGCACAGTCGCCGCGCGCGGTGGAGCTGATCAACCGCAGCGTCCACACCATCTTGTGGAGCGGGGCATCGATGGACCGTGACACCCGGGACATCCTGCGTCATGAGGTCTTCCCCCGGGTGAAGCTGCGCGGTGCGTACGGGAACACCATCACCGGCGTGTCACCGGAGTACGTCCCCACTGCCGCGGACGCGCCGGCGGACGGCTCGTACGACGACGGCAGCGCGGTCTTCGTTCCCTGCTACACCGGCTTCCTCATGGAGATCGTGGACCCCGCCTCCGGCCGGGGAGCCGTGCCGTACGGAGCCCGCGGACGGGTCCTCGCGCACACCCTCACCCGCGAGACCCTGCTCCCCAACAACCTCGAACGGGACCTCGCGACCCGGGTCGCCCCGGTGCCCGGCCATCCGGCCGACGCGGTCGCCGACGTCGCGCCGTACGCCGAGGCCGAGGGCGAGATCATCGAGGGCGTGTACTGAGCATGCCCGCCCCCACCGCTTCGGCGCCGCGCACCATCAACGCCCTTGTGCCGTCGGGAAGTTACGCGCCCCACCGCCGCGAGGCCGTATCCGATGTCGCGGGCCGCCCCTTCGCCGACCTGGCGAGGGTGCCACGGCTGGCCGTGGCCCGCACCATCGAGGAGATGCGCCGGGCCGATGCCCCCTCGGCCGACGGGACACGGAAGGTGATCGCCGCCGCGGGCCGCCTCTTCGCCACCGCCACCCTGGACGGCGAGGGCCCGGAGGACTACTGCCACGCCGTGGCCCGGACGGCCGGACTGCCGCTGGCCACCCCCCGTGCCGCGCTCCGCCTCTTCGCCACCGGCGCCGCGGCCATCGCGGCCGGCGCGGCCGGCCAGCGGCCGACGGCGGTGGCGGCCCGCTACCCGTGGGCGGGCGAGGCCCCCGCCACGGCCCCGGGCGCCGTCTGGACCCGGAGGGGCGACGTCCTCGCCGTCCTCGCACCCGGCAACCACCCCGGGCCGCACCTCGAATGGCTCACCGCCCTCGCCCTCGGCTACCGGGTCGCGGTACGCCCCTCACGCCGCGACCCGTTCACCCCGGCCCGGTTGGTCCACGCCCTGCGCGCGGCCGGCCTGGACCCCGCGCACTGCGCACTCCTCCCCGGCGGCCACGAGGTCGGTGACGCACTGGTGGAGGCGGCCGACCGGTCCGTCGTCTTCGGTGGCGATGACGTCGTACGCCGCTACGGCGCGGACACCTCGGTCTTCGTCCAGGGCCCCGGCCGCTCCAAGATCCTCCTTTCCGAAGGCGCCGACTGGCGCGGCCACTTGGACGTCATCGAGGAGTCCCTCACCTCCGGCGGTGGGCTCGGGTGTGTGAACGCCACCGCACTGCTCGTCGAGGGAGACCCCCGCCCGGTGGCCGAGGCACTGGCAGCCCGGCTCGCCCGGCTCCCGGTCCGGCGACCCGAAGCCCCCGACGCGGTCCTGCCCGTCACCCCGCTCGCCCGCGCCCACGCGCTGCGCGCCCACCTCGCACGGCGGGCGACGGGAACCGAAGCACTGCTCGGAGCGGACGGCCTGGTCGCCGACCTGGGCGACGGCAGCGCCGCGCTACGCCCCGCCCTCCACCTCGTCACCGACCCGCAGGACCCCGTGCTCGGTGCCGAAATGCCGTTCCCCTGCGTATGGGTGGCGCCCTGGAACCGCCGCGACGGCCTCGGACCGCTGCGGCACAGCCTGGCCCTGATGACGCTGACCGACGACGCCGCCCTGGTCGCCGCGGCCGTCAGCGATCCCACCATCCGCAACGTCTTCCTCGGCACCCGCCCCACCAGCACCTACGTACCCGGTCTCCCCCATGACGGCCATCTCGCGGAGTTCCTGATGACCGCGACCACCGTCGTCCCGTAACCGAACCGCCCCGGAACAGCTCAGCCGACGGAGCCGAAAGCTGCGGCCGACCGGCCGAAGTCCACCAAGACCCAGGGAAGGCAGAACGGAACAGCCATGAAGTTCCTCCTCTTCATCACCCCGACCATCCCCGCCACCTTCGAGGAGCGCGAGCGCCTGCGCCCCATCGGCCGCAACAACGAGAAGTACCAGGAGATGCTCACCGAGGTCCGCGAGATCGCCCAGCTCGCGGACGAGGTCGGCTTCGATGTCCTCTCCACCACCGAACACCACTTCCACTCCGAGGGCTTCGAGATCTCCGTCGCCCCACTGCTGCTCTACGCGGACCTCGCCGCCCGCACCGAACGCATCAAGTTCAGCCCGCTCGGCCTCGTACTGCCCTCCTGGGACCCGCTGCGCGTCGCCGAGGAGCTGGCGATGCTGGACCACCTCACCAAGGGGCGCATCTACGGCGGATTCGCCCGCGGCTTCCAGGACCGCTGGCTCAACGTGATGGGGCAGCACACCCGCGTACGCGGCACCCCGATGGACGGCTCGGCGACCGACGATCACAACCGCAGCGTGTACGAGGAGTACATGAAGATCGTCAAGATGGCCTGGACGCAGGAGACGATCGACTACAACGGCCAGTACTACCAGGTGCCCTTCCCTTACGAACAGGGCATCACCCGCTGGCCGGCCCAGGAGTGGACCAAGAAGTACGGCGCCCCCGGCGAGCTGGACGAGAACGGCGTCATCCGCCGTGTCTCGGTCGTCCCGGCCCCCTACCAGCAGCCCCACCCGCCGCTGATGCAGCCGTTCTCCCTCAGTGAGAAGACCATCCGCTACACCGCCCGCGAGAACATCACGCCCTGGATCCTCGGCTCGCGGCCGGAGAAATTCGTCGACCTGTGCCGTGCCTACCAGCAGACCGCCGCCGAGCACGGCCGCGACCTGAAGCTGGGCGAGGGCGTCGGCGCCATGCGCTCCCTGCACTTCGCGGACACGCCGGAGGAGCTGTACGACATCACCGAACGCACCACCTACGCCGCCTTCAACGAGTACCTCGGCGACTTCGGCTTCTGGGAGGCGTTCCGGCTGGCCGACGACGACGAGAAGTACCCCGGCCGGATGCTGCCGAAGAGCGAATGGACCGTACAGCGGATGTTCGACTCGCAGTACGCCCTCGGCGGCACCCCCGAGCAGGTCCGCAGCCAGGTCGCCGAGGTCGCCTCCTGCTACGGCAACGACGGCGAACTGAGCTGGTTCGGCCTGTACGTGGAGCAGGGGCTGATGCCGCTGGAGGAGACGAAGAAGCAGCTGCGGCTCTTCGGCGAGCACGTCATCTCCCACTACCGCTGATCCTCCCGCCTCCCTGAAGGGCCCGCCCATGGACTTCTCCTGGACCGACCACCAGCAGGCCGTGTACGACCGTGTGCTGGCCGGCGCCCGCGCACTCGGCGGCACCGCTTCGCGCACGCCCGCCGCCGTCCGCGACCACTGGCGCGCCGGTGCCGAGCTCGGCCTCACCGGTCTGTCGGTTCCCGAAGAACTGGGCGGGCGCGGGTACGACGCCGTGACCACCGCTCGCGCCGTCGAGGCGGCCGGGCGCGGCTGCCCGGACATGGGCCTGCTGTTCTCCGTTCTGGCCCATCTCTTCGCCACGGTCATGCCGATCGCCGAGCACGGCCACGACGCCCTGCGCGAGGAGCTCGTCCCGCGCCTGGCCGACGGCACCGCGATCGGCGCCAACGCGATCACCGAGGAGGGAGCCGGCTCGGACGTCACCGCCCTGCGCACCACGGCCGAGCGGCACGGCGACCACTACCTCCTCAACGGCACCAAGTCCTTCGTCAGCAACGCCCCCGTCGCCGATCTCCTGCTCGTCTACGCGGTCACCGACCCGGCGTTCGGCTTCCTCGGCGTCACCTGCTTCGCCGTCGACCGCGACACCCCCGGCGTCACCGTCGGTGACCCCTTCGACAAGCCGGCCCTCACCACCTGCCCGGCGGCCGCCGTCACCTTCACCGACACGCCCGTGCCCGCCACCCGCGTCGTCGGACGCCCGGGGCAGGGCGCCGCCCTCTTCCAGTCCTCCATGCGCTGGGAGCGCAGCTGTCTGTTCGCCGCGTACCTGGGACAGATGTCCCGCCTCGTCGAAGAGTCCGTCCAACACGCCGCGACCCGCGAGCAGTTCGGGCAACCCCTCGCCGCCCACCAGGCCGTCTCCCACCGCATCGCGGACATGAAGCTCCGCCTGGAGACCGCCCGGCTCCTGCTCTACCGCACCTGCTGGCTCCTGGACCGCGGCGAGCACACCCCGCTCGACATCGCACTGAGCAAGCTCCACACCGCCGAGAGCGCCATCCAGACCGCCCTGGACGCCACGCAGCTCTTCGGCGGCTCGTCCTTCTCCACCCGTACGGACATCGCGCGCGCCCTGAGCGACGCGCTGCCGGCCCGTACCTTCTCCGGCACCTCCGACATTCAGCGCGAGCTGATCGCCAAGGGGCTCGGCCTGTGACCCGCTCCCCCCTTCTCCACGACCTGGTGACCCGCGCGGCCCGCCGCACCCCCGGCGCACCGGCCGTCGCCGACCCCGTCACCACCCTCACGTACGCCCAACTCGACGTGGCAGCAGACCAGTTGGCGGACGAGCTGCACCGCATCGGAGTCACGGCGGGCGACCGGGTGGCCATCTGGACCGACAAGACCGTCCGGGCCGTCGCCGCCACCCAGGCCGTCCTTCGCCTCGGCGCCGTCTACGTCCCCATCGACCCGCTCAACCCGGCGCACCGCGCCGCGCAGATCATCGAGGACTGCACTCCGGCCGCCGTCCTCACCACTGCGGACCGCGCCCCGGCCGTCACCCGGCCCGGCACCGCACTCCTCCTCGACCACCCGGCCGAACCGCACCACACCCCGGGCGCCACGTCCCGCTGTGCTCCGCGCCCCCGTCTGGCACCCGACTCCCCGGCCTACATCCTCTACACCTCGGGCTCCACCGGCCGCCCCAAAGGCGTCTGCCTCAGCCACCGCAACGCCTTGGCCTTCGTCGACTGGGCCGTCGACACCCTCCACGCCGCCCCGTCCGACCGCTTCGCCAACCACGCCCCCCTCAACTTCGACCTCTCCGTACTGGACCTCTACACCGCCTTCGCCGCCGGCGCCTCGGTCCACCTCATCCCCGCCGACCTCGCCTACGCACCCCGGGCGCTGACCGAGCTGCTCGATCACCGGCAGCTCACCGTCTGGTACTCGGTCCCCTCCGCCCTCCAGCTGATGATGCGCGCCGGCGGCCTCCTGGACCGGCCGCTGCCGCATCTGCGTGCGGTGCTCTTCGCCGGCGAGGTCTTCCCGCCCGACGACCTCCACCGGCTACGCCGGCACTGGCCGGGCAAGCGCTTCCTGAACCTCTACGGCCCCACGGAAACCAACGTCTGCACCGCCTACGAACTCCCGCCACCCGACGCGACGCCCCCGCCGACCCCCACGCCCATCGGCCGCCCCACCTGCGGCAACGACGTCATGATCCTCGCCCCCGACAACGAACTCGCCGTCGCCGGCCCCACCGTCATGCTCGGCTACTGGAACCGGCCACCGCACCAGGGCTGGTACCGCACCGGCGACCGCGTACGCCGCGCCGAGAACGGCGACCTCCTCTACCTCGGCCGCCTCGACGACACCGTGAAGATCCACGGCATCCGGATGCATCTGACCGAGATCGAGGCGGCCCTCTCCTCCCACCCCCATGTCTCGGAGGCCGCGGCCCTGGTCACCCGCTCCGCCCTCGACACCCGGCTGACCGCCTTCATCGTCCCGGCCACCACGACCCCGCCCCCACTGCTCACCCTCAAACGCCACTGCGCCACCCGCCTGCCGCGCGGCATCACCATCGATGCCGTCCACCACCTCCCGGCCCTCCCCCGCAACGCCAACGGCAAGGTCGACCGGCAGCAACTACGCCGCGACAGCGACCCGGGCGCCGACGCTCCCTGACCGGCCGGCCTCCCCGCGCGCTCCCGGCCATGGACGGACGTCTTCCCCGGCCGCCTGCCCGCCGGGAGCCAACGCTGACCTGACGATGCCGGACCGGCGGGACGCCTGGGGTGGTGGTGACGGGGAGCCGTTCGTGGAACTCACCGACCGGATGCCGCCGCGGGGAAGGTGGCCGTGAACTCGGTGTGACCGGGGCGACTGGTCAGGGAGACCGCTCCGTGGTGGGCGGTGACGACGGCCTCCACGATGGCGAGTCCCAGGCCGGTGCCGCCGGCCGCCCGGGAGCGGCTGTGGTCGACGCGGACGAAGCGGCCGAAGACCTCCGGCTGGATCTCCTCGGGCACGCCGGGGCCGTCGTCCAGGACCGTCAGCCGGACGTCGTGGTCGTCGGCGGCGAGTCGCACCGTCACGGCGGTCCCGGGCGGGGTGTGGGTCCGGGCGTTGGCGAGCAGATTGCTGACGACCTGGTGCAGGCGGTGTTGGTCACCGGTCATGGTCACGGCCGTCTCGGGGAGGTCGAGCAGCCACCGGTGACGGGGGCCGGCCGCCCGCGCGTCGTCGACCGCGTCGAGCACGAGCCGGGTCAGATCCACCGGTGTGCGTTCCAGCGCACGGCCGGCGTCGAGGCGGGCGAGCAGCAGGAGGTCGTCCACCAGCCGGCTCATGCGCTCCGACTCGGCCTGGATGCGCTCCAGGGAACGCCGGATCTCGCCGGGTACCGGCCCCTGGTGCCGGAGGGCGAGTTCCGCATGGCCCCGGACATTCGCCACCGGAGTCCGCAGCTCATGACTGGCGTCGGCGGCGAAGTGCCGCAGCCTGTTCTCGCTGGCGTGGCGGCGCTCCAGTGCGTTGCCGACGTGGCCGAGCATCCGGTTGAGGGCGGTACCGACCTGCCCGACCTCGGTGCGCGGGTCGGCCACCGGCACCGGATCCGGCATCGCCACCTCTCCGCTGGCCAGCGGCAGCTCGGCGACCCGGGCGGCCGTGGTGGTGACGCGCCGCAGGGGGCGCAGCGACAGCCGTACCCACAGGGCGCCCAGGACGCCCGTGACCACGAGCGCCCCGCCGAACACCGCGGCCTCCACCGCCTCCAACCGGTGCACGGTCTCCTCGACGGGGTGCAGCGGCAGGCCCGTGACCAGGACGTCGCCGTCGTCGCCGGATACCGCGTTGACGCGGTACCGCCCCAGCGCGGCCAGTCGGACGCTGTGTCCGGAACCGTCGGTGGGCAGAGCCGCCAACGCACGGCGGTCCTCGGCGGACAGCGGCACCGCGGCATCCGTCTGGTCCCGTACGACGGCCGCCTGGGTGGGTGTGCCGCGCAGCAGCCGGGCGCCGAAGGTGCCGTCGGACTGGCCGCGGGTGTCCGGCCGGTTGTCGGCGTCCGGCCGGGCCTCGTGCTCCAGGCTCACCGCGAACCGGCCCGCGGAGGCGGAGAGTTGCTGGTCCAGGCGGCTGACCAGGAACCCTTCGAGCGCGACGACCGTGGTGATGCCGACCGCCAGGCAGGCCAGCGCCAGCAGGGCGACCAGACCGGCCGTGAGCTGGCTGCGCAGGGTGCGGGGACCGATCCGCGTCACGGGGACTCCGGCTTGAGGACGTATCCGACACCGCGGACGGTGTGGATCATCGGGGTCCGGCCGACGTCGATCTTCTTGCGCAGATAGCTGATGTAGAGCTCGACGACGTGGGACCGGCCGCCGAAGTCGTAGGACCAGACGCGGTCCAGGATCTGCGCCTTGGACAGTACCCGCCGTGGATTGCGCATCAGGAAGCGGAGCAGCTCGAACTCGGTGCGGGACAGTTCGACGAGCTGGCCGGCGCGGAGGACCTCCCGCGCCTCCTCGTCCATCACGAGGTCGCCGACGACCAGCCGGTCGCCGTCCGGCTCACGGGCCATCCCGGCCCGGCGCAGCAGACCGCGCAGCCGCGCCAGCACCTCTTCCAGGCTGAACGGCTTGGTCACGTAGTCGTCGCCGCCCGCGGTGATCCCGGCGATCCGGTCCTCGACGGCGTCACGTGCGGTGAGGAAGAGGACACAGACCGTCTGCAGCTCGCGGCGCAGCAGGTGCAGCACCTGCAGGCCGTCGATGTCGGGCAGCATCCAGTCCAGGACGACGGCGTGCGGGCGGAAGGTCCGTGCCACGGCGAGCGCGGAGGCGCCGTCGGCCGCGCTGCGGACCTCCCAGCCCTCGCCGGCCAGGGCGCCGGAGAGCACCTCGGTGAGGTCCGGCTCGTCGTCGATCACGAGGACCCGTACCGGCGAGCCGTCGGCGCTGTGCAGCGGGGCGGGGGTGCGGTGCATGTGCATGGTGCCTCCAGCATCCCCCGCCCGGTGGCCGGCGGAGGTATGAGCCGGCTCTGAGTTTCCTGTGAATCAGGCGGCGGGTGCGCCGCTCAGAGGGTCTTCAGAGGTTGCGCTGCGACGCTGGCGCCGACCACGGAAGGGAAGCCTCCATGAGCACCGTCTCCGCCACCCGCCGGACCATCACCGGCAGCACCCCGCCGCGGTGGCCGCCGTCCCTGGCCCCCCTGCTCGCGCACGGCGTGATCTGGGCGGGGGCGGCCGGTGTGCTGGCCCTGTGGTGGACCGGTACGCCGTCGGTCGTGGGTCCGGCGGGCTGGCTGACCGGCGCCGGCCGGATCACCGGGCTGCTGGCCGGATACGCCTGCGCGGTACTGGTCGCGCTGATGGCCCGCGTGCCGCTGCTCGACCACAGTCTGGGCACCGACCGCCTGGCCCGCTGGCACGCGGCGGGCGGCCGCTACACCGTCTCACTGGTGCTCGCGCACATCCTCCTGATCATCTGGGGTTACACCCTCACCACCAGGAGCGGTGTCCTGCACGAGGCGACCACCCTCGTCCTCGACTACCCGGACATGCTCAAGGCCACCGCGGGCTTCCTGCTGCTGGTGGGCACCGGTGTCGTCTCCGCGCGGTTCGCCCGCCGCCGGATGAGCTACGAGGCCTGGCACTACCTCCACTTCGCCACCTACCTGGCGATCTTCCTCGCCTTCGGTCATCAACTCTCCAACGGCGCCGACTTCGTGGGGCGACGGCCCGCCCAGCTCGCCTGGTACGCCATGTATGCGCTGGTGGCAGCGCTGATCGCCGGGTACCGCTTTATCGCTCCGATCCGCCGTGCCCGGCGCCACCGCCTGCGGGTCACCGAGGTCCGCCCGGAGGCACCGGGCGTGGTCTCGGTGCACCTCACCGGCGAACGGTTGGACGAACTCGGCGCCCGGCCGGGCCAGTTCTTCCGCTGGCGCTTCCTGGCACCGGGCCTGTGGTGGACCGCCAACCCCTACTCCCTCTCCGCACCGCCGCTCCCCCATCACCTGCGCATCACCGTGAAGGAGGCCGGCGGCCACAGCGCGGCCCTGGCCCGGCTGCGGCCCGGCACCCGGGTGTGGGCCGAGGGCCCGTACGGCGCCTTCACCGCGGCGCGGCAGCGCGCATCCAAGGTGCTGCTGCTCGCGGGCGGCGTGGGCATCACCCCGCTGCGGGCCCTCTTCGAAACCCTCCCCGATGAGGTCACGCTGGTCTACCGGGCGCGGCGCCCCGAGGACCTCGCGCTGCGCACCGAGCTCGATGCGATCGCCGCGGCCCGCGGTGCGGCCGTCCACTATTTCGTCGACGAACCCGCCGTGTACTCCGCGCCGTTGACGGCCCGCGCACTGAGTCGCCTGGTGCCGGACCTGGCCGCGCACGAGGTGTATCTGTGCGGTCCGCCCGGCATGACCACCGCGGCCCGGCGGGCGCTGCGCGGTGCCGGCATACCCCGACGCCACATCCACCACGAGTCGTTCGAGTTCTGAGGAGTCCGCCGTGCGCCGAGCCGTTCTGACCACAGCGTCGACCAGCGCACTGGTCGTCCTCCTGCTCTCCCTCAAACCCCACCAGCCCGCCGACCTGACCGGCGACCCGGCCCGGACCGGTGCCGCACCGGCCCCGACACCCTCCGGGCCCGCCTCCCGGGGCAGCCGTCCGGCCGACGGCACCTACACCGGCGCCTCGATCAGTACCCGCTACGGCATCGTGCAGGTCATGGCCACCGTCAAGGCCGGCCGGCTGACAGCGGTCAAGGTGCTGCGCGCCCCGTCCGAGAACGGCCGCGACCGTGAGATCGCCGCCTACGCCCTGCCGCGTCTGTCGCAGGAGGCACTGAGCGCGCACAGCGCCCACATCGACGCGGTGTCCGGCGCCAGTTACACCAGTGCGGGATACATCCGGTCCCTGCAGAGCGCACTGGACCGGGCCGGTGTCTGAGTTCCGGCGCGGTCTGCACCATGTCGAGCGGGCGATGGGCACGGTGTTCTCCTTCGACATCCGCGACGCCCGCACCCCCGCCATCGAGGCCGCCCTGCGCGACGCCGTCGCCTGGCTCCACCACGTCGACGAGGTCTTCTCGACCTACCGCTCCGACAGCGCCATCAGCCGGCTCGCCCGCGGCGAGATCGGACTCGACGACTGCCCCGCGGAGGTACCCGAGGTCCTCGACCTGTGCGAGCAGGTGGGAGCCGCCACCCACGGCTGGTTCAGCGCCACCCCGGACGGCACTCTCGACCCGTCCGGACTGGTCAAGGGCTGGGCGGTCGAACGCGCCGGTCAGCTCCTGCGGGCGGCCGGCGCCCGGCACACCTGCGTCAACGGCGGCGGAGACCTCCAACTCAGCGGTGAGGCGGCGCCCGGCTGGCGCATCGGGATCGCCCATCCGCTGCGTCCGGGGGAATTGTGCGCCGTCGTCACCGGCCGCGACCTGGCCGTCGCCACCTCCGGCAGCGCCGAGCGCGGCCCCCACATCCTGAACCCGCACACCGGCACCCCCGCGGCCGGCCCCGCATCCATCACGGTGGTAGGCCCCGACCTGACCACGACCGACGCCTACGCCACCGCAGCGTTCGCGATGGGCACGGGGGCGCAGACCTGGCTGGAGGGGCTCGACGGCTACGAGGGCCTCGCAATAACGGGTGACGGCGAAGCCTGGCACACCCCGGGCTTCCCGGGGACCCCGTGCGCCGTTTAACGGGCCTTTCCGGTGCCGGCGCGCAGGTCGCCTTCTCGTCTTACGCCGTCAGGACACGGCGGGCCGCGCGATCAACGCGCCCCTGCGAGCAAGTGGTTGACGGCCTCGACCACCGCGTCCGCCCGTTCCTCGTGCAGCCACCCGTGGCCCGCGTCGTCGAGGACCCGCTGTTCACCGCGCGGGGACTCCGCGGCGACTTCGGCGTGCAGGGCGCGCTTGTTCTCGTTGATCTCGCGGAGCAGCTCCGCGGGCCACAGATGGGCCTGGGTGGCGTCGTGCCCCATGGCTGTGAGCACCATCAGCGGCACGTCGGGGGTGGCCGGGGCGTCCCGGAACTCGGCGGCGACCTTGTCGTAGAGGTTCTGGTTCTCGCGCGAGGCGGTCCGCCAAGTGGCGAGGTGGCGCGCGACCAGGGGCTTGCGTACCCACTCCGGCCATGCGGCGAAGTGCTGGGCCATCTGAGCTCGGGACTCCTCGAATTGTTCCGGCGTGGGCTCCACCGACTCCTGGTTTCCCATCTGCTCCAGCATCTCGTTGAGCTTCTCCCGTGCCTGCCGGGGAGCGCGGGTCACCATGTCCTCGTGGAAGGGGTCGAGCAGGAGCAGGCCGGCCACCTCGCCGGGGAAGCGCCTGGCGTAGTGGCGCGCGTAGGCCCCGCCCAGGGAGTGGCCGATCAGCAGGTAGGGGCCGGGAACGTCGGCGGCGTGGAGCAGTTCCTGTAGTTCGTCGGTCACTTCGCCGGCGGTACGGGGCAGTTCGGCGGGGTAGCTCCAGCCGTTGCCCCCGCGGTCGTAGAGCACGCTCATGGTCAGCTCGGCGACCCGGTTGTGGATGTTCAGGTAGTCCAGGCTCATCAGCCCAACTCCCGCGAGGAACACCGCCGTTGGGCCGCCGGTGCCGGAACGGTGCAGCATCAGGCGGCGACCGCCACCGATGTCGTGCAGACGCCCGAGGGGAGGCGATGTGTCAGTCATGGTCCGCTCCTACGCGATGCCGGTGCCCATACCGGCGCTGGGGCCGATGCCGGGTTGCGCCGTCGTGGGGCTCGCACGGCACTCCGTTCTCAGGTTTGAGAACAGTATCAGTCGTGAGACCATAACCGCATGGACACGGTCGACCTCCTCCTGCACCCCGTGCGACTGCGCGTCGTGCATGCCATGTCCGGCGGCCGGACGCTGACCACCTCGGAGTTGTGCGCGCTGCTGCCGGACGTGTCGAAGGCCACCGTGTACCGGCACGTGGGCGTACTGGTGGACAACGGCCTGCTGGAGATCGCGGGCGAGCAGCGGGTGCGCGGCACCGTCGAGCGCCGCTATCGGCTGCGGCGGGAGCGGGCCGCGATCGACGCCGACACCGCCGCTTCGGTTACGGTCGAGGACCATCGGCAGGTGTTCGCCGTGGCGATGGCGACCCTGCTGTCCGAGTTCAACGCTTACCTCGACCGGCCCGGCGCCGCACCCGCCGCAGACTTGGTGGGCTACCGCCAGCACGCGATGTGGCTCAGTCGGGACGAACTCGCCGAAATGATCGGCGAAATGCGCGACGTTCTGGTGCGCCGGATCACCAACGAGCCCTCACCCCAGCGCACCCGCTACCTGGTCAGCCCGATCATGTTCCCCTCAGAGGAATCGCCCACAGCCGGCGACGAGGAATAGGGGCGGTCTGCCCTCGGTCGGCGATCGGTGATGCGGCGACCGTGATGCGGCGATCGTGCTCGGCGCGTCAGCTCGCAGCGAGATGGCCGGAACTTGCCCGTCGGCCGACGCGTCGTGACTGGTGTGACCAACAACGAAACCGGCCCGGCCGCCCACCCCGAGGCCAGCGGGAGCGGGAACACCCGCAACACCGCCAGCACCGCCAGCACCGCCAGCACCGCCAGCGACACCATCGTCGATGACATCCAACAGCTCGCCGTGGCCTGGGAGAAGCTCCATTTCGAGTATGAGGACTTCCACGACGGCGCCCACGACCGGCTGGTCCTGGATGCCGCGGCGAAGCTGGGCGCCGATCCCGGCGGGCCGCTTGCCTATGTGTGGATCTTCGGGCTGGTGCTGGCCCTGCCGCATCTGTCCTGGGTGCCCGGCGACGGGGTCAAGGAGGCTGCGCTCCAGGCACTCAGGGCCGCCGAGCCGGTCCTGTCGGCACAGGACTGCGCGCACGACTCCCATCCGTACGACGTCCACGACGACGAAGAGGACGAGGAGTTGGCCGGGTGGCTGGTGGACCTCGTCGACGAGACGCAGGAGTGGTACGAGGACCGCCCGCGCGATGAGTGGCGCTGCCCGCGCAACGCCGCCGGGTTCGCGCGCATCGCCCTGCATGTCCTCGACCCCGGCTCGGTCTCGGACATTCCGGCACGGCTCCCACCCGAGGCCCACGCCACCATCGACACCCTGTCGGCGCTCCTGGAGGGCTATCCAAAAACCGATGTCTACGACGAGATCGAGGAGCAGGCCCGGGCCCTGCGTTCCGTCGAGGACCCGGACGACCGGGCCGGGCGGATCATGGTGGTCAGGGCGGTGGGCTGGTACGCCATTTCCGGCATGGTGCGCCGCAAGGACCTCCTCGACGAGCTGATCGAGGCGCTGGAGGAGGCGCTGAGCCATTACCCCGTCGAGCCCTGTGGACACGCCTGGGACGCGCACCCCCTCCTGCCTCAATTCGCACCGGAGGCCGCCAGGCTCGGCATCGAACTCAGCTACGCCGGCGGCCGCGTCCGCCACGAACGCCAACGCACGGAGCACGGGGACGACGGCGCACCGTTGGAACTGCTGCTGTGTCCCGCCTTCATCGCCGGGCTCGGGCAGGAGTCCCTGACGCAGCTGCGCACCGGCCGCGACCGTCTCTTCGCGCCGCGCGACGTCGCGCACCTGGACGCGGAATACCTGGCCGCCGACGGCCGACTGCAGATCGAGAAGATCGCCGAGCGGGTGGAGTACACGTCCCGGAACGAGCAGTACGCCGACGATCTGAGCCTGTGGGCGGCTCGGCGCTTCGAGCAGGCCGCCACCGCGCGCGAGCGTGCCGTACTGCTGCTCACGGCGCACCAGACCCTGCAGATCGCCTATCCCGACCCGGCGCGGGCCGTGGCCGAGGACGTGCTGCGGGTGCTGCGTACCGTCGCCACCGCGCCGCGCCCGGCCCGGTGCGCCCACGACGACGACCATCCACAGCTGCGGTACTCCCACTTCCGGCACGCCATGGCGCACTTCTACGCCCCTGAGGACTTCCCCACCCCCGAACGAGCGGAGCAGGCGCGCAGCGAGGCGGCATGGACCTGTCCGCGGTTCTTCGGCGAGGTCGCCGAGGCGGCGGTGCGGAAACTGGAAGTCCTGGTCGCGTAAGACGTCGTTCTGCTGGATCCGCGTGCGCAGTGCGGGCCAGGCAGCGGACGACGGTCTTGTCGTCACGGGTGACAAGACCGCCTTGCCGTCGCGGGGCGGGCGGCAAGGCCGCGCCGGTGGCCGCACGGTCGCCTGCTGCCTGATTCCCCGCGTCAGATCAACTCAAGGGACCGCTCAATGGGCCGCTCAATGGGCCGCTCAATGGGCGCTCACTGGGCGCTCACTGGGCCGCTCACTGGGCCAGGGCTCTTGGAAGTCGTCAGAGGTCGTCAGAAGTCGCCAGTCGTCGTCAGTCGTCGTCCGGATAGCGCCAGTTGATGGAAGCTGTGGCAGCCGGCGCGAGTGCCTGGATCCGTTCGCGGAAGGCGGCTTCGAAGTGTGGACGCCATGTATGGAAGCGACTGATGCCGATCGGGTAGTCGGTCTCGCCGGAGATCCAGTGCCGTCCGCCCTCCACGCTCCACCCGAGGCCGACCTCGTGCTCCTGCAGGCCTTCCGTACGGATCAGTTCGACGAGTCCGCTCAGGACGGACTTGGTCTGCGCCTCGTCGGCCAGCCCGTGCACCTCGAAGTCGAGCATGATGTTGACACCCATGAAGCCATGCTAGGCGGACGCGTTCGTGCGGAACCGCGGATCGGCCCTGCTCCGACGTGGCCAGGGGGACAGCCAAGGCGGGCGGGTGATGACTGGGATGGGGATACGGGTCAGTCGCGGCGACCGGCGTTGTCGGCGGTGAGGCGGGCCTCGAAGCCGTCGAGGAGGGCCTGGAGGCCGAACGCGAAGGTGTCGTCGGGCGCTGCGGCGTACTCCGTGGCGGCCGTGGTGTTGAGGCGTTCGCGCAGCCGTGGGAATTGCCTGGCGGTCTCGGTGGCGCGGGTCACGGCGTCGGCCATCAGTTGCTCGGCGTCCGCTCCGTTCTTGCTCAGCCGGCGGTTCAGTGAGACCTGCGCGGCAGGGCCGAGCGTGCTGCCGAGCACGAAGGTGAGGACGGTGGCGGCCGCCCGGTCCGCGTCGGCGGCGGCGAAACCCGCCTTCTCGTAGATGCCCAGGCTGAGGTCGTTGTGCCGGGCCTGACCGGGGCCGTGCAGGAGGTGGCTGCCGAATGCCTGGCCGAGCCACGGGTGCCGGGTGAGCATCGCGTGCATGCCGGTGGCGTGGGCGGTCGCGGCCGTGCGCCAGTCGGTGGTGTCGAGATCGGGCAGCTCGACCTCGCGCCAGATCGCGTCGCTGGCGAGCCGTACCAACTCGTCCTTGGTCTTGATGTGCCAGTAAACGGCCGTGGCGGCCGAGCCGAGCCGTTTCGCCAGGCTCCGCATGTTGAGGCCGTCCAGCCCCTCTTCGTCGAGCAGCTCGATGGCCTCACGGACGATCCGGTCTGCGGTCAGGGTGTCTCGCGGCATGACCGCCATGCTACTTGAACTTAGTTAAGCCAGCCCCCATCCGGCCTTGCACTTTGTTCAAGTGAGCCCTACGCTCCTTCTCGTACTTAGTTCAAGTGCCCGAAGGGGGAGCCATGTTGCAGAACAAGCTGTCGGAGTTCGTCACCACACAGGCCACGGAGCTCGGCGTTCCTGGCGTCGCCGTCGGGGTGCTCCTGGACGGTCAGGAGATCTACGCCTCGCACGGCGTCACGAGCCTCGCCGACCCGTCGCCGGTCGACGAGAAGACGCTCTTCCACCTGGCGTCGGTGTCCAAGACCTTCACGGCGACCGCGTTGATGCGCCTGGTCGCCGAGGGGAAGGTGGACCTGGACGCGCCGGTGCGGCGCTATGTGCCCGAGCTGAAGCTGGCCGACGAGCAGGCCGCGGCGCAGATCACCGTCCTGAACCTGCTCAACCACACCGCGGGCCTGGACTGGAACCTGATCGACGACGGCGAGGGCGACCGCTCCCTGGCCGGCCTCGTGGCCAAGCTGTCCGAACTGCCGCTGATCGCACGGCCCGGGGCCCGCGCGTCATACAGTCAGGCCGGATACAACCTGGCCGGGCGGGTCGTCGAGAAGGTCACGGGCCTGCCTTTCGAGCAGGCCATGGCCTCACTCGTCCTGGAGCCGGTGGGCCTGTCGGACACCGTGTACGGACTGGCGGAGGTGATGGTCCGCAAGTTCGCCGTGGGCTACAACCGGGGCGACGACGGCGAACTGCGCGCCGCCCGGCCCTGGGGAGCGTTCAGGGAGGGCGCGCGCGGCGACAACCCCGGCGGCGGCCTCGCCTCCTCGGTGAGCGACCTGCTGCGCTGGGCGCGGTTCCAACTGGGCGACGGAGAAGGCGTGTTGCCCGTTGCGGAGCTGCACCGCATGCGGGAGCAGACGGTCGCGCTGCGCGCCAGTACCCTCGGCGACGGCTTCGGCATCTGCTGGTTCCTGCACGACCTGGACGGCCTCCAGGGCATCGGCCACGGCGGCTCGGGCAACGGCCAGTTCGCCGAACTGCTCATCGTGCCCGAACGCAACTTCGCGGTGGTCTCCCTCGCCAACGTCGGCCCCGACGGCTACCCCTTCAACCAGTCCGTCGTGCGGTGGGCGCTGGAGCACTGCCTCGGCGTCGTCGAGAAGACGGCGGAGCCGCTCCCCTACGACGCAGAAAAGGCCCAACAGGTCGTCGGCCGCTACGACATCGACGCCATGAACCTCGACCTCGCCACCGACGGCACCCGCCTCACCCTGGCGGTCGGCATCAAGCCGGAGATCCGCGAGGCATCGGACGAGGAGATGCCCCCGGACTACCCGGCCGCGGCCATCGGCTTCCTCCCCGGCGACGGCGACGAGTACCTCGTCACCGAAGGCGGCCTCAAGGGCCAGCGCGGCTACTTCTCCCGCGACGCCGACGGCACCATCACCGGCATCGACCTCGCCGGCCGGCTCTTCAACCGCATCCCGGGAGCATCAGCATCCTGACCCCACGGAGGCGCCAGGAAGGCGCTTCTCTAGGAAGGCACGCCGGCCAGCCACGAAGCGCCCGTATCACCCGGTCCGCAGGTGAGCCCCCGCCACCACGGGGGCGCACGCGGATCAGGCGGTGCGGGCGGCCTTGAGGGGAGCTGTGGTGTCGACGACGCGGCGGGCCTGGTGGCGGGCCGCCTGCAGGGTGACCTCGCCGGGCGGGCCGTCGGCGGTCACGTGGGAAGTGCCGTAGGGGTTGCCTGACTGGAACGGGATGGGGTCGGTGTAGCCGGGGAGCCCGGCGCGGGCGCGACCACGGCCCGGCGCGCCGATGTCGTCAGAGCCTTCAAGCAGGCATGGGAGGCCAAGGACATCGACGCTCTCATCGGCTTGTTGGCCCCCGACGCCACGGCGACCGGTGACGGCGGCGGACTCGTCACCGCGGCGCTCCACCCCGTCGAAGGCGCCGAGCAGGTCGCACGCTTCTTCGCCGACCGGCCGGGGGCGGCGCCCGGCATGAGGCTCGTGGAACGTACGGTCAACGGGCAGCCGGGGCCGGTGGCTGAACGGGACGGCGTCACCGTATCGGTGATGGCGTTCGACGTCACCGGCGACCGGATCCACCACATCTGGGCCGTACTCAACCCCGAGAAGCTCCGTGCCTGGGCGACGGGCTCGCGGACGCTGTAACTCAGCCCAACTGCCTGGCTTCCCCCAGGGGTTCGGCCGGCCTCGTCCCCGTGCCCCGGCCCGCCGCCGTTGTCGTCAGCCGCGTCCGGTGAACTGCTGCCCGACCCCGAGTCGGCGCAGGTCGGTGAGGACCTTCGGGTCCTGGGCGTCGAGCCAGTCGCAGAGCTGGCGGAAGGAGACCAGCCGGACGTCCTTGCGCTTTTCGTCGGCGATGTGCTTGAGCGCTTCCTCGACGGCGTCCATGTAGATGCCGCCGTTCCACTG